>DATMCM010000184.1:0-3077 GCA_035558335.1 Blastocatellia bacterium | reverse complement strand
GCGTGGACGCTACCCACGAAAGCTAACAGCCGCTCCTTCGGAGAACTCAAGCGGTCCCACTCCGCCCGGGCTGCGCGAAACTCCTCCAGGCGCCGCTCCACCACGGCTTCGGCGAGTTCTTCCTTCGTTTTGAAGTAGTAGTAGACATTGCCTACCGGCACGCGAGCCGCCTCGGCGATGTCCGCCAGACTCGTCTCTCGGAAACCGCGACTATACGCCAGCTTCGTCGCATTCTCGATCAGCCGCGTTCGCTTGTCCGGTTGTGCCGTTCGCATATTTTCCGACTCGGAGGAGTTAGTTATGTAACTAACTCAGACCGTACACCTGATGCGCCCGTGTTGTCAACCCCCGCGATCCGCCAATTTTGGGCGCTGGTGGATGGTGGACCAATCCAAAAGGCGTGGTTTTATGAATCGCGGCTCTTTGTCGGTCTGCCAGAAATGAGGGGAGCCGAGTACGGGCCGATAGAGGTACATTCTCATCCGTAGTAAAGAATCATTGGTAAAGACCCTTTTCCCCACAGGAGTGCTGACGATGGCTGAGATAAATGAAGTGGTTGTCCGCGCAAGCGCGGCAGGATTTGCCCAGGAGATTCTCGCGGGCCGACATACTTTGACAGCAGACGAGCCCGTGGCTGCCGGCGGAGCCGACACGGGCCCAACTCCCTACGACTTACTGCTTGCTGCCTTGGGCGCTTGAACTTCGATGACGGTTGCGCTGTATGCGCGACGCAAGAGCTGGCCGCTCGAAGCAGTCACCGTTAGGCTGCGCCACAGTAAGATGCATGCAGCCGACTGCGCCGATTGCGAAACCAAAGAAGGAATGCTTGACCACATCGAGAGCGACCTCGAATTCGCGGGGCGGCTAACCCAAGAGCAACGCTCGAAGCTGCTTGAGATTGCCGAGAAATGCCCGGTCCACCGCACCCTCGTCTCCGAAATCGACATTCGCTCCCGCGTGCTGTGAGCAATGGCGCACCTCGGTCGGATTACGCAGCAAGGGAGTTGTAGACCGCGATCCCATGTGACTTGCTGGAATATCGCCGCGTTGTTCCAACTTCCGAGTCGCCGACCATTCGGGAGTTGGCCTCTTTAATCACCACAAGCGCTTCTCGTTACCTATCTGGTGAGACTTCCAACAACCGGACTTCTGGATCGGAATAGGTTCCGCTGAGCCTCTGACACAGACATGATGGACGACTCACGCAAGAAAGATAGAATGTATTTGCAATGACAAAAGGTTGTGTCGCAATCTTCGATCTGGGGGGTGTGGTAATCGATTGGAACCCACGTTACCTCTACCGCAAGCTGTTCAATGGCAATGAAACGGCGATGGAATACTTTCTCGGTGCCGTTTGTACATCGTCGTGGAACGCGCAGCAAGATGCCGGGCGACCGTTTGCTGATGGCTGCGGTTCTCTTAAACGACTTCATCCAGACAAGGCAAAGTTAATTGATGCTTGGTTCGAGCGATACGAGGAAATGCTGGGGGGAGAGATCCCTGGCACAGTCGACATTCTCAGAGAATTGCGGTCGCGGAGTGTACCGATATATGCACTTAGCAACTGGTCTGCGGAGACGTTCCCTATCGCTGTCAATCGATTCGAATGCCTGATCTGGTTTAACGGAGTGCTGCTCTCTGGGCAGGTCAAGGTGTTGAAGCCAGACCGGCGTATTTTTGAGATTTTCCTGGATACTTTTCGAATCGAGCCGAGTCGGGCCATTTACATTGACGACACCAGCGAAAATGTCAAAATGGCTGTCCAGCTTGGTATGCGTGGGGTAGTGTTTAGAGATTCTGCAGGGCTTCGAACGGAATTGATGCGAACTGGGCTCCTTGTCGATAAGATACAGGGCAGGCTGCTCTAGACTTCGTCTTCTGGCACGCGAATGCAATTCCGTGCCGGACTCCGATAAACATGACCGACATGAATCAGAACATTCAGCCCACGGATGCGCGCGATGTCATACAACGTCTGACACAAGCGTTCGGCAAGCTGCCTCAGGTCCTAGCGGTGGTTCTCGGGGGTTCGCGTGCGGCAGCAACAAGCGACGTTGCGTCCGACTACGATCTCTACGTGTACACGGTGCGGGAAGTGCCGGTCGATTTTCGACGGACACTTTTGGGGGAGAGCGCGGAAATCGACAATCGCTTCTGGGAACCCGGCGACGAGTGGAGCGATCCATCCACTGGCACGCACATCGATATTATGTACCGTTCGCCTGAGTGGATTGAGGGGCAAATCGAGCGCATTTTATCGCGTCACGAAGCTTCGCTCGGGTATACCACCTGTTTTTGGTACAACATCGTCCATTCCGAAGCACTACTTGACCCGCGAGGTTGGTATCAGGGACTGCAGAATCGTGGTCGCGTGGCGTATCCCGAAGGGCTCAGGCGTGCGGTACTGACGAAGAACTGGCCCGTGCTACGGCGAAACCATTCATCGTATCGACGCCAAATCGAAGTCGCCCTAAATCGCGGTGACATTGTGAGTGTTCAGCACCGCGTGACCGCTTTCCTGGCGAGTTTCTTTGACGTGTGGTTCGCTCTAGAACGAAAGCCGCATCCGGGTGAAAAGCGCCTCTTGTCTCATCTGTCGGAACCGTGGGGTTCACTCGTACGAGCGCTCACCGAGGCCTCTCCCGGGACGCTGCTGAAGCACATTGATGCACTCGTGGATCGCGTCGACGCCAAACTAATCGAAGAAGGAATCTTTGTGGCAAACGGACGAATCGAGCATGCAGCCGCATGGGTAGCTGATCTCGAGAGAGCATGTGCTTTCTACCAGCGGTGGTTCGGAGCTACGATAGGTCCACAATATGTAAGTAGCATGCGGCCATTCACATCTCGCTTTCTCGCGCTAAGTTCTGGAGCACGCCTAGAACTTATGAACTTGCCCGGTGAGACCCCAAGAATGGCGCACATCGCGGTTTCGTTGGGTTCGCGCGATGCAGTTGACCGTCTAGTAGCTGCCATGCGCGCAGCCGGAGTGGCCATAGCTCGAGGTCCGAGGGTAACTGGAGACGGATACTACGAAGCGGTGGTGAGTGACACGGAAGGCAACCTCGTTGAAATTA
>DATMCM010000183.1:0-2572 GCA_035558335.1 Blastocatellia bacterium | reverse complement strand
TGAAGGAGTTCGTCGGCTACGACGCAACATAGACTCGCTGGGTCATTTCTTCGCCATCGGATCCTTCGCAACCACATAACTCCTGCGAGCGAGTAACACGGTCTTTCCCTCGTGCTTTTCAACTTCGGGCGAGATCTCGACACGGATGCGGCGACGCTTGCCGTCCCGCGCCGTATTAGTCGGTGAGTAAGCCAACGAGTAACTCTGCGAGATGTTGTCCACAAGAAGATTCATAGTAGGGTCTATCTGGTCGGGCGGCGCGCCGACCAGTGCGCCACCGGTTTCTTCCACAAACATCTTCAGGCTGCCCGCACGCAATCCCAGATGCCGAAGCAAGCTGGTAGGCTTGCCCCGGATGCCTTGATCGATTCGCCCTCCCACAGTTCGAACAAGGATCCCTGAGACCACCGCCCCGGATTCGAGCACCGAATCGAGCGCTTCCTTCTCAGAGATCTTCGAGAAGTCGATGCTCGCTTCCAAACTGGTCAGCGCGATGATCGCCCGGCGGCCTCCGGGATTGGCGGCGCGCTTCATGTATTCGGAAGCTTCGTAGATCGCGGCGTTAAAGTAGTGTTGTTCGCTGCGATGTTGCTGCTCGACGCTCATTATTCTGTCCGCGATCAGTTTGCGGTCGCGAGTGAACGGCTGTACGAGCGAGACCTTGTTTGAGAACGTCATTATCGCCACTTCGTCTTCGGGCTTTAGATGGCCGATGGCTTTGATAGTGGCGGCGCGAATCTGTTCGCTGAACGGATTGACGCAGCCCGCTCGATCGACAAGAACGACGATCGAGACCGGCAGCTTTTCCTTGCTGAAGTACGGAACCGATTGTTTGACGCCGTCTTCAAACACCGTGAAGTCCTCCGGCTTGAGATTGCCGATGATGCGGCCGGTCTTTTTTTGAACCGGCAGGACGTCCACGAGCACAAGATCCGCGCTCAGCCTGACAGACTCCTCAGCAATCGGAGCTTGATCGGCGTTGCGCGAAGGAGATTGACCCAGTGATGCATTCGCCGGGAGGTTGAAGAGGGTCGATGCGAGAGCGACGATCAGACCAAAAGCTTTATACATACCGGAACCGCCAGGAGGATGTATACGCTGGATCGTCCGGCGGAGATCATACCACACTCAATACTCACGAGGAATCTCATCAGTTCTTTGGTAGTGGGGTAATAGTGTGTTGCCGAGGAATCGCCACAAATGCACAAAGACTCCAAGGTTCACGAAGTCCTCTCTTGGTGTTGCTTTGTGTCTTGGTGTCTTGGTGGCGGTCAGAATTAGCGGTCGTCAACACACTATTACACTACCAGTTCTTTATCGATCTGATCACGTGGCTCTCTCACCAGTCTCAAGCCATTCAAGGTCTGCCAGATCCTGAGCCCCGCCGGAAGCGCGCTTGTTTTGGATTAGATGCTCTCTGGACAATACGGCGGCCGGCTCGCCGGCAAATTTCGCTGGAAACCGCGCGGACCAGGCATCATCGAAGGTCACACCGATCGCGGTAATCACATCAATGCGAAGCGGTGGCACACCAATCTGAAAGACTGTGCCCTGCCTCGAGAGATCGGCTTCGGTGAGATCCTGCAAAGGCGTGCCAAACGCCTTCAAAGCAGTGAGCACGCGCTTCGCGTTCCCGACATCCGGGCGCACCCAGAGATCGAGGTCCCTTGTGGCGCGAACGTGCCCGTGGGCGGCCAGGGCGTGTGCGCCAACTACTAAATATTCAACGCCTTGAGCGTTGAACTCTGCTAACAGATCTCTGAAGTCGCGGTTCACCAGTTTGATCCCCCTGCCAGGCAAAGCACAAAAGGGTTAGCTCCCAGACGGCGTTGATCCTTTCATCGGGTGTGGCCGTTTCCCAGTCTCGACCGTCGTGCGGAGGATCGCCCGGACGAATCACTCGCGCCGTCACATTCTTGCGATTGTGTGAGTTTGCCATGTCTAAATCGATTATAACCGGTTTGCCGGATGAACCTCTACCAAACCAGATGAAGAACAACATGCCTGGACGACCAACCATTCGTCATTAATACGATGTAGTAAGCCACTGCGCTCTTAACGCCAAGCTCTCAAGAAGCGAGATCATCGAAACGCACTGATCGAAGAACGCGGTTCGCGTTATCATAAGAGTTCGCTCGCAGGACTCTCTAACTCGAGGAGGCGCAATGCTGAGTCGTTACCCTACTCTCCGGGGCCTGATTTCGATCGGCTGGTTGGCGATTGGGCTGTCGATCATTCCGGCTCGTGCAGCCGGAACCCAACAAGCGCCGGCAGTCATTCCCCCGGACGAACGCTTCAAGGCCGACATCCTTCTGATAGTCGCGCATCCCGACGACGAGACGATGATCTCAAGCTATTTGGCGCGAGCCATCTTCGATCAACACAAACGGGTGGCGGTGATCTATGGCACGCGCGGCGACGGAGGCGGCAATTCGGTAGGTTATGAGCAAGCTGCAGCGCTCGGCGCGGTGCGCGAGATCGAGGCAAGGCGGGCGCTCGCTTCCTGGGGTGTGATGAATGTCTGGTTTCTCGGAGCGCCGGACACGCCGGGTCAGGATGTGCTCCGCTCGCT
>DATMCM010000182.1:0-7934 GCA_035558335.1 Blastocatellia bacterium | reverse complement strand
TCAGCCACTTCCCCTGCAGTTCCTACCCGATTGAAGGGTGACAGACTGGCTCCCAAGGTGCGGAATTGCTCCTCTTCGGGGAGCATATCTGTCTCAGTGAATCCTGGAGAGAGAACGTTCACGGTAATGGAACGAGAACCCAGTTCGCGAGAAAGCGAGCGAACGAATTGCTCTATGGCGCCTTTGCTTCCGACGTAAAGCGACGCGTCGGCGAATGCCATTTTCGTGGCGCCGGTTGAAACGGCTACGATGCGACCACCGTCGTTGACGCGCCTGGAAGCCTCTCGAAGCGTGAAAAAGACCCCCTTTGTATTGGTGTTGAACACATACTCGTAGTCCTCTTCCGTGCTTTCGGCGAGCGGTTTCATGAAGAACACACCGGCGTTGGCCACGACGATATCCAGACGCCCAAAGGCTTTTTCGGCTTCATCGAATAGCCGTCGAACCTCGGCAGGCTTTGAAACGTCAGCCTGTATCGCTATCGCTTTGCCGCCTCTGTCGATGATGCCTCTCACAGCTTCATCAGCCTTTTGCGGGCTGCGAGTATAGTTGATGACTACCGCCGTACCGTCTGCGGCCAGCCGTTCTGCGATCGCGCGGCCAATCCCGCGCGAGCTTCCTGTAATAAGTGCCGTCCTTTGCTTAGCCATGTTGCCTCCTTGTCTCAATCTTTTTGCTTGACTCACTGCCTTCAATTATCACTCGGAATAGTACGGCAAGCGAATTGATTAAGTTCAACCGTTGTTTAAGTATTTAGTTAAGTCATCGTTAAACTTACTTCTGGCAGTCTCTGCAAGTTTGGCGTACTATGTTGTGGTGGGAAAGAAATCGATTGCATCAAAGCAGATCAGCACGGTGGAGCGGGCAAAGGTATTTAAAGCGCTCTCTGACCCGACCCGACTGCGCATAGTCGAGATGTTGTCGGATTGCGATCAGATGTGCGGCTCGGAAATTGCCGAGGATCTCGGAATAAGTTTGGCGCTGCTTTGCCATCACTGGACCACGCTCGAACACGTGGGGCTGATTACCAAGAAGAAGGAAGGTCAGACCGCGTCCATTTCGCTGAACCGCCAGTTGCTGTCGGATTGTTTCAAGGAAATGGTCGATTGAGCGACCTCGCTAACCTCTTAAGATGATCCATCCCTAATGAGCAGCATGGAAGCGGCGCGGGTCTAACGATTACCCGGTGTAACAAAAAAGAAGAAAGGGCATTGGGTATGCCTGAAATAATTGATTTGAGTCAGGAGATCTTCTCGGGTATGCCTGTCTTTCCGGGCCTTCCGGAGGTGGAGATCACCATACACGCATCGCATGAACAGTGGGATGGCATTACCGACAGCGAAGTAGTTTCACCCGGAGTAAACCGGCTGGAATTGGGCGAACATACAGGCACCCACGTCGACTCCATCAGCCATATGGCACGCCAGTACCGGGAACAGTCCATCGACACGATGGCTCTAACGATGTTCTATACCGAGGGAATCTGTTTGGACCTGTCTCACAAAGGTCTGCTCGATTTGATTGAGCCAGTCGATCTGGAACGTGCTCTCTCCAGCACGGGTCTTGAAATCAAGCCAGGCGATACGGTTCTACTGTATACGGATCATTACCGGCGCACATTTGGAACAGACGATTGGTACAACCCGCCAGGGCTCAGCACTGACGCAGCTCGCTGGCTGGGCGAGCAGAAGATCGCGGCTTTTGGAGTAGAACCTATGTCACCGGGGGTGGTTCACGTTTCCAATAAGGAAGTTCATCGTATTTGCGGGGAGTTGGGCTTTACGCATTACGAGAACATGATCAACTTGCACCAGCTGATCGGTCGGGGGCGTTTTCGGTTTATCGGTCTGCCTCTTAAGATTCGCGGAGGGACCGGCTCACCGGTAAGGGCAATCGCCGTCTTTGACGAGTGAGATGAATAAGGCTGTTCCACGCCTTCCGCAGCTTTCGAACCGACTTTCGGAAGCATTTCCCGCTGACCGCACAACCGGCGTTAATCACCGCGGTCTGGATACCACGGTTCGCCAAAGCAGTCGCAAGCGTAAGCCCAGTCGGGCCGGCCCCGACTATCAGGACCTCCGCACTGGCAGTACTCATAGCGCTCTCCTGTCAACCATCATTGCGTAAACGACCTCTGAAATCCTACTGTCAAACGCAAAGACCTCTTGGGCGGACAGGAGAGTCTATGAGAAGGCGTTGTGAAAAACCTTGCTTACTCTGCGGACTCCTTTTGATTCAGCGCCCTCGTTAAGCGCTCGAAGTATGAGTTGAACGTCACGAAGTCGTTCGTACCCTGAAAGAACGCCTTGCCGCCGGTTTCATCTGAAATCCGATTGAGCGAACTCTGGCCCCAACTGGCCGCGAGGAAATTCCGTCGGGTCACTCCAACCGATGGGGCATAAAACGAATAGATCGACACGTCCCGACGCTTTGCCTCCTTGATCGCCCGGTTCATATCAATCGAATTGAGCACCGACGACGAGTCAAAGCCTCGCGACACATCGAGCCCGTCGGATATCAGCAACACGACGTTGGGATTCTTGCTGTTCGAGTCGAACAGCTTCAGCGCATCCAGAACTTCAACGTACGGGTTGTAGGGCGAAGCCGAGGTACTCGAGACCACAATGCGTAATGATCGGGCCGCGTTTGCGAGGTCGGGAGTAAACGGCTGGCGAACCTGCAAGCTCCCGGTCCTGATGTAGCCGACCATCACCTGCGATCCTTCGGGCAGCGAGCGGATGAAGTCGCGGGTGACGCCCAACTCGTTGCTGACGTGAGAAACGAGGTCGTCCTGAATAAGAATCGCCAGGTTCAGAGGCGCAGCAACCCGAACCCCGTTCAGACGGTCTCGGTCGTTGTTTACCGATCGTCCCGCAGCGAACGCCGCCGCTGGTAGGGTAATCATGAGGACACTCACAAGAAATGACACTAACTTCCTAACTGTTAACATGATACTAACTCCTTTTGTGTACTACTGTGCACAATCAGTCCCACTCCTTACTACGAATATGATGCAAGGTTCGACCCAGGAGTAGCCCCAAATCTTCCGGGATTTGCAGCGCCATGGGTGACCAAATCTCGCCTTGTGGCCGTATTTAGTCACTCCTATCCCAGTTAAACACTGACACTTTCATATCGTAGAATGTGAGAGTGGATGTCGCGGTCCGGGAGGCCTCGTTGAAGGAGGAGTTCACTCTAGTTTCCGGCCCAGATGTCGATTCGTTCATTCGACGTTCGACTTCATTGAGGGATCACAATAGATGTCACAACGAAAGGAGACGAAGAAATGTCAACTAGCGAAGCCCAACAGCAATCACCGATGAACGCCGAACCGCAGAAGGAGCATCGCTGGCTCCAGAAGCTGGTCGGCGATTGGACCTTTGAGGCCGAGGCCTCGATGGGTCCGGACCTGCCGCCCGAGGCGTGCCGGGGCACCGAAAGTGTCCGGTCGCTCGGAGGCCTCTGGGTTCTTGCGGAGGGACACGGCGAGATGCCCGGCGGCGGCCCTGCTACGACGTTGATGACGCTCGGCTACGACCCGCAGAAGAAGCGGTTCGTCGGCACATTTGTCGGATCGATGATGACCAATCTTTGGATATACGACGGCGAGCTGGATACGGCCGAAAGAGTGCTGACGCTTAACTCAGAAGGCCCGGATTTCGCGGAGCCGGCGAAGACGGTGAAGTATAAGGATGTGATTGAGTTCAAGACTGACGACCACAGAGTGATGACGTCCCACGCTCTGAGTGGTGACGGGCAATGGCATGGCTTCATGACCGCCAATTATCGACGGAAGAAGTAGCCATACGGCGGGGGACTTCCTCCGTTAATCTGCCGGGTCTTCTACGCGGTGGGAAGCGGAGGAACGTCTCGTGAAAACATAACGTGGCTTTGCACAAAATGAGCTCCGCAGGAGCGCAATGTTTGTAGACGCGATGTTGAGATCAGAAAGAAGCTCCAGCAATCGATCTACAAACATTCCGTCCCTACGGGACTACTTCTTCCGACTCTTGCGCAAAAGCCATACAAGTCTACTACGGTCGGCAGGAGGTGATTACAAGCAACACACCTTTCGGACACCATCGAAATCTTCAACCATCGTTTCGCAACGAGCGCCGGCGTACAACCACAAGCGACATATCGTCAGCCTGTTGGCAAGCACCGGCAAAATCTTGAACTGCGGCGAGGACCGAAAACAAAACTGCATGGGCCGAACCGCTTCGTGCGCGTCGCAACTGCGCTTCGAGACGCTCCAGGCCGAATTCCTGATCCGCGCAGTTGCGCGCCTCGAGGACACCATCGGAATAAGCCAATAAGACGTCGCCGATATCCAGTACCACGCTTCCGCTAACAAACGAGGCCTGCGGTATGACGCCTAGCAGCAGCCCCCCTTCGGAAAGTGATTCCACACTGCCGTCCGCGCGCACCAGCAACGCGGGCGGATGCCCGGCGCTGCAGTAGTCGAGCGTTCCCGTCGTCGAATCGAGTCTTGCCAGAAACAAGCTCGCAAGCGGCGACCCCAGCGACATGCGGCACAGGTCGCGGTTCACTCCCGCAACAATCGCCTCCGGTTCCACGCTGGCAGCGCTATGCGTCCCGACCAGCCCTAACAGAAGAGTGATCCACATCCCTGCTGCGAGGCCCTTGCCGCTGATGTCGCCCAGGGCAAGTGTTACGCCGTCGTCAGTCGGCTCCACGGTGAAAAAGTCACCGGGCAAATGCCGAGCGGCGAACGTTTCGCTTGCAATCTCATAGTTGTCGCGCCGGACCATCCGCGGTGCGCACAAGCGACGGTACACCTGCGCAGCTTCGAAGAGCGCCGCGTGCAGATCGGCGTAGTCCTTGCGAAGCGCGGCGAGCTTTAACTCCAGCTCCTGATCGCGTCCGCGCTTTCCCAATCTTCGGCGCGGAGGCGAAGACGGTTGAACTTCAACCGCCAGACCTGGCGCCAATCCACCGCTGAATCCTGATTGACTCATGAGCTCACCTTATCCTACGAACTTGTAGCCGCTTCCGTGCACCGTCAGAAAAAGGCGCGGTTCTTCGGGACTGGGTTCCAGCTTCTGCCTGAGATGAAGTATGTGCGTGTCCACGGTGCGGGTGTTGGGGTAGTTCTCATAGCCCCACACCGCGTCCAGCAAGCGATCGCGACTGAGCGTTTCCGCGGGATGCGCGACGAAGTATGCCAGCAGAGCAAACTCTTTTGCTGACAGCTCTACAGGTGTGCCGGCGCGTCGCACCTCGTTGTTGCGGATGTTGATCTCGACATCGCTGAAGCGATAAACCTCCGGCGTCGTCGAGGACGGCGAGACCCGACGCAGCACCGCTTTCACGCGCGCCATCAGCTCGCGAATCGAGAAAGGCTTGGTTACGTAATCATCGGCGCCAAGCTCCAAACCGACCACCTTGTCGATTTCCTGGCCGCGCGCGGTCAGCATGATGATTGGCAGCGCCGGCCGCTTCGCTTTCAACTGCTTGCAGACATCGAGACCGCTCATTCGCGGCATCATTACGTCCAGAACCACGAGGTCGGGGTGTTCGGCCAGGGCGCGTTCGAGGCCCGCTACCCCGTCGTGCGCGCTGATCACGTCGTAGCCTTCGTATTCAAAGTTGTCACGCAGCCCGGCCACCATGGCTGGTTCGTCCTCGACGATCAAAATGCGTGTTCTCATATTCGAGCTCCTCTCGGCGTCGCTCCGGCTCGCTGGCTAAACAGCTTCCGATTCTGCATCGGTCGACTGCGTCCTGGTTGAATGGTGTTCACATCGGCTTTCATCAAGCGGTCGCCCCTGATGCCATGCCATTCCCCGGCTGCCGCGTGTCCATTGGCAGAGGCAAAGACACGGTGAACTTGCTACCTTTTCCCGGTGTGCTTTCTACCTCGACCTGTCCTCCGTGCGCGTGTGTGATATGTTGGACCAGCGATAGGCCCAGGCCGCTTCCCTTGGTGTTGTGCACCAGCGGGTCACAGGTTCGGTAGAATTTCTCGAAGATCTTCGACTGATCGCGGCTCGCGATGCCGATTCCGCGATCGACCACCTCGAGCTTTACAACTCCATTCGCCCGGTACAGCCTGACAACCAGGAACTTTTCATCGGCCGAGTATTTCAGCGCGTTGTTGACCAGATTGACGAGTGCCCGCGCGATTGCTTCCCGGTCCACCCGAACGGTCGGGATGTTCGAGTCGATGCTAAACTCAAACTCGAAACCGTTTTTCTCGATTTGATAGCGATAGGCATCCAGCGTGTTGCGCACCAGTTCCGCGATGTCAGTCTCACGCAATTCGTACTCCTTGCGTCCGGCTTCGATGCGGGAGAAATCGAGAATGTTGTTGATCAAGCGGCCCAGTCGTTCGCTTTCTTTGCGAATGATGCGGTAGTACTCGTCTTTCTTTTCCTGGGTCGTGATGCGCCCAAGCTCGAGCGTCTCGGCGTACAACTGGATCAGTGATAACGGCGTGCGAAGCTCGTGCGACACGTTGGACACGAAGTCGGACTTCAGACGGGCCAGGGCCATCTCCTTGCTGACGCTGCGATACGTCAAAACCAGCCCTCCGATCATCAGCAACGAAAGGACGCCAAGGATAAGAAGGCTCTGCTGAACCAAGTGTCCGGCAATCGCATCCGCGCTCGTGCCCTGGAACTTAATACCCAGCGTGAGCCCGCGAAAGACATCCTCGAGGTTGCGCGAGACCTCGGGTTTCCCCACTCCCCACCCGGTCGAAGCCGCAAGCCAACCGCCTCCCTGGTCGCCCTCGTGCTCCGAAGGATAAACCATCATGGCGAGATGGTTTCCACGATCTTCACTTATCTTCTGGGCGACCAGCTCCTCGAACATCTCCGGAAAAAAAGTTCGCTTCAGGTAGTCGGGATCGAAGCTGACCCCGCCAAATACAACCCGGTCCTTTGGGAGCTGCGGGAACGTAAAGAAGGCGGTGGTCATAAAACCCCCGTCAGCCCGCTTTACTTGACCGCCGTAGCAAGTGATGGCCCGGGTCTTGTTGTGCATCATATCGCATAACATTTTGCCTTCCATCCCAAACCACCCACGGTACATCTCGCTCGTGCGGTCATGCTCCTCACGAAAGCATTGATCGGTCATCTGCTGCGGCTGCGAACGATACAACAAGCCCTTCTCGCTATCGAATAGAAACACGTGCGCCAGCCAGGGATTCTTTGACAAAATGATCTCCAGCTTCCTTCCCCTATCCGCCTCGGTGTCGGCGTCCGGAGAAGGAAAAACATCTCTCATTTCTTCCGCCATCGTGTAGATTCTGTCGTTGATCTTCTTCTCGGAGACGGAAAGCATATACTGGAAATCACGGTGGATGCTGGCCTCGAGCGTCTTGTCTCGTTTGATGGATTCCAAGTGGTGAAAGTTGACATATATGAGCGCGGCGGCCGGCAGCATAACCGCCAGTTCTAGCGTCAGCATGAGCCGGAAACGATTATTGCCGCTCCAGAACTTGTTTCGCTTAGTGTTCATTTCAACCTCCAGGCGCGCCATTCGTAGTACGAAGTCTAGCGTAATATATGTCAAACTTTGTCAAGCGCAGGTAAAAGAATGTCGAGGCGTTGTGAACTCCGTTAGACGCGGCGTGT
This sequence comes from Blastocatellia bacterium, assembly GCA_035558335.1. Lineage (GTDB taxonomy): Bacteria > Acidobacteriota > Blastocatellia > UBA7656 > UBA7656 > Onstottus_B. Next base: position 333 of record DATMCM010000182.1, on the reverse strand, counting down.
TCGAGCTCAAATCGCGAAAAAAGCGGCTCCAGGCGAAGGCGAGAGCGCGGGTCCTCAAGCGGGACGCTTAGTGCTATTGTGTTAACAGCGGAGATTAAATGTGTGGGGGTAAGAGATGTCTACCAGAAGCGTTAAGCGGTTAAGCAAGTCCAAGCCCACTGTAGAAGGCGCCGGCGTGCACTTACGCCGCGCGTTCGGCTTCGGAAACACGTCAGATTTTGATCCATTCCTGCTGCTTGATGACTTCCGCAACGACATTCCGGAAGACTATCTCGCAGGCTTTCCCTGGCATCCGCACCGCGGCATCGAGACGATCACCTACGTCCTCGCCGG
>DATMCM010000181.1:0-10421 GCA_035558335.1 Blastocatellia bacterium | reverse complement strand
ATCTGGGATGGCGTGCCGGACCTCGGTCAGCACAAGCAGGCGCCCAACGCCTCCGTCTCTGATATCGTTTACCAGGTTGCGGTGCTCCGGTTCTCCAGCCGTGCCTGAGCTCGGCGTCCATTCGCCAATCATCTGGTCTATATCGAACCTATGCTTGTCCGCGTAACGCGCCAGAATCGCTTTTTGGGCAATCCGATCGACGTTACCGGCAGCAGATTCTACCAGCGCGATCGTCTTCTTTTTGATTTGCATGTCAGATGCTCCAATGTTTTCACCAGGATCTTTTGACGACCGCGACCGAACAGGGCGCCTGCCAGGCAACCCTGGCTGAGACGCTGCCCAGCATATTGTGCTTCGTGTCCATCGAGTCGGCTGCTCCGAGAACGATGAGGTCGTACCCGCCGCTTTCCGCTTCCCCCAGAATCTCCGTCGCCGGATTCCCGTCTTCGATCTGCGTCAACACTGAGTAGTTATACTTCGCCAAGCTGGCTTGCGCGTCTTCGAGCACGTCTTCGGCCTCGCGTTGCAACTCCTCGTCGAGCGGAATTTCCGGATTGGCTTGATCGAAGAAGTCTCCGGGAGAATCAAACCATTCGCGGTCGAGGCCAAGATGAATCCACGGCGTTTCCTTCACATGCATCAGCGTAATCTCGGCCGAATCAATATCGAAGTACGCGGTCATCGCGCTCAAGGCGTGCTTGGAGCCAAGCGAGCCGTCCAATCCGACAAGCACCCGCACTCTGTCGCTAATGGCGAGTTCCCTGGCAACCAGCACCATGCCCCCTGCGCGTTCGACAACGCGACTGGCAACGGACCCCAGCCCAGCCCATGCCGGATGATTGCGACCGGCGGCCCCGACAACCGTCACATCATGGTCTTCGGCGAGCTTCACAATTACATCGGTCGGCGAGCCGACCTCCGAGAAGAGCGTTGCTTCGGCGCCTTCTGCGCGCAGGATCTTCTCCGCGTCATCCAGAATCGGCTTGATTTCTCGGGCAATTCGCCGGCGGTACTCTTCACGAGCTTGGCTGCCTTTCGCCCGGCTTCCCTTTCCTTGAGCCGCAGGCCGGTCTGCTTCCGGGGCGACGCATAGTAAGTCGATTTGGTTTCTGTTCTTCCGCAGTAGACGACTCGCCGAGCGCAGAGCCGTCGTGGCTTCCGGGGATCCGTCTGTTGCCATTAACGTCTTCATAGTTTTGTTAGTGTGTGATCTGACCTCCGGCGACAAACGCTGGCGGCAGTTGAGTCGCGTGAAACGGTTGTTCAACGATCAATATTCTTCCGTCTGCCATTTTCGTCTTTTGAACACAAGGTTATGCAGCACAACTGAATAACCCTAAGGTTCTAGCTCCCTCGCCGTGCGCAGTCAGAAGTTCGCTGAGAAGCGGGACCAGCGCCCTCATCGCTCTCGGTTCGTTGATTCGGACGTATCGAATCAGCGCCGCGATCTCCGGCGCGGTCAATTCCTCGGCCAGAGTGGCTGGGATTCCAAGCAATAGCAGATGCTGGCCGATGGTGAAGCCAACTTTCTCGATTGCGGTAAGCAGCCTGTCATTTACTGCGGCCCGTTCCTCCGTGGAGAGTTGTGATAGTGCCTCGCGCACTGAATTGCGCAGCAAGTCGGGCTCGGCAGTTGCGAGATCAAGTGCAGGTCCGGATTGCCGATCAATATTGTCTACGGCGGCTTCAGCCGCCTTTCTGATTTTTGATTTTCTCATGGCTTAACCTCCGGTTGCCGTAGTTGCTCACAAGCTTCTACGGTCTGGAAACTCTTCCTCAAACTGGACAAGGCTGGATGCAGTAGACTTAGCCGTCGAGTCGATCACGATCATGTTACCTGGCAGTCTAGCGAGCCAGTGGGATCGACGACGATCGAAGATTGACGGCGTCTTGCCAGCATTCAATAACGCTTGTCAGAAGGGCAACGGGTATGCCAACAACGGATACACGTTAGCTTAGAATTAGCACGATGTGGCGCGACGGTCGCGGTCAAGTGCGTGCTTTCACACAGCAACATGCGCAAGTTTACTCAAGCATGCTCCGATCTCGCCGCTTACCGAGCCGGAAGCCCTTTCTCAGAACGGACGTTTAGTTGCAATAAGCGCAAACAGGGCGAATGCGAGTGTCAGACGTAGGGCCGTGCGCGCGAGCGCGGCGCCCAAAGCGGGAGAGATAGAATCGAAGCACCTGGATGTAATGACGAGCGGCTAAGATTCCTAGAGCGAGGTTTACGCTGGTCTAGACTGTAGGAGCGCCGTGACTGTAAGCAAAACCGAAAGGCGAGCAGAGCTTCAACAGTGGCTGCGAATGGTCGAGTCGCTCCGAGACTGCCCGGACTGGGACCAGGGCGAGCTCCCGATCGAGATGATCCGAACACACATATCTGTGGTGTTGCTGGGGAAGCGCCACGTGTTAAAGCTGAAGAAGCCGGTCGATCTCGGGTTTCTCGACTACACGACCCTCGAGAAGCGGCGCGACGCCTGCCAAGCCGAAGTCGAGCTCAATAGCAGACTCTGCGCGGGTTACTATGAGGGCGTTCAGCCGATCAGTCGCATAGACGGAAAGCTCCGTTTCTCCGACCGAGGGCCAGTGGTTGAATATGGCGTTATGATGAAGCGGCTTCCGACCGAGCAGATGTTAGATCACCTTCTGGCGCGCGGCGAGGTTACAGAGGCAATCATTGAGCGCGTCGCTGATCGCCTTAGCGAATTTCATCGTGCGGCCCGGCGAGGTCCGGAAGTGGATGCGTTCGGCTCGCCGGACTTGATCGCGGGAAATTGGCAGGAAAACTTTGATCAGACCGCTCCCTATATCGACAGAACGATTGCTGCTGAAACCTATAAGTCGATTCGCGTGTGGGTGACTCGCTGGCTCGGCGAACATCAGGAGTTGTTTCGAACCCGAGTCCGTGAAGGACACATCCGCGATGGACACGGCGACATACGTGCCGAAAGCATCTGTGTGACCGATGGTCTGTACATCTTTGACTGCATTGAATTCAATGAGCGGTTCAGGTTCAGCGACGTAGCGAGCGAGGTTGCGTTTCTTGCCATGGATCTCGACGCCCGAGGCCGGCCGGATCTCGGCTACTTTTTCTCGGAGCAGTATGACTTTCGATGCGCGGACCCCGACCTGTTCAAACTGCTGCCGTTCTATCGGTGCTATCGCGCGTACATTCGGGGAAAGGTGCAGAGTTTCCGACTGGACGAGACGGAGTTGACCTTCCTCGAACGGGAAGTGGCAGCGTTGCGAGCCCGCCGATACTTTGACCTTGCCGCCCGATACGCTTCGCCCCTTCGAAGCCCGAGTGTGATCGCGGTGACGGGGTTGCCGGGTAGTGGCAAGACATCGATCGCGCGTGCCATCGCCGGTGAACTGGGACTGCGTTTCTTGTCGTCAGATGCCGTTCGCAAAACGCTCTTCGAAATCAAGGGACGACACGAATACGGCATGGGGCCATATGGCGCGGAAGCCAACCGGCTGACCTATCAAACCTTAGTCGAACGCGGCCGAGGCTTGCTTGCCCAGCACCGTGGCGTTGTGCTCGATGCGACGTTCAGACGCAACGCGGACCGCGCTTTATCTCGAGAAATGGCACTGAACGCCGGCGCGCAATGGATAGTCATCGAGTGCCGGCTCCCGCCGGAGGTAGTTCGCGAGAGATTGGAGCGACGTGTGGCGCTTGGGGAAGGGCTCTCGGATGCGGCTTGGGAGACTTATGTTCGGCAGCGGTCCGAGTTTGAGCCGTTCGAGGATCGCGACAGCCCCCGCTTAGACCTGGACACGAGTGCCGACCTGGCAGTTGTCGCGCATAGGGCTACTGACTGGTTAAGAGGCACCGAATCGCCCTCCGCTTCAGTTCTGCGTTCAAAACTTTCCTTTAGATGATCGGAACGAATTACTTAGGTCTTCTTCCTGATCTAGCCCGACGGTCATCGCCAGCGCTCTCCCAGCACAAAGCAAAATTCCACAGATCCTGAGTGAATTAGCGCAGTCACTGATTCGTTTTTGCATAAAACGCACTATGCAAAACGGGCACACTCATTGCGTGCCCCAACAGCAACCAGGTGTGGATCATGCCCAAGAGCAGCGCTGAGCAGAGGCCTGAGAGCAGAAATATTCCGGAGCACCGGAAACAAGCAGAACAACAACTGCGCGCTGAGCGCGAGAATTTGCTATCGGAGCTGGCGGGAGATTCAGCGCATCTTGATGAACTGGCGGACGGATGGCAGGATCGCGACTCTGCTGCTGAAGATGAGATACGCGACGTTGAGTTCGGTCATCGCGGAGCGCTCCGCCAGCGAATCCTTCAGATTGATCAGGCGATTGAGCGAATAAAGCTGGGGACGTACGGCCGCTGCGTCAAATGCGGACGAGCGATCGAATCAATGATACTTGCGGAGGAGCCGGAAGTTTCATTCTGTCTCGTTTGCCAGAGCGAGTACGAGGACGGAGGCGGACGCATCTACTCCGAGAACTTTGAAATGTAAAGCCCGTCGCCTCTTGAAATGAGTTTACAGTCGAAAGAAGCCAATCATGAGGAGCAAGAAGCAATACTCGAACGTAACGTTTTCGAAGCGGGTTGATCACGACGCGGGACGGCACCGTGCACCGCGCGCGCCCAGTGAACCGGCAAAATGCGGCGTCTGCGGAGCGGTTTACTCTGACCGGCGCTGGAAGCTGGCTGGGACACCAACAAAAGTTGGCAAGCACAAGCACTGGCATCCTCAGGTGATCACCGTGTGCCCGGCATGCAAAAAGGAGCAAGGGGGGGCGCCCGGTGGTTTTGTCTACGTCTCTGGCCATTTTCTCCCTTCGCATCGCCAGGAGATCGAGCATCTCCTTGACAATGAAGCCGAGCGCGCAGCCGTTGATAATCCGCTCGCGCGGTTAATCAGCCGGGAGACGGATAAGAATGGACGGCTAGTTATCACTACAACTACAGAACATCTTGCCCAGCGGTTAGGCCATGCGCTAGAGAAGGCTTTCGACGGCGAGGTCCGGTACAACTTTTCGCACGAGAACAAACTCGCCCGAGTCTACTGGCATCGGGATTGAACCAAACGAGCGCGGTCCCAATCTCGCGCTCGCGGGAGAAAAGCGATGAGCCAGGGAAAAGCGGAATTCAAAATCGTGCGTGATGTCCTCATCCCTTTAGGCAAAGCCCAACTGGAAGGCGAGTTGAACATCCCCCGAGGGGCTAGCGGTATTGTGCTTTTCGCGCACGGGAGCGGAAGCAGCCGTCACAGTCCGCGCAACAAGTACGTCGCGCGAACGCTGCACGATTCCTACATAGCCACGTTGCTCTTCGATCTGCTCACGCAGGAAGAGGAGGAAGAAGAAAAGTACACCCGCCATTTACGTTTCGACATAGATCTATTGGCTAAGCGACTGGTTTATGCAACCAACTGGATCAAAAAGCAGGGGGACGTTCAGAACTTACCCATCGGCTACTTCGGTTCCAGCACCGGTGCCGCGGCAGCGCTGGTCGCAGCGGCAGAGCTTGGTGAACGAATTGCGGTGGTCGTATCGCGCGGTGGCCGTCCTGATTTGGCCGGTGCGTCGCTTCCTCTGGTAAAGGCTCCAACGCTGCTAATCGTTGGTGGACGCGACGAGCAGATTATAAGTCTGAACTGGGAAGCTTACTGCCTGCTTTATTGTGAGAAAAGAGTCGAGATCGTGGATCGCGCTACTCACTTATTTGAAGAACCAGGAGCACTTGAGGAAGTGGCGCGACTGGCGGCTGATTGGTTCATAGAGCACTTTGAATCTAAAGCACAGGCAGTCGGAGCGCTCTAAACTCTGACCCAGAACTCAGTGGCAGATCGCGATTTATGCTTAGGAGTTGAATCATGAACAAGACGATGGGAGTGATAAGCAGCCTCGGAATAGGCGCCGGGTTGATGTACCTCTTCGATCCCGATCGAGGCAATCGCCGGCGCTCGCGGGTTCGGAACAAGATCCAACGCGTTGCGAACAAGACAGATGATGCGATAGGCAAGACCTCGCGGGACCTCGCCAATCGTCTTAGCGGAATTGTTGCTGAAGCTGAGTCTTTGGTTTTCACTCGCGGCAAAGCCTCAAATGAAGTCCTGGTTGCACGCGTGCGAGCGAAGCTCGGGCGCGTTGTTTCGCATCCCCGTTCGATCGATGTCAAAGCTGAGGATGGTCGCGTGACCTTGAGCGGACCCATCCTGGCAAAAGAAGTAGACGCACTGCTCGAGCGGGTAAGGGCGATAAGGGGCGTTGCAGGCGTCGAGAACCGGCTTGAAGGACACGAGCAGGCAGGCACAGTGTCGGGCTTGCAGGGCGGCCGAGTGAATCTGGATGAAAGATCGGCTTTGATGCAGACTAACTGGTCGCCCACAGCTCGACTCCTGGCTGTCCTCGGCGGCGGCGCGCTGGTGGTCTACGCGGTCAAACGCCGAGGGTTAATAGGCGCAACTATTGGGCCTGTTGGGTTCGCAGTGCTTTCGCGCGCGCTGACGAATCTGGAGATCAAGCGCATAGTCGGCCTGGAAGTCGGCCCTGGTACGATCGATATAGAGAAAACGATCAACATCGCGGCTCCGGTTGAGGAAGTATTCGACTTCTGGAGCCATCACGAGAAGTTCCCGCAATTCATGTCGAACGTTCGTGAAGTAAAGAAGATCGGCGAAGGCAAGTATCACTGGATCGTTGCGGGACCTGCGGGCGTGTCAGTCGAGTGGGATGCGGAGATAACGAAATTCGTGCCCAACCAGGTGATTGCATTCAGGAGCCTGCCCGGAGCGGCCATCGAGCAGAGTGGTCTGATTCACTTCACTCCTACATCGGAAGGTGACACATCGGTAGACATCAAGATGTGCTACAACCCGCCGGCTGGAGCGATAGGTCACCTTGTCGCGATGTTGTTTGGCGCGGATCCGAAGAGGGAAATGGATGAGGACCTCATGCGAATGAAGTCATTCATTGAAACCGGGGAGATACCGCACGACGCGGCTCAGAAACAATCGGTGGCAAGCGCAGCCAAATAGTCCGCAGGCGGGCGTAGCAGTACATCACGCACAGGCAGGGGGTGCGCGAGCGGACCTCCGCAGCGTGTTGGGATTGCTCCAGAGGCAAAGCCGTTACCATCGGTGGTGAACCGCTCCGAATGCAAATGTCTCTCAGCGTCATCTTACCCAACGTTGTGCGGAACTTCGCGCAGCCGGTTGTCGAGGGGAACGAGAATTCGATGAATTAGGCGTTGGTAGTTCGGACTGATCGTTGCTTTGAACAGACTAATGTCGTATCGGTTTACCGAAGAACTGCTGAAGAAAGGAGTTTCCAATATGAAAGTTCAAGAGGTAATGACGCAGGATGTTAAGGCGTGCTTTCCTGACACGAATCTGGCAGCGGCAGCGGTGCTTATGTGGGAGAACGATTGCGGGGTCCTGCCGGTCGTTGTCAATGGCGGAAACGCGGTCGGCGTGATAACCGACCGGGACATAGCCATCGCGCTCGGGACGAGGGGCCGTGCGCCGCAAGAACTTCGAGTTGACGAAGTGATTCAGGGGCCGGTTATCGCCTGCACGCTGGATGACGATGTTCACACGGCGCTAAAGACCATGCGGAAGGATAAACTGCGGCGCCTGCCGGTGTTGAATAATGAGGGCGAGCTCAAAGGTATCCTTTCCATCAACGATGTGGTCCTTCACGCGCAGAAAGGCAATAAAGAGCTCGACTACGATGATGTGGTAAGCACTTTCAAAGCGATCTGCGAGCATCCTCACCTGACAGTCCGTTCGGCCGCCACATAGATCGGCGGCGTGGATAAAAGGCGAAGGACGCCCGCTTCCACGTCGAAACTGATGATCGAGTCGGGGTCTGCGTGGTTGAAGTGAAACTGCCGAAGAGCAAAGAGGCTAGGCCCAAAGAAGTTGAGATCAAGGTCAAGTGACGGTGAGCCGCCACCCGATCAAAGTCTAAATTCGCGGGTAGCTCAGAGAATTCAGTTGAACGTATGGGCGATCAAAATGCCCATCAAGGGAGGTGTGCTTATGGTAGCCAACGTGCAGATGGTGCCGGATTCCCAACTTCGCGAGCGTGTGATGCGCGAGATAGATTGGGATCCGGAGATAACCTCTACTGATATAGCGGTGATGGTTGACGACGCTGTTGCTGCGTTAACCGGATTCGTTCATAACTATGCGGAAAAGCTTGCAGCCGAGCGGGCCGCAAAGCGAATCTACGGAGTTAAGGGCGTTGCTAATGACATCGAGGTCAAACTGGGGATTGAGCTCAGCGATCCGGAGTTAGCCCGGAATGCTGTAACCGCGCTCGAAACCTGGGCGAACGTGCCCGACAACAGAATCAAGGTAACTGTCAAGAATCGGTGGATCACGCTCGATGGTGATGTTGAATGGCAGTACCAGAAGGCTGCCGCAGAATCGGCCGTAAAGAACCTGACCGGCGTCAAAGGCGTCACCAATCAGATAGTCATTAAGACCAGAGTCTCTCCAACTCAGGTTAAGACTAGGATCGAAGAGGCTCTGGAGCGGAGCGCCGAGGTAGAAGCGCGCCGAATAACGGTCTACGCGGCAGACAGCACGGTGAAGCTCTGGGGTAATGTCCGTTCGTGGTCTGAAAAACGAGAGGCCGAGCGAGCCGCGTGGGCTGCGCCCGGAGTCTCCAAAGTGGAGAACTTCCTCACAGTTGTTCCGTAGGTTGAATTGATCAGGGCACGACTCGCGCGGCTTTTGGTTACGCGAGTCGTGCCCTTTTCTTGTTTCGACGAATCGGTGGGACAACACGAATATCCTAGGTCTGATCACGGGTCACGAGCACTACTGGGGTATCCCTCCCAGCGGGTGGCAGACAAGCTTTGATTCAGACTTGCTACGAGTGCGGGGCCGATCGCAGAGTCAAGGCCGAACTTCAACCATCCCCAACCCCTGAACAACCTGGTCTCAGTTGCTAAGAGTTCGAGCGCAAACAACGACGTTAGGAAGGCCGCTTAGTAAACCCTGCGACGAGACGCTGTACAGGGGTTGTTCCCTTGATTCATCAATTGGGCGTTCCCGGTTGCTTTGCGCAGCGCGCCGCAAAGACCACTTATGCCACAATGGAAGGTGACAGGCACGATTGGGTGTCGCAACTCGCCGGTATCAAGGAGGTGGAGAATGAACGAGAGGCAGATCAACCAAAACGAGGCAGCAGAGATACTGGGGTACTGGCAGGAAGAGCAACGACCGGTAGAAGTCATCGCTCGGTTCAGCCAGGGAGTGACTCAGTCACACCCGGGCCGTCTAACAATCGAGCCGGAAGGCCAGTTGGTTGTCGCGGACGTCATCGACAAAGACCACTATCTGACAACCGTCCTGGACCTTTTCGCCTTCGAGAGTATCAAGCTGTCAGAGATGGAGAATGCGATGACGTTTGAGGAGCCGTTCGCGGCATCGAACACATTCAAAACAGTCACTATCGCGTGTCGAATGCAGTAGAGCCAGTCTCGTTGGTCGACTGCTGACAGTGGCCGAGCCCAACTGGTCGAAAGAGTGAACTCGATAACTGCTGATCCTACCTGCGCCCTCCTTGCTGATGCTTCTAATCTCTGGACGTGATCTTATAGCGGTCGTGAATCAGTTGAATGAGGGCATCGTTGATGTCTGGAACTCGGTTTATCTGATTTTGATCTTCGAGCTGCTTAACTTGAGCGGCCAGGGGATTATCTCTGAAGACACCTGCAATCCAGCGCGAGAAATCGTGGCTCCGAAGGTGCCCATCAAGCATCGCCGGAGGCGCCACCGCCACAATGGCGGCGAACTCTTTCAACGTTCGAGCCCGGCGACCACTCTGCGAACCATTCTGAACGAATACAAACGCCTTGTCGTCTGGGAGCGGCAGGTCGAGATACTTATGTTGGTGCCGAACATGTACCGTTAGTCGAGGGGCAACTTGAAACTTGCACAAGCTCCCGCAAGCCTCCTCAGTCGTCGGGAGAAGCACTGCTTCGTTGATTGCCAGATTGCTCAACATCGTTTCCCACTCGGCCTCGGTGCCATTGCCGCCCTGCAGGGCTCTCAGCGCTCGCACCTCGCGCGGATCGGATTCGCGTGTCACGATGATTGCTTCCGTTGCTCGAAGAATCTCCGGGTGGATTCTCGAGACTTGATAGGTGATGAGCGTGTAACCTGCAAGTTCAAGGTCGAGCAGCCGCAAAACGTCGGCGTCATGCAAAAAGTAATGCGCTTCGTCAACCACGATCCGGTGTGGCACTCCGGTCTCTCGCCTGATGCTGAGTAAAAGCGGTAGTAACGCCTTAACGTAGTCGTTCTTCTCCTTGAGTCTCATCTTTGAAAGATCAAGCATCACGCTGACGTCTGGATAGCGCAGGGCGCGCGTGATGTCGCGGACCTGCGGCGGCGGGTCATCACTGCCCAGTACTATCACGCCCGGCA
>DATMCM010000180.1:0-36094 GCA_035558335.1 Blastocatellia bacterium | reverse complement strand
AATCGCTCGGGCTGCCGGAGAGTTGGGGCGTCGCGTGGCTGTCGTCGCCAGCGGCGACCTGAGCCACCGGCTGGTCGTCGGGGGCCCGTATGAGTTCGAACCCACCGCCCACCTGTTTGACGAACGAATAGTTGATGCGATCGCGAGTGGCGACGCCAGCAAAGCTCTGAACGTTGACTCGGATTTGAGAGAGCGCGCCGGTGAGTGCGGCTATCGCTCAATCGTCATCGCTCTTGGCAGCGTCGATGAAGCCCTCCGCGATCATCAAGTGCTTAGCTACGAGGGTCCCTTCGGCGTAGGCTACATGGTTGCAGTTTTGTTGGACGAAACCGCGAAGGATACACGGGGACTATAGGATCTCGTTTTTGATGGGAACCGGAAACCATGCAACGTCCGCCCAACAACATATCCTTACCCGAGCTCGCGAGGTTAGCAGTAGAGAAGTTTGTCATGCATGGTGAGACTCTTGAACCGCCACTAGACGTTCAAGGGACGCTGAGCGAGAGTGCAGGTGTCTTTGTCACGCTTCGGACGATGGATGGCCAGTTGCGAGGCTGCATCGGAACGATCGAGCCGGCGCGTTCAACAGTTGCAGAAGAGGTCATTCAAAACGCAATAAGCGCCGCCACTCGTGACTCGCGGTTTGCGCCAGTCGCGAGACACGAATTGGCTGGGTTGAGGTACGGGGTAGACGTGCTCGAGCGCCCCGAGCCGGCGCGCGGTCCCGAAGACCTCGATGCGGCTCGCTACGGAGTGATCATCGAGACTCTGGACGGAAGTCGCCGCGGCCTGTTGCTTCCGCGCATAGAGGGAATCGAAACCGTTGAAGATCAGTGGCAAGCTGTTCACCTGAAGGCTGGAATCCCGCCCGGAGTCCCGGTACGAGTCGAGCGGTTCACGGTCGCACGCTTTGGGAAAGATTGAACGGGTCTTTAACTCACAGGAGGGATCGCGATCACACTGGACGGCTTAAGGGTTTCTTGAAATCAGCGGTTGCCGTTGCCTTGACACTTCCTTCATCAGCCCGCTATTCTAGTGGTCTTTTTCCGACAAGATTTTCACGACCGTATGAGGAGAGTTCGAAGCAATGGCTAATCATAAGTCTGCAGAGAAGCGCGTGAGGCAAACGGCGCGACGCAACGAGGTTAACAGCCGCAACCGAAGTAATCTACGCACGCAAATCAAAAAGCTCCGCGCGGCCATCGAAGCCGGAAACCGGGAAGAGGCAAGCTCGCTGCTAGCTCAAACTGTCTCGGTGATAGACCGATCAATTCAAAAGGGCGTGCTTCATCAAAACGGCGCAGCAAGACACAAATCTCGCCTCACTTCCAAAGTGAACGGCATGTCCGCTTAGTGTTCAGCGATCTACCGATTCGAAAAACACCGTAGCATCAAACAGCTCGATACCGTTAACGAGCGGGCTCCCTGGGAGAAGTGGCCTTCCAGGTTCACATCATCCTCCTCCGTGCCACTACGGGCAGTCATGAGCCACCCACGCTGCTCGAAAACTCGATCCTTATCGGCTCCCGGATATCAACTCAACGAATTGCGCTGGTATCACGCAAGAGGCTTGCAGTGAATGTCGATTAGTATCTCGCTGGAGATAATAGGATCCGGGTTAGTGACGGAACCTTCTTAGGGCCTCATCGCGCGCCGCTGTCCTTTGTCACACCGTCTTGTTGTATTAACTCAGCAACCAGGTATTCCATTTGAAGCCTGGGCGTAGCCTCTGCATTCTTGATTGCGTTATCAACCTGAGCTATCCGGTGAAGCCCCCGAACTATCTCGGAGCGCGATGTACGGTTGAGGCGTGTTCTCCAGTAGGTTGCGCCATCTCGCCACTGTCCAACCGCCCGCGCAAACTCGTCGAAGCTCGCTCCTCGATCAAGCAGTTCTTTTCCCACTATCATTCGTCTATATAAACTAGCGAGAGCACCGAGGATCATGAGTGGCGCGCCCGTGTCTCCATCGTCAAGTAAACGTCTTATCAATCGCGTCGCACGCTTGCCGTCCCGGCGAATGATCGTATCCCAGAGTTCCCAGCTGGTGTGTTCACGAGAGCGCGGCACCAGTTCGAGCACTGCGGCCTCGGTAATGACCTCGCCGCCCGCGTAGGCCGCAAGTTTTTCAAGCTCGTTTACCAAACGGGAAAGGCGAGTGCCGCCGAGAGTAATCAGCCGATCGAGCGCTCGCGGCTCGATGCGGCTCCCACACCGCTTGACATACCCTTCAGCCCACCGGCGAGCCTCATCGTCTCTTAGTGAGTCGAACGACACAACCGTGCAGGACTTGGTAAGCGCAGTTGTGATCTTTCTCCGTTGATCGGCCGACACAGCTTGAAAGACCAACGTAGTAGTCGGCGAGGGGTGCTTCAAATAACTTACCACCAGTTCGAGCTCTTCTTCTTTGATCTTGTCGAACTCGCGAACAACCACGATTCGACGGCTAGACATCATCGGCAACTGATTCGCTGCGTCGATCGCTTGAGCTGCCGTTGTTTTGGAACCCGAGCCGGAGTCTGCGCCCATCACAAACACTCCGACATTGAACAGCCGGCTCGCCTCGTCGATTGTGTCGGTGAGTGCACTGAGCGCGCGCTCTTGCAGATACACTTCTTCGCCCAGGAACAGGTAGAGCGGGTCAAGACGGCGCTCGTTGATTTGCCTGGAAAACGCTTCGTAGGTCAGGCCGTCCAGCTTCTTCTTGGGGCGCTTGCTGCTCACAGTCCTTCCATTATTGTGGATACGATCGATTGTGCAAAGTCTTTGGCTACGCGCATGACCGCGGGGTTCTCTTCGTTAAAGAAAGACTGAGGATCGTCAGAAAGCTGATACTCCCCCTCGAATGACAGCCGGGGGTTCTCAAAAAGGATCTTGTGATTTTTCAAATCACGGACCGTGACGCTGACGACGATTCGCAGGTCCCACATTCGCGTACGCCCCTTATCGTCCAGTATCGTACCGGCAGCGTGAAAGTTGCGTATATCCCCATTCAGCACGGCATCAGCGCCATCAGGATTAGTTGTGACGCGTACCCCGCGGGCACGCTTCAGTATCTCCTCTATAACAGCCTGGGTGAATCGTTGCTCGACTCGATACTTAAGGCTCGAGTTCTGAAAGATGGGAACGGCGATCGTTTTTATGTAGACCGGCAAGCTCTTGCCCTTGCCTGCGGGTTTGTATCCGCACACATCGACGAATAACGATAGGATAACGGCGAACAAAGCGGGTTTGAACATCGTGAAAGGATACTAGCTTTTGGAAGGCGCAAGAAACAAGCGGGCGGAGCGGTGAGTGGCCAAGAGCGCTAGACGAACTCAGCTACGACTACGAGCTCTCCGCCTGGCTGGGGCGCGGCCTGGATGACGTACCCGCTGACTTTGTAGAGCAACTCGTCGTCAGACCTCGTCCTCAAAGCGGGAGGCATAGGCAGCTCGAGCTGCACTAGCGTTCCGAGTTCGACCGGCCGCGCGAGCCTGAACTTCACGGCGAGGGGACTTACATCGATTGTTTCCGTGATCTCTTGCCAGTGTCGGTCAAACTCTACTACAAGCGGCAAACGCAACTGGATTCTCTCCACTCGTCGTCGTTCACGTCCGTTGGGCGGAAGGTTAGGTGTGGCGGTCGACTCTGGGGTGGCCGACAATGAATATACCGCCTCCGCCGTGTTTCCTGATGAAAGTCCTCGCTGTCGCGAACGCACCGATCCGGTGATCTGCCGGTTGAGCGTTCCGTCATAGCTCTGACGGCGAGCGCGGCTCGAGAGTGTTGAAAAGGCTTCCACGATCCGCGTGTATGCGGAGCTCAGTTTCCAATGCAGTATGTTGCTGGACTCGAGCAAGTGTCTGTATTTGAGTGGGTGGAAGAACTGGACGGCTCGGCAGTATGCGCTGTTTATCTCGGAAGCTGACGAGCTACGTTCGATCCCCAGCACCGAATAGTGATCGGGCTCGTCAATAACCAGACTCGCAAGCAACTCGATCTCATCAAGCGTCAACTCGCGATCTTCGCACATGCATGTCGCGATTCGCTCCATCATTGCTCCCGTTGCAAGAAGATCGTGTCGTAGGAGCTGACTAACTTGAACCCTACTTTCTTGTAGAGTGTCTGCGCCTCCTGGAACCGCTTGTTCACCAGAAGGCAAACACTCCCTGCTCTAGCAAGGAAGCTCCTGGTCAGTTGAGACATGCATCGCTGGCCGTAGCCCTTACCGCGCTCCTGAGGGTTGACCCACACACCCTCGATGTAAATAACTTCGGGAGTATCGGCCACAATCTCGGTCTTAAAAACCAGCCGCCCATTTTCGACAAGCACCCACGTTCGACCTTGTTCGATTCGGTGCGCGCAACGCTGACGAAAGCCGACCGGGTCGGTTACCAGCGGGTCTTCCCCGCTTTCCTCGAATGCGGTTTGAGCGTGCGCTCGAACAATCAGGTCCAGATCGTCGGGCGTCGCCAATCTCAGGCCCGCGACTTCCTCATGAACCTCAATCGGCCATCGTTGTTCCAGCAGCAACTCACGGCAGAAGAGACGAGGAGCCTGACCACCGCTGGCGTAATAGGACCAAAACGTCTCCACTTTTTCCTTCTCGCCAAGAAGCATATGGACATCTGAGTGCTCCTGGGCGAGTCGAGCGAAAGCTCGGATCGCCGCATCGCTCCGCGTCTCGAAGAGGATGAAGTGACCTATCAGTGCGACCCCTTCCAGTTCGCCCCGTCTGTTGCGACACGCATAGAACGTACCGCGGTTGTGCGGACTGACGATGCCGTTGCCCCGGATGAAGCCTGCCATTCCGAAGGTGTGTATTGGACGCCGGGCCAGGAACGCCACCACTTCAGCTTCGTCTTCGACGCCTAGAGCATCCACACTCAGAGAAGCTCGTCTCAGAGATTCAATGGGGAGCCGATTCTCATTATTTGCATTCAGTTTTGTCAGCGGATACATTGCTTTCTCCCTGTTTGAGCCTTACGGTTCCTAGTTTGTTGGGTCTGGGTCGGGTTCGGGCTGCATGCTCGCAGTCTGATCACCGGTCAACGCAGCCATTGCGAGACTTTGCGCTACGGACGCCGACGTCGAGGAAGCCAATGTGAAGTCTGAGAGCAGGACTCCGTCTGCCAGCAAAACCCCATCCGCCAGGAGCACGCCGCTTGCCAGCAAGGTTCCTTCAGATAACAGTGTTCCGCTTGATAGAACCGTGCCATCCGCCAGAAGCACGCCTTGCGACAACAACGTGCCGGATGACAACAAGGTACCGTCCGACAGAAGGACGCCGCCAGCTAAGAGGGTTCCGTTTGTAAGCAGCACTCCGGTACCGTAAATGCCCTGAAATTTCGTTATCAGGGCGGACCCGTAGATAAAGTTCCACTTCTGGATGATTCCGCCGCCCCAACTGAACGAGTAGCCTGCAATGGTTGTCGACGCCGCGGGCGTCGCGCCGGTGAGTAGAAGATCGCCCAACTGCCGCCCGACTAGATCGGTCCTCACCAGGCCCGCGAGCCTCACGGCCCCTTCGATGTTCAGTTCCCCGGCTCCCTGGTCGTAGTTGCTGACACCGGCAAGTGGTTGAGCGGTGTACTCAAGGAGAGCCTTGACCAGATTCGGAGTGAGATGGGGGTTCCTCTGCAACAGGAGCGCAGCCGCACCGGCAACGGCGGGCGTTGCCATTGAAGTGCCACTCATGTTCATCATATCGTGATAGGGCGAAGTGCTGACGTAGCCCTCAAGCAATGGATTAGCAGTCACGAGACGATTGTTTGGGGATTCAGCCTCAAGTATCTTGTTGCCGGGCGCAATCAGATCAGGCTTGATCAGATTGTCGTAGTGCTTCACGCCAAACGCGTCGACGTAGTATCCGCGCGTCGGTCCTCGAGAACTGAAGCTCGCAACCGAGTCGTCCGCGCGCGAGTTGGTTCCGAAGGTGTTTGCGGCCCCAACGGTGAGCGCAGCAGGTTCAATTCCCGGCGAGTGAATGGCTCCGAATACCTTGCTTCCATTCTCATCCTTGCCCGAGTTCCCGGCGGCCACGCACACAACCAGCCCGGCGTCGAAGGCTCTTCGTACGGCCTGGCATAGAGGATCGTTCACATAGGAATCAACCGCCGTTGCGCCGAGGCTCAGGTTAAGGACGCGAATGTTGTAGAGAGCCTTGTTAGCGATGCACCAGTCGATGCCTGCAATAGTATTTGATAGTGAGCCGCGACCTTGCGAGTCAAGCACCCTGACATTGATAAGCTTCGCTCGCGGAGCCACACCGGTGTAGGCGCCGTTGGAAACGTGGTTGTTTCCGGCGGCCACCGCGGCGACGTGCGTGCCGTGACCAAAAGGATCGTCTGTTCTTCCCTCGCCCGTGAAATCGATGCTTGCTACGACCCTGCCGGATTGAAACGAATGGTGAGCAGCATAAACACCTGAATCGAGGATAGCGATGCCGACGCCATAGCCATCAATCGGTCCGGTTGACGGAGTGCCATAGCTTCTGGCCTGAGCAGCTCCCGTCGTCGTCTCAAGATGACCCGCCACCTGAGTCGTTCTATCAACACATATGTACTTGACGCCGTCATCGGTGGCCAGGGCAGGGATAGCACCGGCGGGAATCTCGACGGCCACCGTCTTCCCGCCGTTCAGATTCCTGATCACGACCCCGCCAGCGTCGCCGACTTTCGCTCTGAGCTTGGTGAACGCGCTAGTTAGCGGTGCAGGCTTCATGTCAACGATTACTCGAACGAGTCGTTCAGGAGCATGGCCGAACGCATCCTGTAAATCGGAAGAGACTTTGGAAGCCTGAACTTCTGGCGGCGAGGCCTGCGGTGGCTTGGGTGGTGAGGTCTGTGGCGGCTTCGCCTTCGATTGAGCTAGAACAGGGCGCCCTCCGGACGGAAAGCCCGTCATGAGGAAGGAGGACACCAGTAAGGCTGCGGTTAGCAGCTTAAGAGCGCTATTAGTGGTCTTCATACGTTCACTCCGAACTCCCATCTTTTGCTTGCTGCATTCTCGATTCACGTCCCAACCGATTGGTTAGTTTGCGAAGTACCTGATCGCCGAGTCGATCCCCCTAGCCGGATCACTTGTCAACAACCGTGCCAGACGGCGGATGACCGGACGTTGCCAGGGGAGGTAAGAGGTCTCAGCCGAGATAACGAGGCGAGCTAAACTCGTTGCAGCAAACGTTTTGGTTGCGAGGACTAGCAGGAACTTCGACTGGCCCTTTGTCGTTGAATAAACCCTTTGTCGCCGAGAGAAACGGGACCCAAAGCCGTCGTCTACCCTAGCCTTCAGTCAACTTGACGTAAGCCGCGCAAGCGTCTTGATCGGTGGGGTTTGGAGAGCGTACTTCATGCACCCTTCAGGTTGCTTTCGTTCAGGCAAGGTGCTATCCTCGCGGCCATCTTAGACCAGAAAGTTGTGTCAGTTACAGACCGGTTCGCGATGTGAAGCAAAGACAACAAGGCCTTTTGGGCTGTGTTGATCATGACAATAGCGACTGGTTTAGAGGCCGCTTCCTATTCAGCGATTGCAACAGAAGCACAAACGAACAAGAAGGTTCTCGAAGAGCCGGTTATTTGAAGCCGACATTGCCGCTTGCGCTCAGATCGAATCCGAAGCGACTCCACAGGAACGGACTTCCAGGGAAAGGAGACCCCATGTTTGGTTCGTCGACTCTCGAAGTAGCGACCGGAGTGATTTTTATCTTCCTGTCCTTGAGCCTTGTCTGCACCGCAGCCAACGAGCTGATTGCTTCCGTGACGAGCTGGCGCGCGAAGAATCTTGCCCACGGTATTCGAAATCTCCTTAACTATAAGGACAACTCAGAACTATTAGATGGCTTCTATAGTCTCCCCTTGATCCAGTCGTTGTACCGGGATAGTAAGACACTTCCATCCTATATTCCGTCTCGAACCTTTGCGCTGGCTTTGATGGACCTGATTGCTCCATCCGGTTCGTCGGGTCGCGATACCTTCGACGGAATTCGACAGGCAATCATAAAGGCAGGGACAGACGGCGTCGTAGATAAGCAGGTGGGCTATGCGCTGCTTGTCCTTGTAGATGACGCAGAGAACTCGATCAGAGGAGCTGTGAACACCGGGGAGACGGCTCTCGGGAAAGTTGCTGAGAACGTCCAAACCTGGTTTAACGACTCAATGGAGCGAGTGTCGGGCTGGTATAAGCGAAAGACTCAGGCATTGACGTTTGCGCTCGCGCTGGTATTCACGGTCGCACTCAACGTCGATACGATAATGATTACCCAGCGGCTCTCGTCTGACTCCGCTCTGCGCGCATCGCTAACTGCGATGGCCGAGAAGACTGCGGCGCAGCAGCCTCCAACCGTAACGCACGACGGCAAGACTCAACCCCTTGAGGTTGCGTTTAAAGACTTTGCTGAGAAGAGCAACGCTTTAGAGGGGCTGGGCATACCATTAGGATGGACCGACAAAAGGAATTGGCCGGGTGGGGCTTGGAGCTGGGCGTGGGTAATAAAGATCTTCGGGCTGTTACTAACCGCGGGAGCTGCCTCTCTGGGCGCTCCATTCTGGTTCGACATGCTTAACAAGATCGTCACTATCCGATCATCCGGCAAAGCGCCTGAGGAAAAACAGAAATCGCCCAAGGAAGTGCCCACTCCCACCGAAGTGGGACAAACACCTAAAGAAGCCCGCGAGTCAAGAGACGCGATGATCGACGTGAAAGACAAACTCGACGAGCTAATGAAGGCCATCGCAGCTCAAAATAAGCCGCCGGGGACTGTCTAGATTTGTTGCGTAGAAGTCGCAATAGGAACGCTGATGAGGGTTTGCGCAAGTCATTGAACACTCGGTTTTGAGGTTGATAGAGCGGTCGGCGAAAGATCCAGTCACTTTATCGCGCCGACCGCTCCGGTTATTTCAAGTGAATCACTTGAACACCACGTTGACCAGCTTTCGCGGCACGACGATGATCTTCGCCACACCGCGGCCCGCCGCTGACGCTTGAACTCTTTCATCCGCAAGAGCAGCCTGGCGGAGATCATCTTCGCTCGCCTCAGGGCTCGCAAAAATTCGGCTGCGAAGCTTGCCGTTCACTTGCACCGCGACCTCTATTTCTTCTTCACGCGCCAGCTCCTCATCGAACTCAGGCCAGCGGGTAGCTGCAAGGCTTTCCGAGTGACCATAAGCCTCCCACATCTCTTCGGCGGCATGTGGAGCGAACGGCGTAAGCATTGCGATGAGCGAGTCTATCGCTTCCCGCGCGACCTGAACATCGACTTCGCTCGGCCCCTGATTCTTCTCGACTGATTGATCGAAAGTGTAGATCTCGTTTGTCAGCTCCATCAACGACGAGATACACGTGTTCAGGTGCAATCTCTCTTCGTAATTCTCGGTGATCGCGCGAATGATCTGATGCGTCCGCCGGCGAAGCTTGCGCTGATACTCAGTCAACCCTTGCTCGACGGACACTCCGCTGTCCGATGTTGTTGCATTACCAACGCGGCTATGCCACTTGTAAACAATGCGCCACACACGCTGCAAGTACCGAGACGCGCCTTCAAAGCCTGTGTCCGACCATTCCTTGTCTTTGTCAGGCGGTCCCGAGAAGAGCACAAACAGTCGCAAAGCATCCGCTCCGTGTATGTTGATCATCTCGATTGGATCCACCGCGTTCTTCTTCGACTTCGACATCTTCTCCACACGGCCGGTGATGACCTTCTTCCCACAAATCGAGCAGGTCTTCTCTTCTGTAACCTGCTCGGGAAACAGCCATTCGTGATCGGGACAAAAGTATGTTTCCTTGCTCACCATGCCCTGAGTCAACAGACGAGCGATCGGCTCATCAAGCTTTACAAGCCCAAGATCGCGCATAACTTTTGTCCAGTAGCGCGTGTAGATCAAATGAAGCACTGCGTGCTCGATCCCTCCGATGTACTGATCGACGGGCAGCCAGTATGCGACTTTCTCGAGATCGAAAGGCTGCTGGTCGTTGTGCGGATCGCAGTAACGAAAGTAGTACCAGTTCGAATCGACAAAGGTGTCCATCGTGTCGGTGTCGCGCCGCGCCGGGCCTCCGCATTTCGGACAGGTCACGTTTACGAACGCGGGAACGTGATCGAGCGGCGAGCCTCCCTCGACTTTCAAGTTCACACCCTTCGGCAAGACAACCGGCAATTGGTCGTCGGGCACGGGAACGATTCCATCCCGTTCACAATGAATCATCGGAACCGGCGTCCCCCAGTAGCGCTGGCGGGAGATCCCCCAGTCACGGAGTTTGTAGGTAATGGCTCCTTTCCCGAACCCGTGAGCCTCGGCGTACTCGGTCATTAGCCGGTTCGCTGCCTCGGAGGACAAGCCGCTCCACTCGCCTGTGTTGACCGTGGTCGTCCAATCTTCGTCGGGGGCTTCCAGCTCATCGGCTGGTATCTCGCGCCCGTCGGCGGTCAGCTTGATCTGGCGGAACGGCAGGTTGTATTTCCGCGAGAACTCGAAGTCGCGCTGATCACCCGAAGGCACCGCCATGATCGCGCCCGTGCCGTATTCGATCAGCACGAAGTTAGCGATCCAGATTGGCAGTCGCTCCTGATTGAACGGGTTTATTGCGTAGCCGCCGGTGAAGATGCCCTCTTTCTCGACTTGTTCAAGCTCGCGAGTCTTGCGTTGTTCCTTCAACTGCTCGGCAAAGGCCAGGACTTCGTCGCGGCTTGGCTTGTCCTCAAGAATCCCTTCGATTGCCGGATGCTCGGGCGCCAACGCTATCGCGTTCGCGCCGAAGATCGTGTCAATACGAGTCGTGAATACGGTGATCGACTCGTCGCTGTCAGCGATCTGGAATCGAACCTCAGCGCCGCGGCTTCGGCCGATCCAGTTGCGCTGCATGGCGATAACGCGATCCGGCCACTTCCCTTCCAACTTGTCCAGATCGTCCAGCAACTGATCGGCGTAATCGGTGATGCGGGCGAACCACTGCATCAACTGTTTTTGAATCACCGGCGAGCCGCAACGCCAGCACACGCCGCCGGAAGCCTGTTCATTCGACAGCGAGATGTCTTCTCTCGGGCACCAGTTTACCGGCGCAAGCTTGCGATAGAGCATCCCGCGCTCCCACATTCGAATGAAGAACCATTGGTTCCATTTGTAGTACTGGGGATCGCACGTTGCCACCTCCCGCGACCAATCGTAGCTGATGCCCATCCGCATAAGCTGCTCTTTCATCGTCGCGATGGCATCGCGGGTAAACTTCTCCGGGTCGGTGCCATCTTTGATGGCGGCAGTCTCAGCGGGCTGGCCGAAGGCATCCCATCCGAACGGGTGCAGCACATTGAAGCCTCGCATGCGCTTGTACCAGGCAAGTGCATCACCGATTGAGTAATTGCTGACGTGACCAATGTGAGCGCGCCCCGACGTGTAGGCTAGCATTTCCAGGCAGTAAAACTTTTCGCGCTGTGGATCTTCGGTGACTTCGAAGGTCTTCTCGTCGGCCCACCGCTTTTGCCACTTTTGCTCAATTTCCTGCGGAAAATATTTTTCTTTCATGACATCGCCTTCAGGTCCCGTTGGTTTGAAGAGATACTTAGAAATGCTCTGACTACAGAGAACGACCGCTGGCCACGCTCAGGCAAGCAGCGGATTGAGAAGGGTAAGTTCAGGCTGTAACGACCTGGAGAACATGGCACGTATGATAGAACGCCGGTCATAGGTGTGGCAACTCGAAGTTGTTCCCTCAGGGGTGACTTTCACGAATCCGGGTCTGAAGCGAAGCATCTAGCCAACGCGATCCATTTGGCTGCCAGAGCTTGCCGTCGACCCCTCGGTCAAGTTTGACAGCGTCGTTAAAGCTCTAGTAAACATTTCGACCGTGGTTTGACCTTCAAGCCTCAACGCAATGACGAAAACCAGAAGAGCGGTCTGCGAAGCACTCACTTTTTGGTTGGCGCTGGCAACTCTCAGTATGGCCGCCGACCCCCGGGCGCAATCGGACCTTGGGCCGGGGCGGAAATGGACCACAATCGAGCGCTTGAAGATTGAGCACCTCAGAGCTGTTCACGATGCCCGAACACGTTTCGCAAACGAGCGCAAACCTGTCTCTCTAAAGATGGGATACAACGAGTATAGCGCCGTATTACACGCTCACGCGGAAGACGCGACGCACACCGGGGGAACGCGGCCAGAGCTGCTTGCAGCCGCCAAACAAGCCGGGATACAGATCGTGATGCTCACCGATCACGTCCGCCCCGGGCGCGATTTCATAATCGACAGCTGGCGAGGCTTACGCGACGGCGTGCTGTTTATCCCCGGCGCCGAAGATCGTGGGTTTCTCTGCTTTCCAATCCAGTCGACTAAGGACAATGATGCTACTACTGTCGAACGCTATGTTTCGCTGGTTCGCGGAGGAGGAGGAGGAAACATCTTTCTGTCTCACGTTGAGGAGCGGCTGGATTGGCCTACGGACCAACTTGATGGACTGGAGATTTACAATCATCACACCGACGTGAAGGATGAAGCAGCGTTCAGCCTCTGGCTGCAAGGCTCGTTGACCGATCCGGTTCGCCTGGCGGCGCTGGTGAGTATGCTCGCCCAATTCCCCGAAGAAGTCTTTGGTGCGCAACAGGATTACCTGTCGAGCATCATTGCCAAGTGGGACCGGGACTCACAAGTGCACCCAATCACTGGAATCGCGGCTAACGACTGCCATCACAACCAGGTGTTTTCGGTTACTGCTGTCGACGAAGCGACCGTCGAGATCGGCTACATCACCAGCAAACCCACTACGACTCGCGCTACTTCTGACAAGGTACCGGCAGTTGCGGAAATGGCGAAGGGAAGACGGCCCGGCGAGCTAATCGCACTCCTTGATTTTGATCCGTACGAACGCAGCCTCCGGTACGTCTCGACCCACATCCTGGCGCGCGCTCTGAGCGAGACCGCGGTTCGCGATGCGCTCAAACGGGGTCATGCGTTTGTTGCGCACGATTGGCTTTGTGACTCGGCCGGATTTCTGTTTGAGTCCCGAATTGGAAGGAAGGCCACCGCCATAATGGGTGACGAGGTTCGGCTAAACGACGGGTTGACTCTGAGCGCTGAGACGCCCATCAAGTGCCGGATGAAGCTAATCCGGAATGGCGAGGTGATTGCCTTCGCAGACGCAAGGCGCCTCGACTTTGAAGTAAGAAAAACAGGCGTGTACCGCATTGAATGCTGGCTTGAGGTGGACGGCGAGCAGCGCCCCTGGATCTACGCCAACCCGATCTACGTCCGATGATTTCATCGCATTACCTTGGCTCCTTACCTCGCTGTGTTCGTTAGTTTCCGTAGTTGGTTGACATTCCACTCGTAGCCTCTCTCATCGTCGACAGGGGTTTCCAACACAAAAGGCACGCGGCAAATATTGGCGTCGCTCAGGATGCGGCGAAAGGCCTCTTCGCCGATGTAGCCTAGCCCGATGTGCTGGTGACGATCCACGCGCGAACCGAGCGGTGCTTTGGAGTCGTTGCAATGAATAATCTTGATCCGCTCACTTCCGAACGAGTCTTTCATTTCGCGAATCGTGTTGCGCAATCCTGCTTCGGTCGAGATGTCGTACCCCGACGCGAAGGTGTGCGCCGTATCGAGACAAACATCGACCGGAAGATCATCGAGAGCCGCGAGCAACCGCGCGATCTGCTCGAAGCTGCAGCCGATCGATGAGCCTTGTCCGGCGGTGTTTTCGATCAAGATCGTCAGAGCATTTGTATTCCCAGCGCGCGGAGCCCCTCGCTTCAACTTGAGACCGCGCGCGACTTCGCGGACTGATTCGACGGTAGTCGCGATTCCCTTCTCGACGTCCGCCTGGCCGGGATTGCCCGGATGAACGACCAGATAGTCAGCTCCAAGTGCCAGTCCTCGTTCAAGCTCTTCTCGAAAGGCGGCGCGTGACTTTGCCAGAAGCCCGGGGTCTTGCGCCGCGAGATTGATCAGGTAAACGGAATGAATAACAAGCGGCCACATACCGGATCTGTTGCGAGCCTCGCGAAACTCGCTGATCTCGGCGAGAGTCAGTTCACGCGCAGCCCAGCCTCGAGGATTCCGAGCGAAGATTTGAAGGCAGTCGCAACCCAACGCTTCAGCGCGTTCGATCGCTTTCGCAAGCCCGCCCGCGATCGATGCGTGCATGCCAATGATCGGAGTTTCGATACTGCTCATGCGAGACCGATTATAGGGCCCGAGTCGAATTGTCGACAAAGAAACGGCTCGCAAGCCGCAGAGGTCCGGCTGCGTTCTCGGGCCTCCGACGTGATAAACTCCCCCGAATGAAAGTCGACCCGGTCAAACTCGAGATATTCAAGTCGCTTTATTCTTCCGTGGCCGAGGAGATGGGCGTCAGCCTGCGCCGCTCGGCGTTCTCGCCGAACATAAAGGAGCGCCGCGATTACTCGTGCGCGCTCTTTAACAGCAAGGGCGTGTTGATCGCACAAGGCGATCACATGCCGGTGCACCTCGGCTCGATGCCGATGTCGGTCCGAGCCGCGCTTGAAACTCTTGAGCTCGGTCCTGGCGACATCGCGGTTCTCAACGATCCTTATGCCGGCGGAACTCATTTGCCCGACGTGACAATGGTAGCTGCGGTGTACGGCGGTCAGTGGCCGGTGGCCGGTGGCCGGAAGAAGATCCTTGCCAGTCAGAAGGTGAGCGATCTACGTCGCCACGCCGGCGCTCAAGCCGGCCGCCCACCGTCCACCGACCACCGGCCACTGTTTTTCGTCGCTAATCGAGCTCATCACGCCGACATCGGCGGCGCCACTCCGGGTTCGATGGGGCGTGCCGATGAGATCTACCAGGAGGGATTGAGGATTCCGCCTGTCCGCTTGATGGTAGGCGGACGAGTCAACGATGACGTGATGAGGTTGATCTCAGCTAACGTCCGAATACCGGATGAGCGCGAGGGCGATCTCACCGCTCAACTTGGTGCGATCGCAACCGGACAAAGGCGACTGCTCGAAATAGTCGAGCGGTATGGCTTCAAGGAAGCCGATCTCTATGCCTCGCTGTTGATCAACTACACCGCCGAGATCGCGCGCGGCGTAGTCCGCGATCTGCCCGACGGCTCGTACCAAGCCGAAGACTTCTTGGACGACGACGGATACTCGGATGTCCCCGTCCGCATAGCCGTGCGGATCGACATCGAGGGCGACAAGGCTGTAGTAGATTTCACAGGCAGTGCGCTGCAGGTTCGCGGGCCGGTCAATGCAGTCGAAGCGATAACGGTGTCGGCGGTCTATTACGTTTTTCGGTGTCTGATTCCAACAGACGTACCCGCAAGCTGGGGCATTCTCGAACCGATTACTGTGATCTCACCGGCGGGCACTGTGGTGAACGCGCTTCCACCGGCGGCCGTTGCCGGCGGAAACGTCGAAACTTCGCAGCGGATGGTGGACGTGCTGATGCTCGCGCTTTCGAAGGCGGGCGCGCCGGTTCCCGCGGCGAGTCAAGGCACGATGAACAACTTGACTATCGGCGGGACCGATTCGAGGACCGGCAAACAGTTCGCTTACTACGAAACAGTAGCCGGCGGCATGGGCGCGCGTCCCGGGCTGGACGGCATCGACGCGATCCACACCCATATGACGAACTCGTTGAACACTCCTGCCGAAGCGATGGAGTACGCCTATCCCATGCGTGTGCGTCGATATTCGATCCGACGTGAAAGTGGCGGTGGAGGCCAGTTTCGTGGCGGCAACGGCGTGGTGCGCGAGATCGAATTGCTCACCGATGCTCGCGTGACAATCCTGTCGGATCGAAGGAAGACCCGGCCTTATGGACTCAAGGGCGGTGAGCCCGGGCAAGCTGGCCGCACGACTCTTGTCACCGGTACAGGTGAAAGCGTTCTTGCTGGAAAGGATTCAAAGCAGGCGTGCGCTGGCGATGTTATTCGCATCGAAACTCCCGGCGGTGGCGGCTATGGCAAAGAGTAGCCGTTCCTTGTCTCACGTTGCGAGCGACTGATAAGATTTGGGCGGAATGGCCGAAGAGATTCGAGAGCGGCTCGCGCGAGTTAGCGAAAAGATTGCGCGCGCGGCCCAGCGAGCCGGCCGGAGCGCTAAGGACATAACCCTCATCGCCGTCTCCAAGACATTTGATCCAGACACAGTGCAGCGGGCGGTCGATGCAGGCGCGTTCGATCTGGGTGAGAACCGCATCCAGGAAGCGGCAACTAAGGTTGGCGTCGTGAAAGCGAGCAATCTCAGATGGCATCTGATCGGACATTTACAATCAAATAAGGGGCGACAGGCGCTTTCGTTGTTTGACGTGATTCACACGATTGATAGTCGCGGGCTCGTCGAGCGGCTGGATCGGATCGCCGGAGAGCTCAATCGGAGACCGACGGTACTTGTTCAAGTAGATCTTGCGGGCGAGCCAACCAAGTCAGGCGCGACCGAGCGCGAACTGCCCTCGATTGTTGAAGCACTTGACTCCGCAAACCGGCTCGATTTTCGCGGACTGATGACGTTGCCGCCATTCTTTGATTCGCCCGAGTCAACTCGAAAGTACTTTCGCGGGCTCAGAGATATACTGGAAGGCTTGAATCGCACTCGAACTCCTGAACGCAAGCTCACCGAACTTTCGATGGGAATGAGTCACGACTTTGAAGTCGCGATCGAAGAAGGCGCGACTATGGTCCGAGTCGGAACCGCAATCTTCGGTGCACGTGAGACGCCTGTCTAGAACGAGGCATACTTGGAACTAATCGCAATTCTTCTATTTTGGCTGAGCAGACTTATTTGGTGGGCGACCTTAGCGGTCGCCGGTCTCCTGGTTTTGCGGGTGGTCTTGAACTGGGCCGGAGCAAATCCATTCAGCCGAGTGAGCTACAACCTTACCCGTCTGACGGAACCACTGGTTCGTCCTCTCCGCTATCAATTCGGGCGCCGAACCCTGCGCTTTGATTTGGTTCCCGTGGTTACCGCCGTATTGGTTCTGGCACTGGGCTGGTCCGTCGCAGGATTGATAGCCCAGCTTGCGCCAATACTTAGCGCGATAGGAAACAACATCTTGATTGGGGCGGTTGCTTCTCGTGCGATGCTCGGAGAATTGATAAAGCTAATCGGTCTTCTTTATGTTGGGGCTATCTTCCTTCGATTTCTGCTGCCGTTCTTCGGCGTCGGATATCGAAACAGACTCCATAGTTTCCTTTTCGTGATAACCGAACCGGTGATCAAACCGCTCAGGCGGTTTTTTGTCCTGGGCACATTCGATCTTGCACCCATCGCCGCTATGATAATCATTCAGTTGCTCACCCCGTTCTTAGCGGCGGTGGTAACCGGATAAGTCGGAGTGAAATGTTGTGGTCGAACTGCGCGAAACAAAGGGTTCGTTAACTCTCAGGCTTCGAGTTCAGCCGCTAGCAGCCCGAACCGAGTTCACAGGAGAGTATGCAGGGGGGATCAAGCTGAAGATCACCGCTCCTCCGGTGGATGGAAGAGCCAACCAGGAGTGCCGGCGCTTTCTTGCAAAGCTGCTCGGTGTGAGCGCAGGATCGGTTGAAATCATCGCGGGAGATTCATCGAGGGATAAAGTCGTTCGCATACACAACATCAGCGCTGAAAAGGTTCGGGAGGCGCTGCGGAGGTAGATCCGATGTCCGGACATTCAAAATGGCATTCAATCAAGCATAAGAAGGGGGCGATTGACGCCAAGCGCGGCAAGGCCTTTTCGAAGCTGATCAAAGAACTTACGGTGGCCGCGCGCGGCGGCGGCGACCCTACCGGCAATCCCCGGCTTCGCAAGGCGATGGACGACGCCAAGGCGCTTAACATGCCGAAGGATACGATGACCAACGCGATCAAGCGCGGCACTGGCGAAATAGCAGGCGCGGCGATAGAAGACATCACTTACGAAGGCTACGGGCCGGGCGGCGTCGCGGTCTTTGTCGAATGTCAGTCCGACAATCGCGTTCGCACGGTTGCGGAGATCCGGCATATCTTCTCCAAGAACGGCGGTAACCTCGGTGA
The DNA here is from genome assembly GCA_035558335.1 of Blastocatellia bacterium. Lineage (GTDB taxonomy): Bacteria > Acidobacteriota > Blastocatellia > UBA7656 > UBA7656 > Onstottus_B. Next base: position 18,145 of record DATMCM010000180.1, on the reverse strand, counting down.
GACCGGCTCTGTCGGATGGATGTTTCAGAAGAAGGGCACCATCATCATCGACAAGAGCGCCGCTGACGAAGAGAAGATGATGGAGCTGGCGCTTGAAGCTGGCGCCGAAGATGTCGCTGGCGACGAAGAAACCTGGGAAGTCATCTCTTCCCCGGAAGATTTCAATGCGGTTCTCGATGGGGTAAAGGCTGCCGGAATCGAGCCGATCTCATCCGATGTGACGATGCGCCCGACCAACTCAGTTCAAGTCACCGGCGCAACTGCTCAGCAAGTGCTGCGTTTGATGGAAGCGCTCGAGGATAATGACGATGTCTCGAATGTAGCCGCAAACTTCGACATACCTGCGGAGCAGATGGAAGCGGCCGGTTGACCTGGCGCAGCCTGGACAGGCTACGCTACATCGCTTTGGAGCCAGGATGATCTATGAGAGTGATAGGAGTCGATCCGGGCAGCGACACGACGGGCTACGGAGTGATTGACAGCGACGGCCGCCACTACGCGTTAGTCGAGTACGCGGGAATCCGAGGGCCAAAGCGCGTGAGTTTCGCCGAGCGGCTCCTTGCCATAAGCCAAAAACTCGAAGAAGTAATCGAGCGGTTGAGTCCCCAGGCTTGCGCAGTCGAAGATACCTTCTACGCACTTAACGTGAAAAGCGCTCTAAAGCTCGGGCAGGCCCGCGGGGCTGTGTTGGTGGCTGCTGCGCGAGCGGGGGTCGAAATCTTTGAGTACTCGCCGCTCGAGATCAAGTCTGCGTTAGTCGGCTACGGCCGCGCCCAAAAACAGCAAGTTCAAGAAATGGTTCGGGTGCTGCTTGGAATGAAGAACGCTCCCGAACCACTCGATGCCAGCGACGCCCTGGCAATAGCGATTTGCCACGTCAACGTAGCATCAACTCGAGCGCGCCTGGCCAACAAGGCGTGATCGCAGCGCAGACATTCTGTACGAAGTGAACAGAGCCAGCCACGGCTCCTGCGGCGCCCAGGATTTGCCGATTTCAAACTGCCTCTCGCGCCGAGACCGGCTTAGCATACGGAGGGCTGATCGATGCCACTCGACCCGCAAGCGCAAGCGCTGTTGGCCCTGATAGCGGCTCCCGGGATGCCGCCCCTTCATGCTCAATCCGTGGCGGACGCCCGCGCCGCAGTGCTCGCCTTCGCGCAACTTGGCGGTGATCCCGAATCCGTCAGCCAGATCGAAGACCGCCAACTTCCAGGCCCTGATGGAACTATCCCGGTGCGCATCTACACGCCGGCCGGCAGCGGGCCGTTTCCGGTTCTGGTCTTTTTTCACGGAGGCGGCTGGGTCTTGTGTAACATCGACACCCACGATCCGGTTTGCCGCAGCTTGGCGAATGCCGCCGGCTGCATAGTCGTATCGGTCGACTATCGACTTGCGCCGGAGGCCAGGTTCCCGGCGGCAGCCGATGATTGTTACGCAGCAACTCAGTGGGTGATGGGCAGTGCACATCTTATCAACGGCGATGCGAAGCGCGTTGCGGTAGGCGGCGACAGCGCCGGCGGCAATCTGGCCGCTGTGGTAGCTCTAATGGCTCGCGATAGAGGCGCCGCTGCGCCCATATTCCAATTGCTGGTCTATCCGGTTACCGACCACCTGCCCGACACGCCCTCGTCCCGAGAAAACAGAGATGGGTACTTTCTCACCGGAGATGATATGGTCTGGTTCTGGAGTCACTACTTGAGCAACGAATCTGACGCCGCTAACCCATACGCCTGCCCGCTGCGAGCGGAGAATCTGGCCGGACTGCCGGCGGCGCTTGTGATAACTGCCGAGTTTGATCCGCTTCGAGACGAAGGAGAAATGTACGCCGTCCGCTTGCGGGACGCCGGAGTAAAGACCGGATCAGTGCGCTACGACGGAATGATTCACGGTTTCTTTAGCATGGCTGGCTTCCTGGAGCAGGGTAGGAATGCGCTGGCGCTGGCCGCTGCCGAACTGCGTTCCGTCTTTGCTGGTGGGTGAGGCTCACGCGAAACGGGTTAGAAGGAGGCGCAGCGCAGCATTTATTTGCGAGGTCACTTCACCGCGATGGATTCAAACACCGAGGTTCCCTCGTCACAAAACACCACGGTCGAATCTTGACCTAAACCGGAGGATCAGATGCAACGACTCACGATGCTAACTTTAGTAACGACCGGAGTGGTTTTCCTTAGCAGTAGCGGCGTTGCAAGCCTCGGCCCGGCATCTGGCAAGAGCAAGCTCTACGTGACGAACTCATCTGGCGACGACGTAACGATCATCGACACCGCTACGCTAAAGGTTGTCGGCTCGCTGAAGGTCGGCCACGCGCCGCACGGGCTGGTTGCCTCGGCGGATGGGACGCGACTGTATCTGACCGTTGAAGAGACTCAGAAGCTACTGGTCATCGATACGGCCACAGACCAAATCATAGGCGATATTGCTATCGGGCGAACCCCCAACAAGCCATCGCTGTCGAAAGATGAACGCTTCTGCTACGTTCCGCTGCGCGACGAGGCCGCCTTTGAGATCGTCGACCTGAAGGCGATGAAAGTCATCAAGCGATTGCCTGCGCCTGCGTGGCCTCACAACATGTACACTTCGCCGGACGGCAAGCGAATCTATCTCGGCTCTATCAACGGCGAGAAGATCACGGTGATCGATCCGGCTACTCAGAGCGTAACCGACGAGATCGCGATGGGGGCGGGGGTAAGGCCGATGGCGATTCCGCGCCTCGGATCACCGATGTATGTAGCACTTTCAAAATTGCACGGCTTCGCGCTGTTCGATCCTGACCAAAAGAGGATTATCAGAAGAGTTGAGTTGCCAGCCCTGCCGCCTGATACGCCTCCGCCGTTCTTAAACACATACACACACGGGCTTCTATTGGTCGATAACGACCGCGAGCTTTGGGTGACGAGCTGCCCGGGCAATGCGCTCTATGTTTTTTCGCTGCCTGGCTTGAAACAAACGGCGAAGATCGATGTCGGTGAGTTACCAAACTGGCTGACCGCCACCAGCGATGATCGGATCGTGTTCGTGAGCAATAGCGCAGCGGACACCGTTACCGCTATTGATGCGCGCTCGAAGCGAGTCCTCGCTACGATTCCAGTCGGCAGGGCTCCAAAACGATTGCTGGTGGTCACGCCCAGACCGGCCGCCTAAGCCGCGCAAGTCATCCCAGAAGCGAACTGGCGGCACAGTACGTCTCGGCGCGGGTAAAGAGGTCTTATGATGCGTAAAGCTTCGCCGCGGCGAGTGCTTTCGCTTATCACATTCTGTCTCTGGCTATGGCTGGCCGGCGTTGCTCTCTTTGACATGGACGCTCGGGTCGCAGCGCAAGGCGCGAACGACACCTGCATTGTCTGCCACCGCGAGCAGAGGAATGGGTCGGCCCAGGTCGTGTCAATTTTTCAAACCAGCGCGCACAGCCGCGCGAGCATTGGGTGCGACGGCTGCCACGGCGGCGATCCGTCGGAGACCGAAAAGCTCAAGGCTCACGCAGGTCGTTTCACAGCAAAAACTGATACTTCCGCAACTCTCGAGATGTGCGGAAGGTGTCATCGCCAGCCCCTGGAGCTCTTCAAAGGGAGCCGTCACGTTGCGACGCGCCCAAACGTGGGTCGGCTCGATTGCGTCGAGTGTCACGGCGTTCACGGTATCGGCGCGGCATCAGAGTCGCTCCGTTGGCCATCTTTTTGCGCAGGCTGTCACGGCTTGGAGTATCTGCCGCAGTTGCCGCGTCCGTTTCAACAGATGCTCGCGCTCTCAGATGATCTTCGCGAAGGCATTCATAGCCTCGAAGCTAAGGGCCGCGCGCCTGCAAAAGAACTGGTCGATCGACGCAAAGAGATTCGCCATATGATCTCCGAGATTGTGCATTCAACAGATTCGAAATCCGGTCAGGAACGGATTCCGAGCATTCTGGAATTAGGCGCGACTCTCAAGAAGCAAATCGCGGAACAGACGCGATAAACAGAGTCTCGTCGGCCGCTTGCGCGCCAAGCGAAGAGGCGTTAGCGTTCAAAAGTCAACCGAGCACGCTCAGTTACATTCAAAACCAGCAGGCCTCGCCTGCATCGCTGATCACGTCAGCGGAAAGGAAAAGCCATGTGGGTTCGCAAGTGTTTCGCCGATGAAGAGAAAGCCATCCAGTCTCCCATCCCAACCGAGATTTTTTCAAACGAAGAGTTCATTCCGCCGGCGCAGTCGTCGCAGCAGCAGCGCTGGGAAGCACGAATGGGTGAGATGGCGGAGCAGTGCGCGAAGAAACTGGGTATTTCGCGCCGCCGCTTCCTGCAAGGCACTGGCGGTATGGCCGTCGCGATGCTCACCTACAACGAGGTCTTCGGCAAGACCTACGAAGTGGAGCCGATCGAGGCACTGGATCCGGCTGCTTATGCGGAGAAGTGGCCAAAGACTGAGTTCATCTTCGACAATCAAACTCATCACGTCGACGTCGAAAGCCGCTGGTTTGAAGCAAGCGATGCCGGCCGCCAGGCCGCAGACTTCTTGCGCAACTTTCGGCCGCAGGTCAACTCAACCGCCGAACGTCTCGCGCTGCTCAATCAGGCCCACTACATCAAGGAACTGTTTATGGACAGCGATACGATGATGGCTATCATCAGCGGCGTGCCGACCGCCGAGTGGAGAGAGAACATTCTTCCGCCGGACAAGATGGTCAAGACACGGGACGAGATCAACCAGATGGCCGGCAAGACGCAACGAATGCTGAGTCACGGACTTCTGCGTCCGAACATGGGCAAATCCGAGCTGGAAGAGATGGAGCGACAGGTCAAGACGCTCAAGATCAATTCGTGGAAGATGTATCCGGGCTCCATGATCGGCGACGGGGCCTACTGGCTTGACGATGAGAAGGAAACTTATCCGTTCTGGGAGAAGAGCAAGAAACTCGGCGTCAAGAACATCTGCATCCACAAGGGACTTCCGCTCGGCTTGTTCAACGAGGAGCACTGCCACCCGAAAGATGTCGAGAAGGCCGCGAAGGATTTCCCCGGTCTCAATTTCATCATCTACCACTCAGGCTGGAACCCTACGGCTGGAGGCGGGCGGCGGCGCGAAGGTGCTCAGACCGGCCCTCAGTATATTCCGTGGTGCTCCGAGTTGATCGAGCTGGTCAAACGAAACGGTCTGAAAAACGTCTACTTCGAAGTAGGCAGCACCTGGAACGGGTTGTCGGGTGGTTTCGGAGGCAACGATCAGCCGGCGATGCATTTTCTCGGCCAGGTGATGAACCTGCCGGGAGGGGAGGATCGAATCATCTGGGGCACCGACTCGATCTGGGGCGGCAGCCCACAATCGCAGATCGAGCGACTGCGCCGCTTCCAGATCAGCGATGAAGTCGCCGAGAAATACGGCTACAAGAAGCTAACGCCTGAAATCAAAGCGAAGATATTCGGATTGAACGCCGCGCGGCTCTACAGCATAGACGTCAACGCCAAACGCAAGGCTATTCAGACCGACAAAATCGCCGCGATGAAAGACGAGTACATGGACGCTCCGCGGCCGAGTAACACCCAGTTCGGATGGGTCTGGCGGACGCGTGGGCGGCGTGCGTAAGCTACGCTCACTGGTAGCAACTGAACTTCAAGCGAGGCGACGGTCGCGCCATCCGTCCCAGATGCCGCGATCGTCTATAGCCGCTGACCCGTTTGCCGGCTGTACCAGTCAAACACGTCTTCGGTCTATCGCGTCCGTATCAACCCGACAAAGACTCCACAACTAATTGCTTGAGCGGGCTGAGGACCAGTAGTAAAATAGCAGTGAAAACGGGTCAGGCTAGGCGGCAGCCACAATAGGAAGGGTTTGGAACGATCCGAACTGGGAGCCGCCGATCTTGGCTGAGCCTCTGGTAGAGCGCCCTCCTTTGGATGGAAGTCATGACGGACCTCTACGGCATTCTTGGACTCACACCTCGCGCAAGCGCTAACGAGATCAAATCGGCTTATCGAAAGCTTGCGCGGAAATATCATCCGGACGTCTCGATGTCGCCTGATGCGAACGCCCGCTTCGTGAAGATCAGCGAGGCCTATCAGGTCTTAAGCGACCCGCATCGGCGTTGGGCGTACGATAACGGCCAGTATGCGGACTCGCAGCGAACTTTCTATGCCTCGCGGCAGGCCGAAGTCGTAACCAAGCAACGTCACTTCGATAAAATTGTCGATGAGTGGATGGCGCGTGAGCGGCAGGAGACCGCGGCTCGGTCCCATGCGGTGTTGGTGGTCGTACCCTTGTTCTTGTCGGCGTTCTACGTGATGGCCTCCAAAGCGACTCTAGCTCAAGAGCTAAACTTGATTGGCCGAATCGTTGTCCTCGCTCTGGCGCTTTACGGATTGATTTACCTTGTTAAGAACCTCTCGATCGTGCTCGCTCGATACACCTATCACATCCCGGATCATTTGACTTCAGTGTTCGGAGAAAAGGAGACGCCGCGAGATAAGCCGATCAGCCGGCGCGCGGGGTTGATTTTTCTGGTGTGCGGCTACATGGTATCGCTGGGGCTGGGTTACGTTGTGAGCAAGTTCGTGCCAGGTCACTACAGCGCGGCGAGCACTCTATTTGGCGCGTTTGTTTATACACCAATCGCCGTGTTGATGGTCGGCGGACTTCGGAGGATAGCCAACATCATTGACCGGCTCTGATCAGGGTTGGCAGCCTGTCTCCGCCGCTGCCAATCACTTTTTGAAGATCTTTTTTGCGATCCCGCCGACATCGGATTTCCAAATGCTCTTGGCCTGGGCCGCCAATCCTTTAGCGGTAGCCTGGACTTCGAGCTTCGCAACCCGATTATCCGGATCGAGCGATAGCGCCTCTCTAAAATAATTATTGGATTTCTTGACCAGTCCAACTTCCTTGTAGAGAAGCCCGAGTCGGACCCTGATCTGGGCATTGTATGGATCGAGCTCGGCTGCTTTGCTCAGATGCTCCTCGGCTTCGTGGCGAGTTCGCGGGTTTCGCACCAAAGCCATCCCCAAATGGAAGTGATACGGAGCCCGGCTCGAATCCAGCCTGATTGCCTCACGCAGCATATGGACCGCGCCGTGGTATTGCTTCTTTTCGAAGAGACTGCGGCCCTGGTTATAGAAATGCTCGGCGACCTGGGCGGGATTACCGACAGGGGTCCTGGTTTGCTGCGGAGCATCGGCAACGATACTCCCGGCTGAGGCTTGTGGTTGTGGCTCGCTTGATGCGACTCGCGAGATCTTCGCGTTCAGCTCGTCGCTCCCATTTTGCTTCCCTTCGGGCGTGCGGCGTTGCACCGGCGGAGTCTCGACGTTCACCACGGGCGAGGTCATCACCGGGGAGGCTGGCGGATTGTCAGAAGACCTCTTGATTTTTGCTTCGTAGGCTGCGCGTTGCGCCGGGTCCGACAACGTGTCGTAAGCAAGGGTGATGTGTGCGAATAATGTCTCAAGCTGGCTGCGAAGCTCAGCCAGGTCCGAATGATGATGGCGATCGGGATGGAGCTTCTTCGCCAGATGATAGTATGAAGCCTTTATCTCCGCGGCCGTCGCTTGCCGGGAGAGCCCGAGAACTTCGAAATGGTCCGCTGAGGAATGGAAATGCAGCCGGCGAGTGACGTCCTCTCGCAAGCGCTCCATCGCTTCGCCGTCCATCTCTTGTTCATCGGGGGAAACGTCCTTTTCGCAGCCGACGAGCTTCAGAAAACCGGCAGCAACAAGCGCACAAATCGCCTTGTGGGCGTCCGACTCCGGTATGCCGGTAAGCGACCCAACATCGCTTATGGAAGTGGCCGACTCGATCCGCGAAAACACGTAGCTCTCTATGGGCGCCAGGCGTCCGGAATCAAGGCTGACTGTCCGAGTCTTCGCACGGACAACCACGCCATCTGGTGGCGCGAGCGCGTCAGCAATTTGCTGGATTCCGGCAGCGTGTCGGGCGCCTTCCAGGAGAACATCAGCGGTGCTCATTTCGAGAGTCACATCGTGGGCCGCGCGTACCTTTGAATCGAATACATAGTCGCCATCGCTCCACTCGAATAAAGACCGGATTATTCCCATCACCAGGTCGCGCACCACCTTGCGCATCTGGTCGTCACCGAGCACACCCATTTCCACCAACGTGGACGGCATCCGATAAGGCTTGTCGGCTTTCCGCTTGGCTTGTTCGATCTGCGCCTGGGTCGCGAGCCCTTGATCGACGAGCCGGGTTTCAAGCTGTTCTTGGGAGAGATTGCTGATCGCGTACACTGGCACACCCGAATCGAAGAACAACGCCTTGATCGCCTTCGCTCTCGACAGTCTGAACAACCCACTCGCATTCTTGCTAGCGATCTCGCGAATCAAGTCTGCGACTAGTCTTTGACCTAGTTGTCCTTGCACGGAAACTACCTTGCATCGGTGGGCGACACCTCAGGCTAGTTGCGCTTCGGTGTTCTAACTGTGAGCGTGGAGGGGCAGTGCTGACGGACATTGTAGAGTGAATGAAACAAGGGTGCAAGTCTCTTCGGCAAAAGAGCACTTTCGGCTTTGGTTCGCCGGCAAATGACAGAAATCTTTGTAGCACGCGCTCTGTCCGGCTTGGCTTAGCGGTACATTGCAGACAGATACACATCCACAAATCGCAAGCTCAAACCCAAATGGCCTCTGATCAGATGAACGAAAGGGAACTGCTCAGGTCCCCAATCAAATTGACTGAGCCTCATACAGCGGCTACCATGAACCCTCAACTCCCATCATCTAGCTACTATGAGCGAACCTCGCCATACACCAGGAGACGGAGAAGTGCGGCTTGGCGATCCCGACGCAACGGACTCCGTGACAAACCCAAATCAACGAATCTTGGAAGCGCTCGCCCGCATAGCCCAGGGAGACCTGAGTCTTGGGATTAATGGGAGTCACCTCGATCAGAATGGGACTGACCGCCAACTACTTCTGAACCTCGATGGGCTCGCGCGACGGCTGCGCTACATCGTAGGCCGCCTCCAGCGCGCCGCCGATTCGATCGAAGCCGTTGTCGGTGAGGTGCTCCGAGGGACTCAGACGCTTTCAGCAGGCGTGATCGACGAAGCAAAGTCCGTCGAAGAGACTTCAACTTCGATATCGGAGATCAACGCGTCCATGCACTCGGTTGGCAATAGCGTTCAAACGCTGGCGAAGCTATCACAATCGACTTCCGCATCCGTTATGCAGATGGCAATGTCGATCAATCACGTCTCGGAAAACGCCGATGAGCTGGCTCAGTTCGTCGAAGAAACGGCAACCGCGATTGACGATATGGCGGTGAGCGTTCGCAAAGTGGCCGAATCCACCGAAGCGCTTGCCGAGTCGGCTGAAAAAACCGCCCGTGCGATGGAGGCAATCGACAACTCGACGCATAGCATAGGTAATTCGGTAAACGAGACTACGGTGCTCGCCGAGGAGGTCGCACGTTCGGCCAGCTCCGGAAGCAAACTGGTAGCCGAAACTGCGTCGAGCATGTCCAAGATCAAAAATGCAATCGACGCTGCAACCGAGACGATCGCTCGCCTTGGAAAGCGGTCCGACCAGATTGGCGAAGTCACTCATGTGATCAACGAGATCGCAGACCGAACTCACTTACTGGCGCTAAACGCAGCAATCCTGGCTGCGCAGGCGGGACCACAGGGGCGCGGATTCCGCATTGTGGCCGATGAGATCAAGGAGCTGAGCGAGCGCACTTCCGCCTCAACTCGCGAGATCGAAGAGATGATCAAGTCGGTTCGCGAGGACGTGGCTGAGACCATCGAGCGCGTGGCGGTGGGCGGTCAGCGAGCGGACGAGGGAGTCGATCTCGCTTCCAGAGCGTCTCTCCTGCTAGCAGAGATCCGCGAGAAGACCAACGCAGCTTCCGATCGAATACGAGTGATTGCGGACTCGACGGCGATCCAAGCCTCCGAAAGTCACACGGTCCTCGAGGCCGCAGATCTTGTGCGTCAGCAAGCGCGCGGAATCGAACGAGCGACCAGCGAACAGGCGCTCACTTCGCGACAGATTGGCGAACGCGCGATACATATGAGCGAGTTGACCGGGCAGGTCCGGCGCGCCACCGGTGAACAGGCGAGGGTTTCAAGATACATAGCCGATGCAATGGAAAAACTCACCAGCGTCGTAGAGCATATCGGTCTCGCTTCCGACGAACAATCGGCTGGAGCTGACCAGGTACTGCGAGCGATTGAAACCATTAAGGAAGTTGTAAATCGGAATCAGGCTTCGATATCTGGAATCAATAGCGCGGTTGATCTTCTGGTACGCGAAGCCGAGCTGCTGAATCGCGAGGTTGAAACGTTTCAGTTGCCGGCGCCTGATCGCGGCGGTCATCTCCGCTTCGCATTGCGCACCTCACAAATGACGCTCGACCCGGCAGCGATTTCCTCGATCTCGCGAGTCGAGGTTATGTCAAACATCTTCGAAGGCCTTGTACAGTTTGGCGAACGTGCTGAGATAAGGCCTGCAGTGGCCGAACGCTGGGAGACCTCACCCGACGGTCGAGTCTACACCTTTCATTTGCGAGAGAATGCTCGCTTCCACAACGGCCGCCGGGTCCGCGCCGACGATGTGAAGTACTCGTTCGAGCGCCAGATGCGCCAGAACGAAGAAGCCGCTGCGTGGGTTTTCAGGCCCATAGCAGGCGCTGAGCAGTTCATCTCCGGTGAGACCGACTCGGTGGCGGGAATCAGGATAGTCGGCGAGCAAGTAATAAGGATTGAGTTGACGCAGCCAGTCGCGTTTTTTCTGTCAACGCTGTGCATGGACTACGGGTATATCCTGCCGCGCGAAGAAGTCGAGCGCCCGACGCCCGACTTCTCCATTCGTCCGATTGGTACCGGTCCGTTCCGAGTGGTCGAGCCGGTGCTCGGCAAAGATGTTCAGCTCGAGCACTTTGCTAACTATTGGAATCCCGAGCAACCTTACGTCGATCGGCTGACTGTCCGCTTTGGAATGAGCGCCGGCGAGATCTTCAATGCGTTCCTGCAAGGCGCGTTGGACTATGCCAGCGATCTGCCGCTGACTTACCTCAACGAATTGAAAGAGCGATCGGCTGAGGTCCACATACTAGAGGCTTTGCAGCTTCAAACGCGGATGCTTGTCTTCGATTGCGAGACGGCGCCGTTAAACGATCAGCGAGTGAGGCAGGCAATATGTTTCGCGATCGACCGCGACCGTTTCCTGCAACAGGTCTATGGAGGAATGGCCGAGGCGGCAATAGGTCCGATTCCACCGGGAGTCCTGGGATATCATCAGGCCGAGAGGGCGTACGAGCACGATTCGGCGCGCGCACGCGGGCTCCTTGAGGAGGCGGGTTACGGTGGAGGCTTCGATACGGAGGTGTGGTGGCCGCAATCAGTCAACCGCGCAGTCGAATGCCTAAAAGACGATCTCGCCGAAGTAGGCATCCGAGCCGAGTTCCGATATGTTGTAGCCGAGGAGATGCGCCGAGCGCTGAAGCTGCGGATGGTTCCCATCGCCGGTAGGGATTGGTACGCCGACTATCCCGACCCGGACAACTTCACTTTCGTCTTGTTCAACTCGCGCAATCGCGATCTTTTTGTCGGCGCTTACGCCAACCACGAAGTGGATCGCTTAACAGATGAAGCGAGATCGGTGATGAATAGAGAGCACCGAGAGGGAATCTATCGCGAAGTTACCCGCTTGTTGCTCGAAGACGCGCCGTGTGCATTTCTCGCACACCGCCGAAGCTTCGTCGCCCACCGAGCGGATCTCGAAGGCGTGACTTTGCATTTGTTGTCGCCTTTCGTTTCGCCGAAGGACTTGTGGTTTGCAAAAAACGGTGAAAGACGCTAACAATCCAAACAAAAGGACGGCCTGCCGGCCGCCCTTTGTGCTAGACCGATCAGAACCGGCCTCAACTTATTTCAGGTTTTTCAGTTCATTGATTCGCGCCCGCACAGTCCGAACGTAGGTTGTCACCTCCCAATCGGTGAATCCACCTGCGCGGAATGCATCCGAGAGTTGTTTGTCCGATAGCCGGCCAAGTAGATCTCCCATCCAACGGGCGTTGGCAACCGTGACGCCTCCAAGTGCCTTCGGATCTTTACCCTTGTAGTTGAAGACGACCTCGCCGTTGCGCACCCCGCTGATGAATACCTGATCGGCATATTGTCCTGGCTCACCTTTCGAACCGGCGGGAGCACTTTGGAAGCCCGGGATCTTTCGGAAGGGTGATCCAGTTTTTCCGAGGGTGCCACCCAAATCCGAAACATAGTAGATCTGTTCGCTCTTGTCGCCGCCACTCTTCTTAGAGGGGTGCACAATCTTGTTATTTACTTCCTTCAGATCCCAGTTGTTCAGCAACGCCATCAACACCTTCAAGCCCTGAAGCTCTCGGGTGCCAGCAAACGGATTTAAGTGCCAAGACCAAGTTCCCACTTCCTTGAAGCCATCGTCCTTTCGTTTGAATCTCACATCCCAAATGTCGAATCCTCCTCTGCCTTCGATGTGGGTTTCCTTAACGAAGTAGTCGGTGTCGACGTGATAACCGGCCGCCCAGACGATCCGCGCCGCCGATGGAGAAGGCCTGGCCTCGGCCCCGAACTTCACTTGCCAGTGTCTACCACGGTCATCATCAACCTCGATTTTCTCCGAAGTCCCCGACTTCGAGCGGCCGATGAACGTGAATTTGCTTTTCGGGTCTGGAGCGCCCTCAGCACCATCAGGACCGTTGAACAAATCGCGGCTCTCGATATCGGTGGGCTCTTCCCACAAAACGGCGCGCCCGGCACTCTTATCGGTATTGGACGCCTGATCGTTCTTGCTCTTGTCCTTCTTTTCCTTGTCGGCCTTATTCTTTTTTGGCTTGTCCGCCTGGTCGCTGGCCTGCGTTGCAAGATATGCGCGCGCAGGCCCGACAAACACGGATCCAAGAAGTAAGCAAATCAACGTGAGCACGTAAGCTATTCTATGTCGGATCATTTGCGGTCCTCTCGATTCGGAACTAGATGACATCGCTAACTTCAACGTGCAGATTATATTCCCTCGCCAAGCCTGCGCAAGTCCATTTCACACTGAAAGCGCCCAATTCTGTTTAGTAGGGAGGGTCCGCTAGTCGCGGTGGAAGGAAGTTCCGTAGGAAAGTCAAACCGTGCGACACGGTGGGTGAGCGTCGCTAAGGCGCGACCAAGCTCTCGGGCCAGAAGGAGTTCTGGAATGGTTCTCGCTTCTGACCCGTAGCTCTTTGTCTCAGTTGGCGCGTTCAACCCAATCGCCGATGTTGACCTCAGAGGTTGTCCGGGTAATCATCGCGACCGAGGAGTTCTTCTCGACCTTAAGCACGATCAGCTCGCCAAGAACCTTGCGTGGGATAGCTGGTCGTTGGGCCAGCACATTATTGCGAAGATCACGCGTAGCCTGAACTGAAATATCACCGCCGCGGTAGCGATCGCTCTCGTAGCCGTCGCTTCGACGATTGACGACGTTATCTCCCGGAGTATTCGTGACTCCTTCGTGCGCGCCGATTTCGCGGTAGATGGTAAAATAATCGCCAGCATGTACACTATCATCATTACCAAGATCTAGGAAGACGACACGGTTGGCAGATAGGTTTTCGTGGTATCCGGGCGCCATCACGATCTGACCTTTAGTTCCACCCGATCCTTCGCTGTAACGAGGAAGAGGCCGCGCATCGCGCGGTCCAGGCCCGACAAACTCTTGATAAGGTTTGAGCAAGTCGCCGAGTTCGACCGTATCACATGAGACGGTTATCTCGGCGGTTGATGTGTGGTCTTGTACTTCGATGACCCTGAGCATCCCCAACTCTCGGACGAAATAGCCTAGCTTCTTCTTGGTAAACGGGTGCTTCACTTCGCCGATGGGACGGATGATGTAGTAAACCGCGCCAGGTTGCACTCCCGCTCCGCGCCCGTGGTTGAGAAAGACTACATCACCCTGCGCAAACGTGGCCTTGATATTCTCAGTCTCAGCGCCAATCACCTGTAGGTCCCCGCGAGGCGGTGCCTCGGCAATAAAGCCGGTGCAGTACAAATCGGATCTTTTTGCTATCGGATCTGACTGTTCCGCGTTAGGCTGCTGAGCTACGACTACTTGCCACGCGGACGCGAGAAACACAGCGATCAACACGATGGTTAAACGGGCTATGCCTTTCATTGCATCTCCTTGGGGAAGTGGTGGGGATCTGGCCGGGGTTGCTCTTAGGGGCCGATGGCTCGACTGGGCCGAAACTACCAAAGTCTCAATCGCAAGTCAATAATAAAGGCCGCCGCGCGTGCGAGGAAATGATCACTGAGAACAATTAACTGCTCATCGGTCCGAACCTGCGTCTAACTGCTACCAATTGCCATCAGACGTACTGGCACAAGGTCGGCAGGGGTATCTATAAACTGCTTGACAGCTCTTCAAATAAGGCGATAATGGCAGGCAGCCGATCAGGTTGGCTTCATATCTTACACTATTTAGGCAGTCAGCGGGCTCGCTGAGAAAGTTCGCAAGAGCAGTTCTAATTTGTGTCATCCTGCTCCGTACCTTTGGGAGCTATCAGCTAAGCCTGCCAATTACTCAATTACAAAGCGGATACGCTCTCACGCGGGAGTGCAATGCCATCAAACGTTCTGAACGCGGCATAGGAGGCCAACAGTGGACGAGTACAACGACAAGACGCTGCGATGTATTGACTGTGGAGAGGAATTTGTCTTCACTGCGGGTGAGCAGCTCTTTTTTGCGGATAAGGGATTGAAGAACGATCCGAAGCGTTGCAAACCGTGCAAGAGCAAGAAGAACGAACGCATCGCTGCAAACATTCATGCCTTCGGTCAGCCCTTCCCCCGCGAACGCGTCGAAGTTACCGTCAGATGCGCATTGTGTGGCATTGAGACTACTGTTCCGTTCCGGCCAACTCAGGGTCGCCCTGTCTATTGCCGCGACTGCTTCTTAAGGATGCGAGCATCGACGGCACATGTCCATGCCCCGCTTGCCTAGGCACAAGCGTTTGCTTTTTTGACTTCGTTTCACCGCACCGCGCAGGCTGACTACAAGCCATCTAAGACTCCCCTGACTCGTTCAAGTAGTCGCGCACCTTCTTCATGTCATCCCAGACCTCACGCTTCTTATCGGGTGAGCGCAATAAGAAAGCCGGATGAAATGTAGGCATTACCTTCACTCCGTTCAGATCACGCCAAGAACCGCGTGCTCTGGAAATCGATTCGCGCGTTCTCATCAGACACTGAAAAGCCGGGGAACCGAGCGCGACGATGACCTTCGGCCTAACGAAAGCGATCTGTCGGTAGACGAACTGCTCACACGTATCCACCTCGTCGCGCTCCGGCGTGCGATTCCCGGGAGGGCGGCATTTGACGACATTGGCGATGTAAACATCCTCGCGTCTGAGGCCTATGGCCGCGATGATTTTGTCGAGTAACTGCCCCGCGCGTCCAACGAACGGGCGGCCGGTTGCATCTTCTTCGGCGCCTGGGCCCTCACCGATGAAAAAAAGCTTCGCCGCGGGGTTTCCCTCCCCGAAGACAATGGTCTTCCGATGCTCATGAAGCTTGCAACGACGACAATCCCCAATGTCTTCGCGAATAGCTTCAAGAGACGCGTCGCGTGTTTCTAGTACGGGGAGCGACGAGCCCGTCGAGCGCGAGTTACTCATTTCGCTTGCAAGAGCGAGGTCGCCGAACAACGCTGCCTGCTTCGTGCGCGCCGTTGTGGTTTGTGTCGCCGGATGATTGGTTGGATGGTCGTCGTTATCGGCGGATTCCCCAGCGATCACTTCGTCCAGAGCGGTTGCAAGAGCCGGAGAGGCGCAAACCCCAGAATCAGCTCCGAGAGCTGCTTTCGTGTTGTGACGGGCGCCACCGAAGTCGCTAACTCCGATGTCGCGATAAAACCGCAACTGTTCTTCGAGCTGCGCAGCTATCTCAACAGCGTCTTCGACTGTCTTCTTTGACATCCACGGCATTCTCCGCCACGGCCTCCTTAGGGTCAAGGACAAGTTAGACTTGAAATCCTGTGCCGAAGCGTGTGAACTTCAGAGTTCAATTTTGGTTTAGCGCTCGAGATCTGACAGGCTAGAGCTTTCACTCTCGGCATTAGTCTCGGCATGTCTTACCGATAATGGGGCGTGCCAGGACGTTTAGACCTCGAACGTATTTTGCTTGATCGTGGATGGCAGCTATAATCACGGCTCTGACTTTGCGGCGCCGGAACGCTAATTACTCGAAAGGGACTTAACCACTATGCAGCCTTTGGTTGGGGTAATAATGGGATCCAAATCCGATTGGGAAACGATGGCACACGCAGCGCAGACGCTCGAGTCGCTGGGAGTTGCTTTTGAAGTACGAGTATTGTCGGCACACCGCACTCCAGATCAGCTTTTCGAATATGTCGAGTCGGCTGAACAACGAGGCCTTGAAGCGATCATTGCCGCGGCCGGCGGAGCCGCCCATCTTGCGGGCGTCGCGGCGGCGAAGACTTTGCTGCCTGTGCTGGGTGTGCCGATGGAATCAAAATCGTTGAAAGGCTTGGATTCGTTGTTGTCTATGGTGCAGATGCCCGCGGGAATCCCGGTGGCCACGCTGGCGATTGGAAAGCCCGGCGCGATTAATGCCGCTCTTTTTGCGGCCGCAATACTCTCGGCCAAACATCCTGAGTGTCGCGAGGCGATTCGTCGCTACCGCGAGACTCAAGCTGAGGCGATCCTTGCACACCCGGACCCAAGAACCGCGTGACGGTGTGACGATCCGGCGCTCCAACCAAGCTTCGCCAATTTGCGGTTCGAGTGGGGTAGTTGTTATGAATAAGCAACAGAATGGCTTTACCGTTGACAGCCATTTTTCAAGCAAGGACCAAGTCGTGCGCAGGATCTACGACCGGTTGCTGAAAGCGATTCAGCAAATTGGCCCGGTGATTGAAGAGCCCAAGAAGACCTCGATTCATCTCGTCAATGCCAACGCGCTGGCGGGCGTCGCGACTCGCAAGGACTCACTCATTCTGACCATCAAGAGTGACCGCAAGCTGGTGAGCGCGCGAGTTTACAAGAGCGAGCAGATATCGGCTAACCGATTCCATCATGAAGTACGGCTTAGACCGCTTGCCGATGTTGATAGCGAACTGACTGGGTGGCTCAGGGACGCGTACAGACTTAGTTCAAATCGAGGCCGTTGATTGGCGGGTTAGAAACTCACACGGGCGGGCTACTTGGACTCAACGACTTCGGACCTCAAGAACTGATCGAGAAGATCGGCATACTTGCCACTTCTCTCGGCTATCTCATCATCGGTTTCCTTCATCTCACGCCGAGACTGATATAGCTCATCAGCAATTTGCAGCGCCGCGAGGATCGCGACTCGAAGTGAATCAACAGTCATGCTCGCGCTGGCAATCTCGTTCATTCGCTTGTCGACATACTCGGCGAGCTCGTGTATGTACTCTTCACCGTGATCGCTTCGGAGATTGTAGGTCTGATTGTATATCACGACCTTGTAGGATGGGCTCGGGTTATTATCCATAGCTCGTCGAGGTTGTCAGAATTTCAACAATTGGAATTGCAGGTCGAGTTCGGTCGAAGCATGTTGCGCAGACCAGCTCACCTCTTCGCTGCCTCAGCTTCGGGGTCGATTCTAATGATAGTGTCCAGCATCCCTTCGACCTTGTGCTTGATCTTGTGACGCTCTCCTAACATCCGCCGAAGCTGCGATTCGAGCCGCTCCTTATCACCGCTCAACTTGTCGACTTGTCCGCGCAGACTCGCAAGCTCAAGCTCCAGCGATTCCAGGCGTTCTTTGCCTGCGCTTTCTGTGCCTATTTTCCCGCGCAGACTTGCGAGCTCCTGCTCGAGAGACTCGCGCTGCTGCCGCTCGCGCTTTATCTGTTCGATAGTCCGGTAGATCTTGTCCTCAAGGTGCGAGAATCTCTCGAGACCGTAGTTTCCGCTCACCGAACCCCCTTTCAAGCCCGAAATCAAAATAAGCTGGACACCCGGATATTGGACCGATTTCCCTGGTGTTCATCTTTGCTAGCGCGCCTTTTTCACAATCACCCTACCGAAGCACAGCGTTGAAGCGCTCCTTCATCAGTTCCCGGATCCGAGAGTGTTTCGTCGTCACTTCCTCGTCGGTCAGCGTCCGTCCATCCCCGCGATAAGTAACGCGAAACGCAAGGGAATGGAAGCCATCTGGCATCTCCTTGCCCTTGTA
>DATMCM010000179.1:0-2025 GCA_035558335.1 Blastocatellia bacterium | reverse complement strand
CGATCACCGACCACCGATCACCGGCCACCGATCACCAGCCACCAACCACTGACCTTGAACTGCCGATCCTCGGCTGCATATACTCTGCGAGCTTCAGAAACGGGGCCGTCCTATGAAAAGAGCCTTCGCTGCACTGTTCCTATCAGTTCTTTGCGCGCAGGCCGTCGCGCGCGCTCAGCAAGTCCCCTTCCTGACCGAGCTGTTCTCACGCTACGAGGAATTCAACAAACTCTACGCCGCAAAGAAAAGCGCGGGAGCGAATCTCACCGCGCTCGAGCCTTTACGCAAGCGCCGCGAGGAAGCGTTTAGGAGAGGCAACATCCCCGGCATAATCGAATCGATAGGTGAATCAACCGCGATGCTTCAAGGCAAGCCGTGGGACGACAAACAACGGTTCATTTCTTCACTCACGCTCGAAGCCGACCGCCTGGTCATCGAGCCGAATGCCGAGCTTCAAGTTTCACTTACAAGAATTTTTCCAACAAACATCGACAAGGCTTTTCCCTCGCCGGTCACTGTGACTTTTGAGGTCACGGTGGCGCCCCCATCTTCAGCATCAATGCCTGCCCGTGCTGTTGTTCAGCCGGTGACAATCGCCGAACGTCTACAGATCGCGATCACGAGCACCAACACTGCGCGTCGTCTGCTGCTCGCTGATGGAACGTACTCGATCGTAGCTCGGGTCGAAAGCGCTGGGAAAACCATAGTTGAGCTTAGACGTCCGCTCTATGCGATCGGCAACTTCAGCGACACCATCGTTCAAATGTCGAAGATGATAACCGCGATAAAGTCATCAACCGATCCGAAAGTCCAATCGGTCGCGTCGCTGATCTCAACACCCGAGTTTCAACTTCAGCGGCTCGCTCCGCTCCACAAGGTTAGGAGTGAGGTCGAGATCAATCCCTCGCAGGAACTGGATAGAATAGAAGCCGCCCTCGTCGCTATCGCCAAGGGAGAGAATCCGTTTTCCAATGAACGAGGCGAAGTAGAACGCGCCTATCAGGCGTCAGACGGAAGCCTTGTGCCTTATCGGCTCTACATCCCGAAGAACTATGATAGCTCGACGATGAAACCGCTTGTGTTGATGTTGCATGGCGAGCTCGGCGACGAGGGGTACTACTTCAGCGGGCTGTTCGATCCGGCGGCGATCAAGGATCAAGCAGAACGGCGAGGTTGGATTCTTGCGGCGGTGAACGGAAGAGGGCGGTTCAGCGGTTATGTTGGCAGGGCCGGAGACGACACCTTCGAGGTCGTCAAATGTGTAGCCCGAGACTATCGGATCGACGGCGCGCGAATCTACCTCACCGGTCATTCAATGGGAGGGTTCGGCACCTGGCTGGTCGCTTCTACAAAACCTGAGGTGTTTGCCGCAATCGCTCCGGTGTCGGGCGGCGCACCAGCGAAGGGGGAGGCGTTGGACGCTCTGCTGGAGAAGGTTAAGAGTATTCCGGCAATGATCGTGCACGGCGCACGCGACGGTATCGCATTGCCGCAGCTCTCACGCGACATGCTTTCTGCCGCGAAGAAGGCCGGACTGACGGTGGTCTATCTGGAGGTCCCGGACGCGGATCACTTGAGCGTACTCTCGTCATCTTTTCCCGCCATACTGGACTTCTTCGAGAAGCAAACGAAAGCAAAGTGAGCCTGGAGAGATTAATCGCCTTCGCTTCCCGGTTTGGAAGACAATCCACAGATTGAAACTCACGGTAAGATCGCACACTATTTTCTTGACGCCCATAGCGAAGAGGCATGTAGTGGCGCCGCGTCGAAATAAGAAGTAGCAGCATCGAAGCGATTAAGGGTTGAACACCCTCACTCCTGATAGCCGTTGCTTAACAAAACCCGCGCTGAAAACTGAACGAGCAATTGAGGTCGGTGCAAATTCTCCTCACCGCTTGCAGTTAGAATCCTTTGGATTTTACGCGATGCGGTGTGCGTTTGGTTCAAACCAACTTCCTCACAGGTTTAGGGAATCGGTCGAATTCCGTTGCGATCGAGGCACGTCCCTGATCGCGCGGAAATAGA
>DATMCM010000178.1:0-14025 GCA_035558335.1 Blastocatellia bacterium | reverse complement strand
AGACTCTGATTCGCGAACCCCGTTGAGAAATATTTCCACGAAGCGATCGGCGATTTGGCGATTTGAAAGCTTTACATCGTCGTCGGTGAAGATGGTGCTTGCCTGAACCTGATGCAACACCATACCGACGAATGCGCGAGCCGCCACCGCTGGATCGATCGACCGGAACGCTCCGTCGGAAATTCGTTGTTTGATGTACTTGCGAATGTGATTCTTGATGTCGCGAGCGGTCGAGTCGAAGAAGATGTTCGAAAGCTCGTGGCCTTCGAGCGCGCTAAACAGCAGCAGCCGCATAAAGGTGCGGTCCTTGGAATGAAAGTCGAGCATCTCCAGGGCCAGCGAGCCAAAAAAGGCGTGATCGTCCTTGCGGCCGGCGGCTTCCTCGAGCTGGGCCTTCATTCGCTCGGTGCCCTGTTTAACTTTGTAATCAAGAATCGCGGCGTAGAGTGTCTCCTTGCTTGCGAAGTGACGAAAAATAATCGCTTCGCTGACCCCGGCTCCTTCGGCAATTTCTTTGGTAGTAGTACCGCTAAAGCCCTTGCGTGCAAACAACTCGGCGGCAACCGCGACGATCTGCTGCCGCCGGTTCGGCCCGGACATCCGTGACGGCTGGCCCTGATCCAAGGCTCCAGACTGCATTGTGCGTTCTCCGTTCTGTGGGGAAGTAAGTAAGTGCTAACATACTTAAATCAATCAACCGCGTCAAGGCATCCATCGCAGAAGGTGGCTTGCGCGTTGCGATTTGCGGACGCGACCAGCCCGATTCATCGGGCATGCCCGAAGGGCAAACAGGCCAGTCCTTTTAGGGCTGGTGTGGGTTCGCGACCGATGACTACAGCGCCTCTTAAGGTGCTTCCTCCGAGTGGCCTCAGCGTTTGACGGATTTGCTAAAGCCGAAGCAGAGAAGCCCGTTGAAACGGGCTCAACCGGACCCTCGCCGTGAACCAGCCGTAAACGGCTGGCCTACTTGCCTGCGGAAAGCCGCGTGAACGCGGCTGGAAGACGCACCTGCGAATAGTATGTCAAATGGCTCGGCTGGAAATGACTCTGCCGTTCGATCCGAAGAAGAGCGAGGCGTTGGAAAGACAGTCTCGCGGTTGGCGAAGAAACTAAGACTCGTTGATCGGCGTCTGTGAATTCGAAAGCTTGTACGGGCGGCCCTCCGTGGCCGCCCCTCACCCGCATGACCCACGCTCGACACGATGCTGCTACTTTGCTTGATCATTACGAGGGCGTCCCTCTTCGCGCGATTAGTTTTCCGGTTTTGTGAAGAGGGGCGACCACGGAGGGACGCCCGTACAAGGGTTAGTTGTGTTCACGTGTAGCCACGGAGGGACGCCCGCGCAAGTCGCCGTCGTGTTGACGTGCGCCGCGGTCGGCGATAGCTTAATCCGCATGTCCGACTCTTCAGCTAAACTCGACAATCCCGCTGTCGCGCGGGTGCTCGACGACATTGCTGCCATCCTCGAATTCAAGAACGAGAACGCCTTCAAGATTCGGTCTTACCGGATGGCAGCCGAGACGATCGGAACCATGCAGGATCAGGTCGCCGAAATCGCCGAGCGAGGCGGCGCCGCCGCATTGCAGAAAATCCAGGGCATAGGGAAGGGAATCAGCGCGCAGATCCTCGAGATCGTAGAGACCGGCAAGTCCTCTTACTTTGAGGAGCTCACCCGCGATGTGCCCGCGACCGTGGTCGACCTTCGCCATGTTTCGGGAATCGGACTAAAGACCGCGCAGGTGCTTTATCGCGACTTTGGTATCAAGAGCCTCGCGGAGTTGAAGGCGTTCACCGAAAGCGGCGGGTTGACTTCTGTTCCGGGCCTGGGAGAAAAGACTGCGGCCCGCGTCAAGGCCTCAATCGCCCGGCTTGAAGCACGTACGGCAGCAGATCAGTAATCAGTCACACCAAGAAACTCCAGACCCGCGAAACACACAAATCCAGCCGCTGCTCGTGCCGCTCAAAACTCTGTGCCGGGAGGGTAGGCGAACCCGCAAGCCGCGATCTGCCAGGCATCGCCGGCTCGAACCAGTTCCAGATTGATGATGTATCCGGTTTCGAGCAACGCGGCCACGTCCCTCGGGAAGAGCACCGGCCAGACGCGTTCGCCCGAGATCAACTCTTCCGCTTCAACCGCCGTTGCTTCTATTCGTGAGACGCGAAAAAAGCCTTCGAGTGCGCCAACGCTGCCGCCGACATCGAGGTCGTACTGACTGCGGCCTCCTTCTTCAAACGAGGTGAGAAACTCGGGGAAACCAAACGCGCCTCGAGCTTGGAGATGAGACGAGAGCACGCGCCCAATCTCAAGCGCGCGCGGCAAGCTCTCCTGTACCTCCGCTATGACCGAATGGCAGCTTTGATCTGGCTTCGAGGGTTCGTTCACATCGACCCAACTGAGGAAAGCCTCTAGCGAATACAGAAACTCTTGGGGCACGGGTTGATGATTGGTGTGTTCGACGTACCATCGTGCGATGAAATCCCTCAAGCGGGCGGGGGTCAACTCGGTGAACGCGGCCTCGGGCAGGTAGCTTGTCAGAAGTTGGAGCGTCCGGGCGTGCGCTGGCGCCGGATCTTCGCCCCGAGATTTCTTTTTTTGGAGGTGTTCGAGAAAACGAGCTGAAGCTTCTCGAAGCGTCATCGCTTTCTTGTTTGAGCGCTTTTGCCGGCGACGCGGCGACGAGGCGGCTTGCTTCCGGCCGCCGCTTTGGCCGCGGGCTTACTCTTCGCCTTCGCCTTTGGTCGTGCCGCGGCTCGTTTGCCCGCAACGCTCTTATGAGCTTTGGCAACGATTATCCGAGCCTTCTTGGCCCGGCCAGCCGTGCTTTTCTTCGCAGTAGCGCTTCGGCGAGTGGCTGCTGACTTCTTATTGGCTTTGGACCTGGCCTTGGCAGGTTTCTGATTTGATGACGCATTCCCATTGAACAGATCCCATAGCTGACGGTCGTCATCAAGATCATCCAGGCCCTCTACCGGTTGCTTGTAATGAAGCAGGACCGCATAAAGGTGCTCGAGCGAAAAATTCTTGTCGCCCAGCAGCTCGCGTAAAACGCTTTCAACCCGTTCAGGCAGCTCCTCGGCTACGCGCTCGAAGGCGACGATCGGAATGTCAGGATCGTTGATGTAGGACCAGACGAGTTCTCGCCATTGCGGCACTTCCGAGCTCGGGTCTTCAGCCTCGAACACTCGCCTGAACCGGTTGTAGTCGGGCAGCACAACTATGCCGTCAAAGTCGTCGCAGAGAATGGTCACGTCGCCGGCGCCGGCGATGGGCTGGGGAAGCGAAGGCATGTCGGGGACTTGCAGATCGTGCCCGAACTCAGCCTTGAAGGTTTCGGCCGGAGTCTTTCCGGTTTCCGGATCGCGCCGCTCGACAAGCAGATAGTTCTGAAACTTTCCAAGCGTCGCGTTCAACTCCGCGGGTTGCACGGTAAGCTGATCGCAGCCGAACAGCTCACAAAAGGCGTTGCACTGTTGGCGTTGCGCATTCTCCAGAGCCTCCGGCGACTCGAGCTTGTCCAGCGCCCGCCGCATATTCAGCCAGGCAGTTGCAGACTCGCGGTCAGGCATCGCGAACTGTAAGCCGGAAAACATGAATTGATCGCACAGCGGCAGCAGCCGCGCCATTATGAATTGTCCGCGTTTGAACGGTGAGCTTGAGAGCACCTGGAAAGATTCTTTGCTGTCGAGTTCCTCGATGCGAAGCGACTTCTTACCAGTTGCGCGCACCTCGAAGACACTGTTCAGGGAATTCTCCCAGTCGAGCAGGAGTTCCTGGTCGGCTTCGGTGAGATCGGGACGAGCATCGAGAAAGTGGTCGATCGCGCCTTCGCCGTTATCATCGAGCCAATCGAAGAGGAACCAATCGAGCACGCTTACAGCCTCGTGTTCGTCTTCGGGCGGAACGTTGTCGAAAAAGAGATCGTGCTGGCGTTGATATTCCTTCTTGAGTTCGCCTGATGTGACAAACGCAACGAGTTCTCGCTGAAGGTATTCCGCTCGACCAACGCTCTCGGCAGCGTGAACTGGTTGCAAACGGGTTGACATTGGTTTCTCCTCGACGTCTTTCGATCAGAGGGGCCATTTGACTGACTCACGAATTCTATTCTGCCTCTTCGGATTACGTCAATGAATTAGGGATTGAGGGTCGCAGGGGTCAGCGGAGGGACTAGCAGTGGATCACGCACAGTGTCATTGATTGATGGAATGAAGCGGGAGTCACGCATTGCTCTTATCACATCAGCTTTCTTGGTGACGCGAACACCGAAGCGCGGTTGTCGGCCCGGCGTCGGATGCGGTCCCACTCGGTGACGACGCGAGCCCGCCGGTTCTCGAGCGCGTCCGCTAAGAGCGTCATCAACTCGTCGTCAAACAGATCGGGTTTGGTGGCCTGCTCGCGAAGCGATTCCATGATGCTGATGTAGTCGAGGACTTCGGCGATCTCGGTGTCGGTCAGGGTATCGGCTTTGAGTTTGAGCGCCTGGCGATTTGTTATTCGCTCTCCCATCGTGCACCTCCTTGGGAAGTCACGGCGGGAGCTTCACCGGCAAGCTGGGTTAAATCATCCCGCTGGAGGACTAGCCTTGATCATTCGTGAGACAACGCCCACGAGAGTCTTCATTCGCGTCTCTGAGCCTTTCTGTGTTTCGATGGCGTCATAATATCCGATGCAGGTGGTCAAATCAAGGGTTACGAATTACCGCACGGAGGTGGTGAGGGCGTGAATGGCCGCCGGTTGACACTCTCTCCGGGCGACACCTAGAATTGGTCAGCACTTTTTAAGGAGCGGGCATTGCAAACAAGAGACGGACTGACAAACGACATCGCACCTAATTATTCCAGTGGGAGCTTCGTATTTGATGAGCCCCGGCCTTTCTCAATCCCGCGGCGGGCGATAGCCGTGGTCGCTGCCTGGCTGGTACCGGGAGCGGGCCACTTACTTCTTGGGCGCTATGGACGAGCGGCGTTGTTCTTCGTTTCGATCACCGGAGCATTCTTTCTTGGCTTGATTTTGAATGGACGCCTCTTCTGGCCGACGGTTGCCGAGCCTCCGTCCACCTTTCATTTCGATCTCATCACAGTGCTTTGGTTCTTCGCACAAATTGGATCGGGGCTTTGTTATCTGGTGTCATACGCGTTGGGTTTTGGGACAAATCCGCACCCGGAAGCGGCGACGTTTGAATATGGCAACACGTTTATGTTCCTCGCTGGCTTGCTAAACTACCTTGTTATTCACGATGCGTTCGACATAGCGGCCGGGAGGAAGCGCTGATGCACGTGTTGATGATGTCTCTTTACGCCGCGATCGCTGCCGTGGTGCTGGCCGCTGTCGACCCCAAGTCCGACACGACGCGTCAGCGCCTGGTTCATGGCCTCAAGATATTCGGCTCTTTTCTGGGCATAGGACTGTTGCTATCCTGGGTTCTCTTTCCTGTTCCGTGGTGAGTCTCTTTCCGCCAGCTGGTTCCCGCGCGAACGGACTTCGATTCAAGCGAACGCCTGTTTTCAGGTTCTCACCAGGTGTCCCAGTTTCTTCATATAAGTGAAAGAAATTGGTTTCGCGAACGGAAGGCAGCGCGGTAAGATCACCCTGTCGTTAGGCCGCGTTCCCGGGTCGATCACGACCGAGTGAGGAAGTAGATGATTGGCAGCATCATCGGGAGTTACAAGGTAACCGAGAAGATCGGCGAAGGCGGGATGGGCGCCGTCTTCAAGGGCATCGACACGATGCTCGAACGAGAAGTTGCCATCAAGATGTTGAAGCCGGAACTCGCCAGCCAGCCCGACATCGTCGAGAGGTTTCGCTCGGAAGCTGTCACTCTCGCCAAACTCAATCACCCGAACATCGCAACGCTCTACAGCTTTCTTCGGCAAGAGGAAGACTTCTTCATGGTGATGGAGTTCGTTCCCGGCAAGAGCCTCGACGATGTGATCAGAAAGTTCGGAGCGATCGACTGCAATCGCGCGATCATGCTCTTTTGCCAGGCCCTGGAAGGCATCGACCACGCGCACCGCATGGGAATTATTCACCGCGACTTGAAGCCCGCGAACATCATGCTTACAGATAACGGCTCGATTAAAGTGATGGACTTCGGGATCGCAAGAGCGCTGGGCACCGCCAGGATGACCCGTCAGGGCAACGTCGTCGGGACGGTAGAATACATGGCGCCCGAACAAGTTCGCGGCCAGGCGGCCGACGGCCGGTCAGACATTTACTCGTTAGGAATCGTCCTTTACGAGATGCTCACTGGCCGGGTGCCTTTCGAGAATGACAGCGAATTTGAATTGATGCGAGCGCAGGTCGAAGATGCGCCGAAGCCGCCGCGAACTTTCGCTCCGAACATCCCACTGGCTGTCGAGCAAGCGATCATGCGGGCGCTGGCAAAGAAACCGGAAGCGCGCCCGCAAACCGCCGGCGAGTTGCGCGCGGCGCTGTTGGCTACTCTAAACGCATCGACGGCCATCATCGGCACGACAATACCTTACGCGGCGCCGACGACTCGCGTGCTCGAACCACCACCGGATCTCGCCGCAGGCGAGAAGGCTGTTAAGAAGACTACGTTGTCTGATGAACCGGTTGCGACGCAAGTCCTGGGAGCTTCTTCTGGATCGGCCGGGACGACCGGAGATCGGTCGAGAGAGACTCTGCCGGACAAAACGGGTTTGACGGCGGCCGTGCCGGCGGGTCAACGCGCCACCGGTTCTGCAAACGCTTCCACGTCAGTATTTGCCAGGCTCAACTGGAAACACTACGCCGCGGCGGTAGTAGTGGTCGTAGCACTGATCGTTGCCGCGGCGGTTGCACTTCGAGGGCTGCGGGGGGCTGAGGCACGACCGCCGGAGGCTGCTGATCAGTCGCAGGCTGAATCCGAAGCTCCATCGACCGCTACGCCCGCCGGTCAGGCTGTCGCGCCGTCTGACAATCCCGTTGCGCCGAGCGCCGGACTCGCCAACGATCCGGCGCGCGCCAATGCATCTACTAGCGCTTCAAACGCAAACGTCGAAAGGTCGGCGCGATCACGTGGTAACCAGAACAACCAAACTTCTGAGGCTCAAAACCCCCCTGACTCGTCTTCAGCGACTACTCCGGCGGCGACGCCAGCTCCGCAACCGCCCACCCCTTCACAAATCCCTGATGTCTCTAATAAGGAGCCCACCGGTCCGGCGACACAGAACGTGAATCAAAACTCGAACAAGGAAGAGAAGAAGGGCGGCATCGGAGGCTTCTTCAAGAAGGTCTTCAAGGGCGGCGAAAAGAAGAACGACAACAAGAGCGACAACAAGAACCAAAAGAAATGAGCCGCGCGGTCTCAACCGCGCCGCAGGCAACGTATCGTCGCAGTTCTCAAGCTAGACTCTAATTCAAGGCTGACTAAGCCAACTCGACCAGTTCGGTTTGAGTTGGAATCACCGCATTCCATCCGAGTTCCTTAACAATCTTCTCCTTGAGCGCTTGTGTCGAGCCCGACTCGCCATGAACGATATAAGTCGCTCGAGGCGGGCGCTTGAATCCTTTGAGCCACCGCAGTATCTCTCCCGAGTCGGCGTGAGCCGAAAGACTGCTGATGCTTTCCACTTGAGCGTTAACCGGGACCCACTCGCCGTGAATTTTTATTTCCTTCTCCCCGTCTTGCAGACGTCTGCCTCGCGTTCCCATCGCCTGGTAGCCGACCAGGATGACGGCGGAAGCGGGGTCGGGCAAATAGCTCGCGAGGTGATGCAACACACGGCCGCCTGTCGCCATTCCTGAAGCCGAAACTATTATCGCCGCGCCCTTCTGTGAGTCGAGTCCCTTCGAGCCGGCCCGGCCGTGAACCAGGCTGAAGTTGTTCGTTGCAAGCGGATTACGCGGAAGCTTCTCGACGGTTTCCATGTTGGCGTCGTGATCTTCGTGATGTCGAGAATAGAGCCTCGTCACATCGACTCCCATCGGCGAATCCACTGACACCGGTAGCACGGGAATGCGGCCCTCGTCTTCCAACTCGCGGAGGTAATAGATCAAGAGTTGCGTCCGGCCCAGGGCGAAAGCTGGAATGATAATCTTGCCGCCGCGCTCCACCGTTCGCTTGATTATTGCGGCTAGCTCTTCTTTCGGATCTGTTTGTGGATGAATCCGGTCGCCGTAGGTGGATTCGACGAGCAGGTAGTCGGCCACCTCGATTGTAGATGGATCGTTGAGGATCGGTTGATCATACCGGCCGAGGTCGCCCGAGAACACGACCTTGATCGGAGCTGCGCCCTTCTCGGCTATGTCAATGACCGCGAAACCTGAACCAAGGATGTGCCCCGCCGAAACAAAACGCCCCGACATGGTCTTGCTCAACTGAAGCGTCTGGCCGTACTTCGAGGGCGATAAGTGCTTAAGCGCGGCGTTTGCATCTTGCTCGGTGTAGAGAGGGAGAGGAGGGTGGTGTTTTGAGAAGCCTTTTCGGCGTGCAAAATCCGCGTCTTCCTCCTGCAACCTTCCTGAGTCCGGCAACATTATCTTGAGCAGGTCGGCGGTCGCGGTCGTGGCGTGAACCGGTCCGGCGAACCCGTCGCGTACCAATCTCGGAAGATAGCCGGTGTGATCTATGTGTGCGTGAGTCAGCACGACGCGCGAGATCGAGGCGGCGCTGACAGGCAAGGGCTGCCAGTTGCGCAGCCTGAGTTCTTTCAGCCCCTGAAATAGCCCACAGTCGATCATGATGCGAGTGCCCCCCGCTTCGAGGACAAACTTCGAGCCTGTCACCGTTCCAGCCCCACCCAGGAATTGGATAGTTGCCATGATGCGGCCACACTAGCAGAGCGAACACCGGACGGGCAATCGAGCCTCGGCAAAAACCCCTTGACGCCGGCGAAACTGGTAGTATACTTAACGCTGTTAAGTGATAGCACGATGTTAAACGCTCAAACAACACGCGGGCCCAAGCAAAGACGCGAACGTGAGAAAGAAGCGCTCCGCCAGGTGATCCTGGACGCGGCGCGAGAGCTGTTCGTGAGTGAGGGTTACGAAAACGTCTCGATGCGCCGGATCGCCGACAAGATCGAATACTCTCCTACAACCATCTATCTCTACTTCGAGGACAAGGCATCGCTCCTGTTCGCCGTCTGCGAAGAGACTTTTGCCAAGCTGGCAAAGAGGATGGAGAACATCAGCCGGAAAAATGAGGATCCGGTTGAGACGCTGAAACGCGGTTGCCGGGCTTACGTCGAATTCGGGCTCAAGTACCCCAACCATTACCGCGTTACGTTTATCAACCATCCCGACCTTCACCTTGGACGCGATAACTATCTTCGTGAGGGCTCAATGGGCATGCGGTGTTACTCTCATCTTCGCGCAAACGTTGAAGAGTGCATCAAACAAAAGCGATTTCGACGCGGTGACGTGGAAGCGCTGACTCAAATGATGTGGGCGGGAGGTCACGGGGTAGCATCGCTGCTGATAACCAAGCCTGACTTTCCGTGGGTGAACAAGGAAAAGCTAATTGACCTGATGATTGATGTTCTGGTCGATGGGCTAAAAGCCTAAATTTTTTTTGGAACTCTGGTTAACACTGTTAACGTAGTACAAACTGTTAAGATTGCGAGGGCCGTAAACTCGAATTGAAACAAATGGTGGCGGGTGCCGATTTTATAGATGTGCAACGGTCTTCTTCCCGGCGGGTAAGGGAAGAACTCCACAGCCTGGCGCAGTGTTCATCCGCGGACCGAGAAGCACACGCTGGTCACTGCGCCGGGCACGGTGGAGCGGTTGAAAAATAGGACCACGAAAGCAAGCCCGGATGCTTTGCAAGTCGATTGTGAAAACGTCGGGGATGGATCCTCGACGTGCCATTTTGAAGGCCCCTCAACTTACACCCGGGGCCTCCAACGGATTTTGTGAAACGTGAAAGGAGTTTGAATATGAGGCGATGGATTAATTCTTTGGTTTTGGGAGTGGCGCTGGTTGTTGGTCTGGCTGCGTCCAATGTTTTTGCGCAAGAGGTCAATCGCACGATAGTGCTCAAGCGCGACGCAAAGGTTGGGGGACAGGTCTTGCCGAAAGGCGAATACTCGTTGAAATACGCCGAAGGCAAAAATGAGCTGGTGATCCTGCAGGGCAGACGTGAAGTTTTATCGGCCACATACAAGGTCACCAAGTTGGACAAAGCCCCGAACGCCACGTTGGTGGTGTACTCTCAGGAGGACGACGGCTCGTTTCAACTGAAGCGCATCGAATTCAAGGGTAAGGACTCAGCGATAGTGCTCGAGAACACAGTTGCAACAGCGATAACCAAGTAGTCACAACAAAGCTGCGCGGCGAAGTAACGACCGGATCGTCTCCGGTTTTGGGAACGGGCGATCCCATAATTGGGCAGAATTAATGCCCAGTTGGGATCGCCCTTATCTTTTAAGTCACACCATTTATCTACTTAGTAGCCTGTTAATAGTGGCACGGTGATTGACGTTCAATATCTGTCGCACCGGCAACCGGCTGTCCGCCCGGCGTGGAGATTGATGAAACGGCAGCTACCTGCAAGTCGTATCAGAGGTCTGAATAGCCAGACAGTTGATTCGCGGACAGTTAGGGTTTGACTTCGCCGGCTGTGGACGAAGTAAAATGACACGACTACCAGTCTGGACATTAGTTTGAGAGGAAGGTTATGAGTTCACTAACGAGAAGATTGAAGGGTTCGAGTCGCGCGATTGCCGCATGGTCGCTGTCTGTTGTTTTTGCTGCCGGGACCCCCGTCGGAGCGTTTGCTCAAGACGGTGTGGTCGCGCGCCAGACTCCCGGCATTGCACAAACGACCGCGCAGGACTCGGCGCCAAAGCAGAACCCGATAACACAGCCGCTGGCCCTGTCTCCTGAAGTCGGCAAGCAGCGAGTGGGTGTGATCCCGGGCGAAGTTGCCGCGCTTTCGCTCCAGGACTCTATAACCGTGGCGCTGCAGAACAATCTGGACATCGAGCAGTTCCGCGAGGGCGTCAGGATTTCGCAGTTCAGCCTGAACTCGCTGAGGGGTATCTACGACATCGTATCCAGCGCAGACGTGAACTATCGAAGCCAGACCATCCCGATAGCGAATCTGTTCCAGGGCGGTGGTAACACCGGTTCTCTTACCAATCGCACAGTGACGTGGAACTTCATCACCAATCAGCTTATCGAAAAGGGCGGCGGGTTTTGGCAAGCAGAGTTTGACAGCAACCGGATCAAAACCAGTTCTACTGCGGCCACGCTTTCGACTCAGTACAGCCCCGTTCTCGCTTTGAGCTTTACCCAGCCTTTGTTGCGTAACTTCAAGATCGATCAGAACCGGCGTTCGATATTGATTGCCAAGAAGTCGCTTGATCTATCCGACAGTCAGTTTCGACAGCGAGTCATCGAGATCATCAATCAGGTCCAGCGCGCATACTGGGATCTGGTCTTTGCCATTCGGAACGAGCGGATCGCCCGAGAGTCTGTCGAATTGACCCGTACCCAACTCGAGAACAATCGAAAGATGGTCGAGGCCGGGACGCTCCCGCCGATCGACCTGCGTTCGACCGAAGCCGCGCTCGAATCTCGCAAGGGAGATGTGATCGTAGCCCTGCAAGGCATAACGACCGCCGAGAATGTTTTGAAGTCCCTGCTCATCAAGGATTCGACTGACAAGCTTTGGAACGCGGAGATTCAGCCGAGCGACGAGCCGCAGTTTGGAACTCAGTCATTCAGCCTCGATGAGGCAACCAGGCTTGCACTCAAGAACCGGCCCGAGCTGGATCAGATTAGGATTCAAACGGAGCAAAAGGGCGTCGACATCGACTTCTACAAGAATCAACTGAAGCCGCAAGTCGATTTGTACGGACTCTACACCAATAATGGCCTGGCCGGTGCGCCTTCGACTCTGGATGGCGTTGTGCAAGTGCCGGAGCGATTCATCGGCGGATACGGTCAAGCCTTGAACAATTTGTTCGGCCAGGATTTTAAGACTTATCAGTTCGGTGTGCGGCTCAGCTTCCCCTGGAGGAATCGCACCGCCGAAGGAAATCTCGGCAGATCGCTAGCCGAGTCTCGTCAACTTGATGCGCGGCAGCGGCAGCTGGTCCAGTTCGTCCAGATCGATGTTCGGAACGCCCTTCAATCTGTCGAGGCGGCGAGACTGCGCTTCGAGGCGGCACAAGCGGGCCGGATTGCGGCAGATGCCCAGCTCAAAGGCGAGCAGGAGAAATTCAGAGCCGGACTCTCAACTACGTTCTTTGTCTTGCAACGCCAAACTGACTTGTCAGTAGCGCAGGGGACTGAGGTTCGCGCGCTCACTGATTACAACAAAGCGCTGGCCGACCTTCAGCGCGTGACCGGCATGACTTTGGTGAGCAACAACCTGCAGGTCAGCTCATCAGACGAGCCGAAGAAGTAGTTACCAGTCGATCTTGCTTAAAAAAGAGGGTGACCAACGGGCCACCCTCTTTTTGCGCTCATGTCGCGCGTTTAATTGACGCTGAAATTAGAATTGATGTCGGCCGAATCGGCGCGACTATGCGAAGAGACTAGCGAGCTGCTCTCGGTCAGCCGATGAGATCCCGCTGAACTCGACGTCGAACCCACTCTTGAATTCGTGATGACTGACCAGGCCTTTGGCTGCCAGCATATGACCATTCGGCAGTTGA
This sequence comes from Blastocatellia bacterium, assembly GCA_035558335.1. Classification (GTDB taxonomy): domain Bacteria; phylum Acidobacteriota; class Blastocatellia; order UBA7656; family UBA7656; genus Onstottus_B. The sequence goes on along the minus strand of DATMCM010000178.1, from coordinate 1,415 downwards.
AGGTGAAGCACTACCTTCGATCCTTCAACTGGGGGCACAAAGCTCTCAACGAACGCTCCCTCGCCAGTCAAGTTAAGTACTCTGCAATCGCGCGAGCTGCCGTTGACCTCGCAACGACCTCGAAGCGACCCATCAACCTCACGACCTTTAGCTGTTGCGCACATTCCTGCAGCGCTCATATCCCGAATCTCCTTTGCTGCAAACTCTCGGTTGAGGCTCAAGACCAAGCTCAAGCCAATCTAGGATACACCCAGGACTCACCTGGCTACAAGGCGCGCCGTGCGACTCGAAAGTTCTCGTCGTAGGGACCTCCCAGCGGCAACCAAGTAACGTTACTTGAAAGGCGCGCAAGAACCTAATGGAACTTCGGTATGACGTTTAATGGCTGGAGGCGTTGGGCTACAATGCCACACGTGTTCGATGCCGCTCTAGTCCAGAATGAGGCCCGCCAAACGAGCGCGACCCGGCAGTGAGATACGCTTAATGCTATGAGTTCTGGGTCAATAGTGGCGACCCAGATGAGCAGGGTCGGACCTACGTGGTGTCATATATGTGCGGGAGCGAAGCGACTAATAGTCGGATTGATAGAACGATCGGCTGGTGGGTAGCCGGCGATGCGCTCGAGGTCGAGCAGTCAAAGGCCCGGCATGACGCGCTTTGGGAGGTTCGCCGATGGCAAGTCTTACTTACGACGACGCGGCTCACTTGCTGAGGCGCGCGGGCTTCGGCGGCAGCCCGGCTGAGATCGACGCGCTCGCTTCGCGGCAGCGCGAATCCGCGGTCGAATCTCTTGTTGAGTATGCACAGACAGATAACAGCGAACTGGACGGCCTGCTGCGGAGGAGTTTTGACTTCTCGAATCCGTTCGATTTTTCGAAGTTCAATCGAGGCGACCTCGAGCGATGGTGGTTTACACGGTTGACCTACACGAAAAGGCCGTTCGAAGAGAAGATGACCCTGTTCTGGCACAACCACTTCGCAACCGCAGCCTCGAAGGTCGACGACATCTTTATGTACGTGCAGAACCTTACGCTTCGCAGTCACGCGCTGGACAGATTTGATGACCTGCTCCTCAGGATTGCGCAAGACCCGGCGATGCTGATCTGGCTGGACGGCGTCACCAGCGTTGCCGGAAAGCCTAACGAGAACTTCGCGCGCGAGCTTCAGGAACTGTTCACGATGGGCATACGAGACGTAGTTACAGGTGACCAGAATTACATCGAACAGGATGTGCGGGAGATAGCGCGCGCGTTTACCGGATGGAAGTTCTTTCATCCGCGCCTCGATCCGAACCCATACAGTTTCGCCTTTATTGAGAATCCGCCCGAGCACGACAACGGCGCCAAGACCGTGTATGGCGAGCAGAACAACTACAACGGGAAAGACATCATCGACATAATCAGCGCCCGGCCGGC
>DATMCM010000177.1:0-4047 GCA_035558335.1 Blastocatellia bacterium | reverse complement strand
GCGAGACGGTCAGGCGTCGTTTTCCCACAATCAATGCTTTCTGTGCCAAAGCACGTCTCGATATGACGCGAGATCCGTTGCCGGTGGCGCCTGCGGCGCACTACTTGATGGGAGGCGTGCAAACCAATCTGTGGGGCGAGGCAAGTCTGCCTGGGCTATACGCATGCGGCGAAGTTGCCTGCACTGGAGTCCATGGTGCGAACAGACTGGCCAGCAATTCGCTGTTGGAGGGGCTGGTTTTTGGGGCCCGTATCGTCGAGGGAACGGTCGCTGCAGCATCCTTCGAACGCGCCGATGCATTTGTCAACGCAGTACACATTAGCGAGACAACCTCCGACGGCTTGAATCAACCTCAAACTGAAAAACCAACCCTCGAAGCGTTACAGAAACTGATGTGGAATCAAGTAGGTCTGGTGCGCGACGAAGCCGGTTTGACTGCGGCGCGAACCGAGCTGGCTGCGTGGGAAGCCGCCTCACGTGAACCAATTAGTCCTGCCGAGCATGAGCTTGCGAACATGGCCTTGATCGGCAAATTGATGGCGACGGCCGCACTTGCCAGGCGCGAAAGCCGCGGGGCACAGTGGCGCAAGGACTTCCCTGGTACTGATCCACGATGGCAAAAGCATATCGTCCTGTCAAAAGCTCCGGCCACACGTTCTGCGAAGGAGGGCAGGTGACAAAAGCGGATCTTCGACTCTTTGATTTCATGACCGAAAACGCGTTGCGCCGTCTCGTCGAAAGCGCACTGGAAGAAGACCTCGGCAGAGGCGATGTTACCAGCGATTCTCTCATTCCACCTGACGCAGCCGGGCGGGCAATCTTCCGAAGCCGAGATCAGGGTGTGATCGCCGGACTGGATGTCGCGAAGACGGTATTCCATGTGGTGGATGCACAGCTGCAATTTACCGCCTTGAGGGGAGACGGTACCGCGGTGGTCGCGGGTCAGGAAATCGGGGTCGTCTCAGGAGCCGCCCGCAGTTTGCTGCGGGGTGAACGGGTTGCGCTCAATTTTCTGCAGCGGTTGAGCGGTATCGCGACGCTGACAAATCGGTACGTCGAAGCGGTACGCGGAACTCAGGCTCGCGTCGTTGACACACGTAAGACAACGCCTGGGCTACGTTCACTGGAAAAGTACGCAGTGCGCGCGGGCGGAGGCTTCAATCACCGCCGTGACTTGAGCGACTCCATGCTGATAAAAGACAACCACCTCGTCGTGATCAAGGCTATAGGCCTTTCCCTCGCCCAGGCGGTCAAACAAGCGCGCGAGTCTATGCCTCACACGCTCAAGGTTGAGATTGAAGTAGACGACCTCGATCAGATTCCCCAGGCTCTTTCGGCGGGCGCCGACATAATCTTGCTGGATAACATGTCGACTGACGGCCTGAGAAGAGCCGTGGCGTTGATCGGTAGCCGAGCCATCACCGAGGCTTCGGGTGGAGTGACCCTTGGGACCATCTCTGAGATTGCGGCGACCGGAGTTGATGTGATTTCGGTGGGGGCGCTTACCCATTCAGCGCCAGCATTAGACATCGGATTAGATTTCGAAGCGGGCGCCGAGCAGGTTTCTCCTGCTGCTGGATTGATCTGAGCCTTCCTGGTTCACTCACCATTTCCCGACGGCGTTTCGCAATGCTGACTGCGTGTGCCGACGACTCAAGGGACGACCTGTTACCTAGGTCGAAGACGCAGAGGTGGCCTCAAAGGCGAGTTCTAGCTGTGGGTCCTCCACAGGCTCAGTGGCACTCTCGGGACGCCACGCCTCCCAATACAATTGGATGCGATTGACAAACGTCTTCGGCTTTTCCGCGTAGATGCGCGCTCCGAGAGCCGTCGCTTTCGCTTGAAGCTGAATGCGGCGTTGGTCAATGAGGAAAACCAGTTTCTCAACCTCGTCCGGCGCGCCGAGCGCCTGCGCCTGGTCGATGGCGGTCCTGCTGAGCAGTGCGAGATCGTGATCTTCGCTTAGATAGTCTGCAAGCTTGTTCAATTCGTCAGCGAGAACGTCCAACGGCTGTGGCCACATCGGATTCAATACGCAGACCTGATACCACAGGTACTTGACCTGTTTCCGCCACTCGTGAAGGTTCTCGGTCGCGCGATCGGTACTTGTCAGTATGAAACCGGCTCGGCCTCTCTTGTAGACACGTTGAAGGCCGGGGCGCAGGGCGGAAAACCCGTCATTGATGACAGGCCACGTTTCAACTCGTTCCCGGGCTGAGGATACGGCTTCGGCCACTTGCGGAAGGACCTGCTTCCTATCGATTTGCTGCTCCGCTCTTGACTGACGAAGGCGCTTTCGAAGCGTCTTGATGTCGGGGTTCGCAAGCTGTTTATTGAAGTGATGGACTAATTCCTCAAGCGTGCCGGCTACAACCTCTGTGTCTCGCGACCTCGAAAGCGGGCGGCCCGCGTCTCGGTATTCTCGGTTCTCGAGGCTGAAAATGTCGCGTCCTAGTTCCCCGTAAACCAGCCTAAGCACAGCTCTTATCTTCTTAAAACAAACTCGAGCTTCATGCACGGCCCTGTCTTTGTTTCTGGTTTTCAGACTCAAACGCCCCAGCGCCCTGTCGATCTGGTCAAGGGAAATACGCTTGATACCGTCAGGTACCGATTCGTCCTCTTTCAAGCGATAGCCCATCCAAGAGCTCCTTTCTGGTCGTCAGCTCAAGGCGAAGCGCCCATTGTTTGCGAAAACAGGCTGCCGGTCAAGTCCGCTCCGTTTTAGGTGATGTCCTGAATGGGTGTTGGTGGTAGTTCGAAATTGGTTCGATGGACCACGGTTTGGACGGATTAGACGGATTTGCGCGGATCTGGATCTGTGAGAATCCGTCTAACCCGCCCAATCCGTGGTCAATTCACCTGGCAACACGGATTCAGGACACTACCTCGTTTAGGGCAATTAAACCGTAGAAACAGGATCCGGTTCATTCGGCCACTTCACCGAGACGCTTTCGTATGTATTGCCGCTCCACCTGGTTGGTCGTAAGCGAGAGGGCGCGCGTGTAGGCGTTTGCTGCTTCCGGCAACCGGTTGAGCCGTCGCAACAGATCAGCGCGCGCTGCATGAAACAGATAGTAGTGATCCAGCTTTCCAGAGGCGCCCGCTTCCTCTATCAAAGTCAAACCCTTCTCGAGTCCTTCGCTCATCGCGACTGCGGCTGCATGATTCAAAGCTACGATCGCCGATGAGTTGATCCGCATTAGCTCCTTGTAGAGCGCGACGATTTGTGGCCAGTCCGTTTCGCCAGCAGTCTTCGCTTCAACATGTAGCGCGGCGACAGCGGCTTGAAGTTGATAATTGCCGACGCGCCCCAGCCGAAGCGCCGCCTCGATCAGGCGCAAGCCTTCTTCGATTTCCCTGCGATCCCAACGTGACCGATCCTGGTCTTCCAGGGTCACGAGTTCGCCATCCTCGTTTATTCGAGCCTCGCGGCGCGAGTCCTGCAACAGCATCAACGCCAGCAAACCGACATTCTCAGGTTCGCGTGCCAACAACTCGTGGAGAACGCGCGCCAACCGAATCGCTTCAGCGCACAGATCTCTTCTCACCAGACTGTCGCCCGCAGTTGCTGAGTAGCCTTCGTTGAAGATCAGGTAAATGACAGCCTGGACTGCCGTGAGACGCTCGCCCAGGACTTCAAGCGACGGAACTTCGTAGGGAATTCTCGCAACGCGGATCTTGTTCTTGGCTCGCACCAGCCGCTGCGCCAAAGTCGGCTCAGGCAGAAGGAATGCGCGGGCGATCTCGGTTGTGGTAAGTCCGCCCAGCGTGCGCAGCGTCAAAGCAACCTGCGCTTCGCGGCTCAAGGATGGATGACAGCAGGTAAAAATCAACCGCAACCTGTCATCGGGGTATGCCACGGCTTCCTCTGACAATGCAGGCTCGTCGTAGGGCTGCAATCTTTCCGTTTCGTACTCGAGTTCCGCTTGCCTGTCAGTCTTCGTCTTTTCGCGGCGCACCGCATCGAGCAACTTCCGATGGGCGACTGTTGTTAGCCATGCGCCCGGATTTCGCGGCGTGCCGTCGATTTCCCAATTCGCGGCGGCG
>DATMCM010000176.1:0-6154 GCA_035558335.1 Blastocatellia bacterium | reverse complement strand
CAACCTTCAAGCCGGTTCGCTGGCGCGCTTCAGCCAGCAGCTTCAAGCCCTCGACCTCCAGCCCCTGAAAGTCGTAAGGCGAGGTACGGGGTTTGTAGGCTCCGCCGCGCAGGAAATGGGCCCCCGCCTTTTTCACGGCGTCCGCGGTCTCGAGCAACTGCTCGCGAGTCTCAACCGAGCAGGGTCCCGCCATCACTATGAATTGGTTGCCGCCGACTTCGAGCTCGCCAACTCGCACTACCGTCTTTTGAGGCTTCAGCTCGCGGCTGACGATCTTGTAGGGCTGAAGAATCGGTACCACGTCCGCCACACCGGGCACCGACCGCAGATTCTGCAGATGGTCTTTGTTGTCACCGTGGCCGACCGCGCCGATGACGACCCGCTCTTCGCCCCTGATAACGTGCGGGTTGTAGCCGTAGCGGCGGATGCTCTCGCAGACCTCATTGATCTGCTCTTCGGTTGCGTCTGATTTCATTGCGATGATCATTTGTGTTTTCTCCGACTTGTCTCAGCTTTCCGGAACTCCAAATCTCGAATCTCAAATCTCACACCGAAAACTTCAAATCTCAAATCTCAAATTTTCAATTTGCATTTTTCAATTTTCAATTTTCAATATCCCTCCCCCCTCAAGACTCCTTCGCCCGCGGATAGCTTCCCAGCACCCGAATGCTCTCGGTCATCTCACCCAGGTGCGCAAGCGCGCGTGCCAGTTTCGGCTCATGCTGGTCGCCGGCCACATCGAGATAGAATGAGTATTCCCAGGGACGGCCTTCGATGGGGCGCGATTCAATCTTGGTCATGTCGATGTCGCGAAGCGAGAAGACGGCGAGCGCTCGAAACAACGAGCCCGGCTGGTTGGCTACGCGAAAGACGATCGAGGTCTTGCGCTCGCTCGAACCGGCGGGATTGATCGAACCGGCTCGTGCGGGCGTTGTCAGAAGCAAAAAGCGGGTGAAGTTCTGCGGGTTGTCTTCTATGTTCCTTGCGAGTATCTCTGCGCCGTAAACTGCGGCTGCAGTTGCGCCTGCGATGGCGGCTTGCTGGCGATCTCCGCGCTCGATAACAATCTTGACGCTGCCGGCCGTATCGTAAGCGGGCTGCGCTTCAATCTGCGGATGGTTTCGGAAGAACTTCTCACACTGGGCCAGCGCGACCGGATGAGAGTGCGCGTGACGGATCTCCGCAAGAGTCGCGCCCATCAGTGCAATAAGGTTGTGGGCGATCCGGACGTTTGTCTCGCCGATGATGGTGAGGTTGTGCTCCATCAGCAGGTCGTAGTTCTTGTGGACCGAACCGGCAAGGCTGTTTTCAATCGGCGCGACCGCGCAGCCTGCGTCGCCAGCCGCAACCGCTCCGAACATCTCATCAAAAGTGCGGCACGCGAGGGTCTCGGCGCTCTCACCGAGGAGTTGTCGCGCGGCGTCTTCGCTGAACGCGCCGCGCTCACCCTGAAAGGCCACCTTCATCGCGCTTATGGTTTTCTGTTCGGTCATTCAAATGTCTCCAAAACTTCGAGGCCCGCTGCCTTCGTCGGAAGGAGCGGGCCTCGTAACTTCTGCGATGTGCGTCCACCTAGACCATCGCGCCCTCCGCTCCGTTTGCGGTGATAAACGTAAAGGCGAACCAGAAAGGGAACACGCGCCGCACGTTGCTCACCCTTAAGATCAAGCGCGCAGTAGCATCTTGTGAGCTAAAAATCATTGTAAGTCTAATTCGGCTTTTCAATCTGGCGGGCATTATCGGCGAGTGCGGCGAAGCCTGTCAAGTCACCGAGTTTTGAAGGTGGTGGTGGAATAGCCGGTTGAGGTGTGATGGCGCCGGTCTTGCCACAAAGGCGCCAAGTCACGAAGCTACACAAAGAATTGCTTTGTGGGCTTCGAGCCTTGGCGTCTTAGTGGCGAGACTTCTCGCAACACGCTATTGCAACGGCCCTTTGAAAGTCTGCGCAACACTCCTACCTTCTCACGGCAAAGTCGCTCGCTCTACTTACTCGAGCGATAAGACTTACATTTCGCATTGCCAAATCCCGATGAGCCAGTATAATCCCGCGTGGCTCCGGCAATTGTGCGAGGAAAACCACGCTTCTGGCGTTAGCCGCTGGTCGGCGGAACAATCCGAGAGAGCGCCTAAGATGTGTCGAGCTCCGAGCGTATCCTACCGATAGAGTGAATTCGCGAGACTCCGCGTTACCTCGAGGATCCTGGAAGCGGAGGCCGGGGAAAAAGACAAACGGTCATACTGCTGTGCGACTGAGAAGTTTGTTCAGGAGGGCAAATCATGCAGGTTAGAGTATTCGTGAGCTGGTCGGGAACCAGGAGTCTTCGTGTCGCTGAGAGGCTCGTCGAGTGGCTGCCAACGATAGTTCCGGCGGCCCGGGTGTTTTACTCACCGGATATCGACGGCAGCGAGGAGTGGCTCCCAACGTTACTCAAGGAACTCAGGGCTGCTCAGTACGGAATAGTGTGCGTCTCCAAACAAAGCCACAGATCTAAGTGGCTTCACTTCGAGATCGGTGCTCTTTGGCGGCAACGCGCGCGCAAGGAGATTCCCATCTTTCCACTGTTGCTGGACATCACGCCTCGGGAATTGGACGGGCCCCTCGAGTTACTGCAGGCGAAGCAGTTCAACGAGCATGTCTTTCGTGAGCTATGCGCACAGATCGCCAGGAGAACCAAACTGAGTGACAAGCAGTTTCAAAAGAACTTTAAGGCTGTTTGGGGACAACTCGAGAGAGAGCTCAAAAGGGAACTTCGACTCGTTGGAAACAGCAATCGACGCCGAGCAGCCTAGTGCTTGAAGGCGCGCATTTCTTCCCTGGACTGTTGCTGCGACTGTCTCGATCCCTCGCTCGCTTACTGCCGCGCCTGTTTGATCTGTTTGATCACCATCCTTGAGATTTTTGCGGCGGCGGTCCCGAACAGCGAGTTGACCTCGCCGCTCGCGACGATGGCGTTGTTCCTGGGATCTACGACGACATAAGGGAAGTGCGTTGTGAAGACCAGCCGATCAACTTCGATCACAAGATCCGCAGCGGTTCGGTCCTTAGTTATAATAAGGCCCATCTGAGAGAACTCGGTGTTTTTCAACAGCTCATTGGCAAGATCCTGTGAGTTGAAATATCCCGACCTCGACATAATAAAGACAGCATGCGCTAGACGCAGCGACTCAGTGGAGCCGCTCGGGATCGACGCTCGCCCGGAGGCAGGAGCGAAGTTGTCTGCGGCAACTCTGAGCTGCCTGGCGCTGGCCGAGGAAGCTTGTGCCGAGAGACCTTGGCGCGACGACGCGAAGGTCCTACCCGGCAAGTGATCTCCCAGGCGAAGCTCGCGAACGAGCTCTCCGAATTGTTTTTCCCACGCTTCCCGTTTGATGCCGCCGCCCGAAACCGCCAACTGGCCGAAGCCAATTGAAGTGAGACGAGTGCTAGCGCTCAAGCGAGTCAGGAACTCGGGAGTCTCCAAACCGGCTTCTGAAGCCGCTTCCGCGACTGATACCTCGGAATTGTACTTTCGCGAGAGGGCGCTGATCTGTTCGGCCAGCGCGCTAACCGGCAAGCGAGCGCCTGTTTTTTCGAGCGCCCGCTCAAAACGCCTGCGGTCTTTGTCGATCAAGCTATCGAGCGTCTCTTGTGGTGGGTACAGCTGTAACGCTCTTGAGCGATCGAACCGATCAGCACTAAGGCCGCTCACAACCGGTCTCACATCATCTTTGAATGACTGCATGCCGGCGAAGTGACAGCTCATACAAGACCGCCCGTTGTGAATGATGGGATCATCCGGGTTGTTGCGGTCGGCGACAATGTTAATCGGCGCGTCGTCGAGGCGATTGCCGCGCGCGTCCGCCAGAAAGTAGGCCTGAAGCCCGTTCGGCAGGTTGAAGATGATCTCGCTACCGGCAGGACTGAATCGAAGCGGGTCGCGAAAGATGTTTTGATCGTCCAGATTGCTTCGAAAGTCGAAGCTTTTCCAATAAGCCCCGTGCTGCGAGACGTGACGCTCGAGAACTCGGTTGTTTTGCGAGACGCCGCTTGATCGGATGCCCGCGCGCGCAACGTTCTTCTCTTCAGCAAGATCGCGCGCGACGTCGACTCCCAACCGCGCTTCGAGCTCCTGAACGGTGCGCGGCAACTCCAGCACATCGTAATACAACGGGGCAACCGACGCCTCTGCGATGAACCAGTCGGCTCGAAGATACGGTATCGGCGATCCGTTGATGTGAGCGATCGAGTCGCCATCCGACGTGCGAATGCCGTAAGGATAAGCCGCGGCCAGTACATTCCAGGTCGCGAGCTTCCAGTTGTAATCGCGCAGGTCGATGCGAAACATGGTGCGCGCCGAATCAATCGCGGCGGGAGGTGTGATCTCCGGATGCATCGAGAGGCTGTTGATCAGTTTCGAGACCGCCGAGCGGTAACTCTCGAGCTCGGCTTCGGAAACGCCCGCGTTGTACAAGTTCGCGAGGCTGAAGTAACGAAGATAAGGCCGCGTCCGGTCCGGGGCCACCGCCAGGTCGGCTCGAATCTGGGCGAGGAGTGCGGACTCCGAAAGAAATGATCGCGTCCTGGACTGGTCTTCTTCGAAGCGTGGAGCGCCGGCAATGACCCAGGCCCGCAGCGTCGCCTTCTCGTCTTCGGCAAGCTCCGGTCCACCCAGCGGCATCGCTCCACTCTCGACCATTCTCAGCAGCAGGGAGTTGACGTCGCCGGGAGCGAGGGCTTTCGCCGAGACCAGCCGGTCGCGATCCAGAACGAATACGTTCTTTCTGGCGACGCCATTCAGACCATGACACGCGAAGCAGCGCTGAGAGAGTACGGCACGAGCTCGCAGCGCAAGATCGTGGTCGTTTCCGCTCGCAGGTCGAGGAGTCAGGGCACCCGCAACGATCAGGAGCCACGTCGTCAAAATAATAATCCGACTCTTTGCCGTCAGTGACATGGTTTACTCATACTCGTTGGCCGATGATCTTCGCCGAAGCGTAAGCATCGATCGGGGAAAGCAAAATGATCATCACCCAGATAGGAATGGCCATCAGCGCGAGCAGCACTCGTTTCGTCACTCCACCAGTCGTCGACAACGACGTGCGTGTGGGGACTCCTGCCGCGACTGCTTTGACCAGCGGACCGGACACGGGGTGATAGAGGTTTAGCGGCGCAAGCGGCGCCGTTCGGTACGCGGCCGGCGCGGAAGGCTTGCCGAAGGTGAGTCGCTCGGTTTGATCGGGATCGAGGGCCAATCTAACACCGCACCAACGACAGAACTTGCTGTCTTCAGTCAAGCCCGCCCCACAAGCGGCACAGGGAATGATTGTCACAGTTGTGTTCTGATCCGCTTGATTCATTGGCCACCTCTTTCGCAAAGAATTTGCGAACGAACAGACCCGACCAGCCTCTGTTATGAGCGAGCCTAACTCGCCAACCAGCCTGTTCGTTCGTTCGATTCTGAGGATACGATGTGTGCTTCGAGGGAACTACCGGGGGTGTGACAGTTTCGAGAGTGTCACACTGGGGATGACTCGCAGACTAAAGAGAGACAACTCGGCGAGGGGCAAGCCCACCTTCCCAACCTGAAACGTGCCGCTGAGATCATATACCCGAAACACTTCAGGTCGGGAAGGTGGGCTTGCCCCCGCCGAGTTCTCGTTGCGCCATCAGACAGGCATTTTACGAGACGATCCTTTGACTGAGTCTCGTTGTTGTTCAACGCCATCCGACGGCAGAGCGTCTAGACGTTGGGGCGCGACTGGGTAGGCGCTGCTTGCCGCAGCGTAGTTGTAAACGGCCTGGTGAACTTAATTCGAAGGATGGCTCCAGGCGAGGAGCGCACTTCGCCACCTTTGGTAAGCAGCAGTCCCGAAATCGCCCCCACTGCGATCCCTGCGCCACCGAGACCCGAGAGCGTCCGTCCGCCGGCGCCCGCGGCTCCTCCAAACAGCAACGCGATCCACGATGCACCCGCCCCGAATGTGCCGCCGCGCGTTGTGTTGTTCAAGGTTCTGTCGCCCTGGCGCCCCGCCTTCATCTTGCCCTTGCCATCGCCTCTGAACTTTTGGTTCTCGTTCCAGTCCTCGATGGCGGTGACTTCGACCGAGACCGCTTCCTCACCCCATGGCATGACGACGCCATCAAGAACAATAGAGACGTGGCCCTTCGTTGGAG
>DATMCM010000175.1:0-12347 GCA_035558335.1 Blastocatellia bacterium | reverse complement strand
TTCTGGGCAAGCAACCAGACGAGTGCAATCTGTGCGGGAGTCGCGTGCTTCCGTTCTGCAACTTTGCCAAGCAAATCAACAAGCGCCTGATTCGCTTTGCGAGCCTCCGGCGTGAAACGAGGGACGATGTTGCGGAAGTCTGAACTATCGAACGTCGTGTTTTCGTCGATCTTTCCCGTGAGGAAGCCCTTACCAAGCGGACTAAATGGCACGAACCCGATTCCGAGTTTCTCGAGCGTAGGTAATACTTCCGTTTCAGGATTTCTCCACCACAGCGAGTATTCGCTCTGCAGCGCAGTGACGGGCTGGACTGCGTGTGCGCGACGGATAGTTTGCACTCTCGCTTCAGAAAGGCCGAAGTGTTTGACTTTGCCTTCCTGAATCAGGTCCTGCACCGCTCCCGCCACGTCTTCGATTGGCACGTCCGGATCAACTCGGTGCTGATAGAAGAGATCGATGGTATCGACCTTGAGCCGCTTGAGCGATGCTTCGGCAACTTCTTTGATGTGCTCCGGCCGACTATCCACCCCAGCCAAACCGCGCGCCACCGCGGGATCAAGTTTGAATCCGAACTTCGTTGCGATCACAACTTGTCCACGGAAGGGAGCGAGTGCTTCGCCAACAAGTTCTTCGTTTGTAAATGGACCGTACGCTTCAGCGGTATCGAAGAACGTGACGCCCCGTTCTGCCGCCGTGCGAATCAGAGAGATCATCTCCTGCTTATCGGCAGCCGGACCGTATCCATAGCTCATACCCATGCAGCCAAGCCCGAGAGCCGAAGCTTCCAGGTTGCTATTTCCAAGTTTGCGCTTCTGCATCATTGCTCCTTTGAATGTCACCCGAGTTAGTCAGATTTGAGAGAAGCCATATCGATGGAGAAGCGATACTTCACGTCAGACTTGAGCAGTCTCTCGTACGCTTCATTGACCTTCTGGATTGGGATGACTTCGACGTCGGCAGTGATGTTATGTTCGGCGCAAAAGTCGAGCATTTCCTGAGTCTCCAAGATCCCGCCGATGCTGGATCCGGAGAGACTCCGGCGCCGCGGGATGAGGGCGAACGCCGCAACGGCGAGAGGCTTCGGGGGTGCACCGACTAATGTGATGTTGCCGTCGAGGCCGAGCAGGTTGAGATAGGCATTGATGTCGTGATCGGCGGAGACCGTGTCGAGAATGAAGTCGAAGCTGCCGGCGTGCTTCTGCATCTCGTCGCTGTTGCGAGAGACCACGACTTCGTCGGCGCCGAGGCGGAGCGCGTCTTCCTTCTTGTCCGGTGAAGTGGTGAAGACGACGACGTGCGCCCCGAACGCACGAGCAAGCTTCACGCCCATGTGACCCAGTCCGCCGAGCCCGACCACTCCGACCTTCTTGCCTTTTGTGACGCCCCAATGACGCATAGGCGAGTATGTTGTGATCCCGGCGCAGAGGAGCGGCGCGGCTCCGGCGAGATCCAGCTTGGAGGGGATGCGCAGGACGAAGCGTTCATCGACGACGATGCTGTCGGAGTAGCCGCCATAAGTGACGCCTCCGAGCTGCTTGTCTGGGGAGTTGAAGGTGAGGATCATGTTCGGGCAGAACTGTTCAAGGCCATCTTTGCACTGTGGGCAGGTACCGTCCGAGTCGACCATACAGCCGACTGCGGCGAGCTCGCCGGGCTTGTACCTGGTAACTGCGGAGCCGACCCTGGTGACCCGCCCGACAATTTCATGGCCCGGGACAATTGGGTACACGGTGGGCGCGAATTCGCTCCACTCGTTACGTACTGAATGGAGATCCGAGTGGCAGATGCCACAGAAGAGTATCTCGATCTGTACGTCGTGTTCTCTGGGATCGCGCCGCGGGATCGTGGCCGGGGCAACCGGCGATGTCTCACTGGCAGCGGAGTAAGCTTTCGCGTTGTACATGACATTTGCTCCTATTCGTCTCGTTTTTTCGGTGATCAAGCCTGGTATTGTTCGTCGCTAACCTTTTCCATCCAGTCGACGGTCTTGCCGTCGAGATGTTCCAAAATTGCAATGTGGGTCATGGCCGTGGTGGGCGTGGCGCCGTGCCAGTGCTTCTCACTCGGCGGGCACCAGACCACATCGCCCGGCCGGATTTCCTCTTTCGGTCCTTCCACGCTTTGCACCCAGCCACACCCGGACGTGACGATCAGGGTCTGTCCGAGCGGATGGACGTGCCATGCAGTCCGAGCGCCGGGCTCGAACGTCACACTGACGCCGAGCACGCGTGCCGGCTCGGGTGCCTGGAACAGGGGGTCAATGCGTACGGCGCCGGTAAAATACTCGGCAGGTCCTCTGCCGGAAGGCTGTGAGCCATTTCTATTGATGTCCATTTCCGATTCCTCCAGTTGATTGTAATCCTACTTCGTCGAACAAGCATTTTCCGCGCACATAGCGTTCGAAACCTTCGACAGATGCTGTTTCAGGAATCCACATTTAGCGATGCATAGGTAAAAGCGCAGGCCAAACACTCCTCATGTTGTTGCGCCTGGCTTGAAATGGCCAGACGAATTGCCGGAAAACAATATTGACATTAGTTCGTGTAAGCAAGTCGCGCGTACTCGTCACCCTCCGCGTCTCCTATTGACATTCGATAGGTGTATGACTTACCCTCCTATCGTTGTTCTATAGGAGAGCTCATGACAAAGGGAACCGACGATCTTCTTCAAGGCACGCTCGATCTGCTGATCCTCAAGACGCTGGGTCTGGGCCCGAATCACGGGCTCGGCATTGCTCGTCGAATCAATCAGTCAACGAAAGGCACCTTTCACCCTAAGCCGGGCTCACTCTTTCCAGCGCTGCATCGACTCGAGGAGAAGGGCTGGCTCGTGTCGGAGTGGGGCGAGTCGGAAAACCGCCGCAAAGCCAAGTACTACAAGCTGACAAGGAAGGGACGGAAGCACCTGGAAACTGAGACCGCCAATTGGGAGAGGATCGCCGGGGCCATCTTTCTTGCGCTGGAAGCGACCTCATAGGTTAGCGCTTTGTTGGTTATCTCTCAAATCCGGGCCGCTCCCCACGTGCCCAATTGCAAGTTGGACGAGTGGCGCCGAAGTTCGAACAGGAGCTGACTATGCATTTGCTCTCTCGCTTTCGAAGCCTGTTATCCAACGTATTTCATCGGGAACATGCCGAGCGCGAACTCGATGAAGAAATGAGCGCGCATCTGGACCTGCTGATCGACGAGAAGATTGCTGCCGGCTTGAGCGTCCAAGAGGCGCGTCGAAACGCGCTCATCGAGTTTGGAGGTCTTGCTCAAGTGAAGGAGCAAGTCAGGGACGTGCGCATGGGAGCGCTTATCGAGCAGGTATGGCTCGACGCTGGCTACGCGGTGCGGATACTGTTGAAGAACCCCAGCTTCACCGCCCTTGTGGTGATAACGCTTGCCCTGGGAATCGGGGTGAATACTGCGATCTTCAGTCTGGTTGACGGTATTCTCCTGCGACCGCTCCCGTTCGAACGACCCGATCGGCTGGTCAGGCTGGTGCAATCGCAATCGCAACTCGGACTGCCGCTCTGGAATCTGTCGCAAGCCACTTTCACCGCTTTACGTGACAACAACACCCATTCACTTGAAGCTATTGCCGCTTACTCTACAAGCGGCGCTAATCTCACCGGAGGCGGTGATCCGGAACGCGTTTCAGTCGGTAACGTCAGCGCCGATTTCTTCAAAGTGCTCGGGGTTCAGCCACTCCTCGGACGGACTTTTCGCGCCGGCGAAGACACGCCCGGCAACAACGGAGTGTGCGTTATCAGTTTTGGGTTTTGGCAGCGCCAGTTTGGCGGCGATCCGAATATGATCGGCCGATCTTTGAACCTCAACAGCATCGCGACCGAGGTGATTGGGGTTATGCCTGCGGGTTTCAGCTTTCCTCGGCCGGAGACCGAGATATGGGTTCCCCTTGCCATCAATCCAACCAGGACCGCGCCATACTTCCTACGAGCGATAGCACGGTTGGCGCCAGGGGTATTACCGTCGGACGCGGAAGCCGAAACAACGGAGGGACTTTGGGACTATGCTCGCAAGCATCCTGATACGAGCGAGGCCAGGGTGCCGCTGGACAAAGGCTCTGCTCTCAAGACGGTTGTAACGCCGCTGAAGGACGCGATGGTCGGAGCTACACAAAAGCCTCTCCTCATTTTGCTTGGCGCAGTCGGGCTGGTGCTGTTGATCGCTTGCGCCAACATCGCGAACTTGCTGTTGGCTCGTGCGACTTCGCGGGTAAAGGAACTTGCGGTCAGGTTCGCGCTCGGCGCCAGTCCGTCTCGGGTCGCTAGGCAACTCTTGACCGAGAGCCTTGTGCTCTCGGTCATCGGTGCGGCGGGCGGCGTTCTGTTGGCTTGGCTGGGAGTTCGAATGCTCGACAGGTTGCCTATCGAGGGAATACCGAGAATCGAAGGAGTCGCGCTCGACGCGCGCGTGTTAACGTTCACGGCCGGTCTGGCCGTACTGACCGGCCTGCTCTTTGGGCTGATGCCGGCGCTTCGGGCCTATCGCATGGGGATGGTTGCGGCGATGCACGAAGGAGGACGCGGTAGCAGTTCAAGCCACCGCGCGAACCGAGCTTTAGTAGCCGCGCAGTTTGCGCTTTCTTTTGTCCTGTTGATCGGCGCGGGACTCCTGTTGAAGAGCCTTCACCATCTCGAGTCTGTCAGTCTGGGATTCAACCCGGATAGGCTGCTCACGATGCTCATCTCGCTGCCGGCCCGCAAGTATGCAAAACCGGAACAGACGGTGCAGTTCTACCAGAGCCTCATGGAGCGTATGAGTGGCATGCCTGGAATTCGCTCGGCGGCGATCACTTCAGGTCTCCCGTTTACCAGCGGCGGCAACACCGACAACTTCATAGTGGAGGGCCATCCGCCGGATACCGCTGAAGGAGTACAAGCGCAGCTGGTGTCGATGGCGCCCGGACATCTTCAAGTAATGGAAATTCCTTTGCTACGTGGAAGGGATTTTCTCGAAACAGACAACGCCGATTCTCAATCTGTAGCGATTGTAGATGAAACGCTTGCGCGGATGTATTGGCCGGACGGCGACGCTTTGGGAAAAAGAGTCGAGACCACTGGCGATATGACATGGTTAACCATCGTCGGAGTAGTGGGCGGAATAAAGGAAGTCGGACTTGCGGAAGAATTGCAGCCTCACATCTACGTTCCCCTGGCGCAGGGACCGACGCTTCAGGCGCAGCTTGCTGTCAGAACCGACGGCCCTTTCAATACACTCATCGGCGCAATAAGGAGCGAGGTCTCGGAAGTAGATCCCGAAATCCCGGTCTACTCGATCCGAGCCATGAACGACGTGATTGGTCGTACGCTCAACAGTCAGCGGCTCACTAATATCTTGCTGACCGCGTTCTCGGTTTTAGCGTTGTTGCTCGCAGCGGTAGGCATTTACGGAACGATGGCATTATATGTTGCGAGCCGAAAGAAGGAATTTGGGATCCGGCTCGCACTAGGGGCACCGCAGGCTGTTCTACTTCGCTTGGTTCTACGAGAAGGTATGGTGCTTATTGCGACCGGCGTAGCGATTGGTATCGCTGGCGCTGCCGCGATGTCCCGAGCGATTGAAAGCCTGCTGTTTGAAGTTAGCCCGACCGATCCGGCCGTTCTGATCGCTGTTCCGTTGCTCCTGGTCCTGGTCGCGTTGGCTGCTTGTTTTGTTCCGGCGCGTCGAGCATCGCGCATCGATCCCATGATCGCGTTGCGCGTAGAATGAGAAGCCTACGATGGTACTCTTTCACAGATTCGCGGCTTCGATTCGATGGCTGACCGATCCGCAGTTATTTTCTACGACGGACGCAACCCGGCTGACAACCAAACGAATGCTCAGCCCGGGAGGTGACGCGCGCCAAAACGTTCGCGCAGCATTCGTTGAACTCGCGAGCCTCACTCTCCTGGTTGAGGGTATCGAGTGGATCGCTCCCGTGACGGACCACCCACGCGCAGTCTACGAGGTATTGGCGCTTCTTATTGTGGCGTTGCTGATCGTCTGCTTTGCGCGTGATGGGGTGAGCGCGCGCGACCTGGGCATCAGACTCGATAACATCTGGGCGGTCTTGGCGCGAATCTCAGTTCCTCTCTTTGTCTTCGTATTGATTACAGTCGCAGTCGGTCTTGCAGCCGGAACTCTTAGATTCGGGATGAGGTTCTATTCGATGCTGCTCTCAGTGCCTTTCTGGGCATTTCTTCAGCAGTATATGCTGCTTGCCTACGCAAATCGTCGACTACGAGTGATCGTTGAAGGGAAAAGTATACTTGCAACGGCGGTATTTTTTGCGGTTCTCCATCTGCCCAATCCGGTCTTAACGCTTGTATGCGCGTTGGGTGGCTACATCTGGGCGCGCGAGTACGAGCGCGAGCCTAATTTGCTTGCAAATGCATTGACTCACGCAATTTCCAGCGCGTTTCTCGCTAATTCAATTCCGGCCCCACTGCTGAAGAACATGGTTGTCGGATACAACTACTTTTTCAGGTAACCGGCTGGCCCTGATGCACGATCCAGCATCAGTGCGGTGCTTGCAGCACCCTCAACTCCGCTCAAAGAACCGCGTGATGTACTAGTCCAGCGAGGGATGATCTAGTATCTAACGAAATCCTTCCAGCGACACGAAATCCTTCCAGCGATTGACCGGTGATACTCGAGGTGCGATGCTGAACGGGATGCCCGTGTGACCAATCAGTCAGGAGTAGGTCATGAACGGTCTGTTATCAAACTCGAAGCGAAGCGTGCTGGCGCTTGCTCTCACCATTTTTGCCATCGCCGGCGCATCGGCCCAGACCCCCAAACCCTCGCAGCAACAAACGCCGCCTGTTACCACTCCCAGCCCTCAGTCGACGACGAAGCCTTCACCGGAACGGCAGTTCGTCTCGAACATCCTGCGAGATCAGCGGGCAATATGGACATCTCCGCTGCATCTTCACCCACAAGACGCCTGGTGGCTGGCGCCCCTAACAGCGGGGACGGTTGCTCTTCTTGCTACTGATCGGTTCACCACAGAGGAGGGATTGGAGTTCAGTTCCATTGGCACCAATTTGAGGGTGAGCAACGACTTGAGCAAGTTGGGATCCGGATATGCAGCCGCTGGCGTCTCAGGAGCTTTCTACCTGGTTGGGCGCATCACTGACAATCCAAGGGCACGCGAGACTGGCTTGCTTGCCGGAGAGGCGCTTATCGATGGGGCCATTGTTTCCACAGTCATCAAGGCAATCAGCCAGCGTCCGCGGCCGCACAGTGACTCTGGGCGTGGGGATTTCCTTGACGGAGGCAACTCGTTCCCTTCCGGACACTCGATGGCAGTGTGGGCGGTAGCCACAGTGATCGCACTAGAGTATAGGAAGCACCGGTGGGTACCGGTTACAGCATACGGGA
Organism: Blastocatellia bacterium; assembly: GCA_035558335.1. GTDB lineage: Bacteria > Acidobacteriota > Blastocatellia > UBA7656 > UBA7656 > Onstottus_B. The sequence goes on along the minus strand of DATMCM010000175.1, from coordinate 4,974 downwards.
TTGCGGCTTTGGTGAGTGTGTCGCGCTTCACGGGTAGCCATCACTTCCTTTCTGACGTGCTGGTCGGGAGTGCAATAGGATTCGGGACCGCCAGATATGTATATCAATCGCATCATGATCCCGTCTTGAATCCTTAAAAAAAACAGACTGCATATCAATGAATTTCGGGACGAGCTGAAGTATCCAAGGTGAAGCCCAATCGCCATGCGCTCTACGACCGATCGCCAGGATGATTTCTGCTTGCCAATGAAAACGCCATGTAGAGTTCTGCGAAGCACCACCCATTTAACCTACACCTCACAGAAGCTTAACATTCGTGCAACCCGGCTGCAGTAAGCTTTGGGTGCATCCCCTAATCCGGGGCAATCACCTCATTCCTAATTCTCTCCCCTGGCAATGCATTGGAGGCATGCGTCATGAACAAGAGTCGTCGATTTGCGCTCTCGCTGTTGTCAATAGCATCAACAATCATCTTGCTGGCCTCGCCGCCTGACGCTCAGGTACACCAGGCTGCGATTAGCGGCACGGTAACCGACACATCGGGCGGGGTACTCCAGGGTGCAAAAGTCGCACTGCTCTCTCCCATTATCGGTCTCCATCGCGAGACGATGACCGACGCCTCCGGGATCTATGAATTTCCCGCGTTGCCAATTGGTAGCTACAAGGTCAGCATATCGAAAGATGGGTTCAACTCAGTTGAAATCAACAATCTTGAATTGTCTGTCGGTCAACCGCGCACGGTCGATGTACGGCTGGAGGTCGGAATTATTTCCAGCGCGATTCAAATTACCGCGGGGGCCGAGACTCTCAATCGCAGCTCTGCCGAAGTGGGCGGCTTGATCGAGCCTGAGCAGATCAAAGAGATCCCGATCAGCGGACGCAACTGGGCGAGCCTGATGTTGCTGGCGCCCGGCGCAATAAACTATGGTGACGGCGCTCAGCGCGCGATCCGCTTCTCCGGCCACTCTCTGGACGATAGCAACTTCACCTTTGATGGCATCGATACCAGCGGAGTACAAGAACAGACGCAGAAGGCCGACACCCGGCTCAACATCGCTCTCGATGCAATTGCTGAGTTTCACGTCAGTACGGGTGTTTACACTGCTGAGAGCGGTGCTGCAGGCGGCGCGCAGATCAATGTTGTGTCGAAGACCGGGACAAACGAATATCACGGCAGCGCCTTTTATGCCCTCCGCAACGATGCCCTCGATGCAAGGTCTCCCTTCGACAATTCGACGACCGGACTCCCGCCGTTCACTCTGCATCAGTTTGGCGGCAGCTTCGGAGGACCCATCAGGAAGGACAAGGCTTTCTTCTTCGCAAACTACGAAGGACTTCGCCAGAGTCTCGGCCAGACTTTCATCAACTTCGTACCCAACTCCGCCTTTCGCGCGCAGGTGCTGGCGCATTCACCGGTGTTGAAACGGATCCTTGATGCATACCCAACCGGCGGCACGCCCGTTGACGACATTACCAACCAGGTCACTCTGGTAGCTACCGACACAGTCCGCGAGGATGCGGGGATGTTCCGTTTCGATTATGTGGTTTCCGACAAGACCACGATGTATGCCCGATACAATATCGACGATGCCTTTATAGATAACCCTACCGACGCTCTCGGGACTCACAACGTTATTCCCCACACCCCGACAAACGTGGTCATTCAGTTACAGCACGTCTTCTCTCCATTGACCATCAACGAGTGGAAATTCGGATTCAACCGCGCCAACTTCCATAACTTCACCTTCGGTACGGCTCCCCTCGACGTAAGCCCCGGCCCATTCGACTCGGCTAGCGGGACGTCGCTGGACACGGAAGTCGGCAACACTTTTTCCTATATCGACAACCTCACGTTGGTCAGAGGCCGCCATACGTTGAAGGCCGGCATCGACATCCGTCGCATTCAGCTCAATAATTCCGGCAACACGCTTACCACTTCGTCGATCAGTTATGCGTCGGAGACCGACTTCATCAACAACAAGGCTGACTCGGCGACTCTGCTAGTGGGCGAGGGAGTGGTAGGCAACCGTCGCACTTTTTACCAGGGTTATTTCCAGGATGAGTTCAAGGCCAGCGCAACCCTGACTCTGAACCTGGGTCTGCGCTACGAGTATTACAGCGTTGCCCATGAGATCCTTAATCGGTCCGCGGTGGTCGACATCATTGGTTGTGGCGGCTTTTGTCCGAAGGGCACACCTTACTATGATCCGAACACGCGAGATTTCGGGCCGCGAGTCGGGCTAGCCTGGGCGCCCTCGGTTCTAAACGGGAAGACAGTATTCCGGACTGGCTACGGCATCTATTACGGCGGAAACCAGAATGACGATTTTAGTGATCCGGCCGAGAGCGCAGTACCCCGCTTCTCCCTCAGTTCGGCCGACTTTCCTGATCTATCTTATCCGCTCGTGGCGTTCCTGGATCCGAAGAACCAGCTCTTCAGCCCGAAAGCCATCGACCGACACCGCAAGGACCTCTCTTACCAGAACTGGGATTTCGTAGTCGAGCAACAGTTGCCCGGAGATTTCGTTGCCCAACTCGGTTACGTTGGCAGCGTGGGGCGTCACCTGTTCACCAGACACACCGTCAACCTGATCGACCCCGCAACCCTCAAGCGTCCGTTGGCAGGCTTCGGATCTTTTGGCCTGAAAGCTAACGATGGCAACAACGTATTCAACGCCTTGCAAGCGTCCGTCCAGCGCCGCTTCGTAAACGGTCTGCTTTTCCAGATGAATTACATGTGGTCGCACGGAATAACCGATGCTTCTATTGGCGCCGGCGAGTCGGTGGCTTTTCAGAACCAAAGCTGCCGGGCTTGCGATCGGAGCGATACCAATATTGACGTCCGCCACGTGCTGACCATAAACGGAGTTTACCAGTTGCCCTTCGGACCGGAACGTAGGTACCTGAACAGTGGGATTGCGTCACATATCCTGGGCGGGTGGTCGTTGGCCGGAATCGCCTACGCTCGCACTGGACTGCCGATCAACATCACGGTGACCCGTAAGTCGACGGATCTCCCGGACGGAAACACTTCCGGGCAGCGTCCGAATCTCGTGCCGGGCGTGCCGCTCTATCCCGCGAATCAGACGATTGACAACTGGCTGAACCCGGCGGCATTTGCGCTTCCGGCGAAGGGAACGTGGGGAAACCTGGGTCGCTTCATCGCCCGCGGTCCGGGGACCTACGAAATCGACAGTTCACTCACCAAGAACTTCAAGTTGTCCGAGAGGTTCGACTTGGATTTCCGCGTTGCGGCTTTCAATCTGTTCAACCATCCAATGTACAAGAATCCATCAAGCGGCTTGGGCTCTTTTACCGGCGCATCGCCAACGCCCTCTGCCAGCTTTGGAAGGATCACCGGCATTCTTAACACCGGCGCTACCGGTACTGGCGCGCCGCGCCGCATCGAGTTCATGTTCCGGCTCCAGTTTTGAAGCATTGATCCCAGCGACCAGGCAACGCTTGTTGCGTGGTTGCCTGGAACGTGATTCAAGGCAGGCGCACCTTTTTTCAGCGATCTTCACATTATGCTTTTCCGCAAAGTCGATCCTGGTTCGGTTAGAGCAAAAATGTAACTCGGAGGCTGCACGTGTACCAGAAGACTCTGAAGGATGCTTCTATTATTATCTTCGCCGCGCTGGCGCTGGCGATCTCCGCAGCCGCGCAGTCTGGGCCGATTGAGATCAACGCAAGGCTCAAAACACCATTCCGCTTTGTGGCCTATGGAGACACTCGATTCACCGATCCGGCGAACACAACAGCCGCGAATCCCGAGATCCGCCAGCAATTGGTGCGGGCAATTGCCGATCTGCACCCGGACTTCGTCACCTTCGGTGGTGATATCTCCTACAATGGCGATGTTGACGCGGACTGGAAAGTGTACGACCGGGAGACAGCCATCTGGCGGGAGCGCAAGATTCGCGTCTATCCAGCTCTGGGGAACCATGACCTGCACGGCGACAACAACGTCGCGCTTCAAAACTATTTTGCTCGCTTTCCCGAACTGCGACAGAACCGCTTCTATTCGGTCCACGCCGCGAACACGTTGATGCTGACTCTGGACAGCTCGCTTGATGAGCTCGCGGGTCCGCAAGGCGAGTGGTTGCATAACCAGCTAAATCACGTTCCGGCTTACGCTGACTTCATATTCATCGTTATGCATCACCCTTCGTACACCAGCTCCAGCGACGATAAGACGTACGGTGGAGGGCACAGCGCGCGCCCTGAGGAACAGAAACTCGCCGATTATCTCGAGGAAATGCAGAAGAAACTACGCGCACGCATCGTCGTCTTTGCCGGACACGTACACAACTATGAGCGCCATGAACATGGTGGTGTCACCTACTTTGTGACCGGCGGCGGGGGTGCTCATGCTTATCCGATCACTCGATCTGCCGATGATCCGTATCAAAGCCAGGAGGTCAACTACCATTACCTCCGTGTCGACGTACGGGGCCGGAGAATCAAGGTCACTATGAACCGGCTTGAAATGAAAGATGGTGTGGCCAGCTGGACCCAGCCCGATTCAGTGACCCTCTCACCCAGGGAGCCCGAGCCGAAGAAAAGGGCGGTGATGACGAATTAAATTCCGGTTGTAGCTCAGCTACGGCTTGATGATCTGACTGCAGTGTGTCAGTGCCTTTCGCTTTAATAACTCGAGCTGAAGTGCAACAGATTCCCCGCAGAGGCGAACCAAAGAAATCCGAAGCACGCCAGCACAAACAGAGTAGCCTGGAGCTTGCGCCAGATTCCGTTCTCCCGATTGCGCCAGGACTGAAACGCGTTATAGAGCACGACCAGGGTTCCCACGGCTCCCAAAACGCCAACTATCTGTATGAGGTGAAACCATATGCTCCCGCGATCACTGAAGACTTCGAGATGGGTCTCGCCGTAAACAACGAGACCGATCAGCGCCACGATGAAGATCAAATCCACGGCAAAGATGACCCGCACAGCCAGCCGCAGGCGCCGTTC
>DATMCM010000174.1:0-7582 GCA_035558335.1 Blastocatellia bacterium | reverse complement strand
CCACGATGTAGTCATAACCTTCCGCTGATAGAAGTCGATGATCTGCTCGAACGCGCTCGCGTCGCCGAGCTTAGCGCGTTCTATAGTAGCCGTGAGAGTCGAGTCCGCAGCACGACCAGAGGTATCGCTCAGCCTTAGGCCTTCTGTCATCACAGCTATTTCAGCAACCTCGCCCCGCATCCTGTGTTCGTCCTCGCTCCTATTGAGTACTACTCGGCTTAGATTCAAAGCGTTGAGAGCTTTCTCTTGAATAATTCGATCGCGTCTTTGTGGCTCTTTGCGTCTTTGCGAGAACCTGTTTCACTGTTTCACGCAAAGACGCAAAGAACCGCAAAGACGCAATTAGAGACGGGTCGGAACCCACAATCTTTTAACGCGACTATGGCCTTAAGGGTGCCTTTATCTGGACGCTTTCGCTACTTGAGATACTCGCGCTCGACGGCGTCGATCTTTGCTACTCGGCGTTTGTGACGGTCTTCGGTCAGCTCGGTTGCAAGCCAGGCGGTGACGATCTTTCGCATAAGTTCCGTTGGAGTCTTGGCGCCCAGCGTCAACACGTTTGCGCCGTTGTGCTCGCGGCTGTTCCGCGCCGAGGCTTCGTCGTAGCACATCGCGGCGCGCACACCGGGCACTTTGTTGGCAACCATACACGAGCCGATTCCCGCCCCGTCGACGATTATTCCGAGATCGCAAGCCCCGCGAGCTACAGCCCGCGCCACCAGATGCGCGTAGTCGGGATAATCCACCGCGTCGGTTGAGTGAGTGCCGAAATCCTGATGTTGGTGGCCGAGATCCTCCACCACCCGCTTGACCTGCTCCTTCATCGCGAAGCCGCCGTGATCCGCGCCAAGACCAATCTTGCGCGGCCGAGCCGCAGAGCGCCTGGTCGCTCGTTCGAGCTTGATTCCGCGCTCTCGCAGGATGTCTTCGGCAAGCGGAGTGAGAATGGCTTGTTCGTCCACGCGAACCGTATCGCCCTCAACCGCATCCCGAAGTTCTCGTTCGGTGATGACTTGCTTTCCTCGTTCGTCCAGTAGCTTCATTTGATTTGGGATTCTAGGGTTTGCACTTTGGATTGTCGAACCGCTTCTCAATTGCGGATTGCGGATTGCGAATTGCGGATTTGGAATTGGAACCGCCAAGTCGAGCTTCGCAATCCTCAATCCGCAATCCTCAATCCGCAATCCTCAATCCGCAATTCTCAATCCGCAATTCTTGACACCGCCCGCTCGCTCTCGTATATTCCACGCTCACCTATCAAATCCAACCGCAGGAGACACCCGATGAGCGCGCAGGAACAAGCCTCCTTCATGAACGATCCAAACCTCAAGGTGCTGATCGACACTCAAACCCTGCAGGCCCGCGTGCGCGAGCTCGGACATCAAATCACTCGCGACTACGCAGGCAAGAATCTTCATTTGGTCGGGGTGCTCAAAGGCGCCTGCGTGTTTCTGTCCGACCTGATGAGGTCGATAGACCTGCCGCTTTCGTTGGACTTCATCGGGATATCGAGCTACGGCGCTTCGACTAAGTCTTCGGGCGAAGTGCGCATAACCAAGGACCTCGATGTGAGTCTCGCGGGCAGGGACGTGCTGGTAGTCGAAGACATCATCGACACCGGTTTGACGCTGAACTACATGGCCAACATCTTCCGCTCGCGCGAAGTGAACTCGCTTGCGATTGCCGCCCTTCTCGACAAACCAGACCGTCACGAGATCGAAGTGGACGCGAAGTACATCGGCTTCACGATCCCGAATCATTTTGTGGTGGGGTATGGATTGGACGTTGCCGAGCTCTACCGTAACCTTCCGTTCATTGCAGTGCCCGAGAATCCGGAACATCTGGTCGGAAAGAATTGACCGGCTACCAGTTCATGACCAACCTGATCAGCAGAATGACAAACGCGCCGTGTGAAACTGCATAGAATGCAACGGCGGTCACTCCTCGCTTGCTCCGCACAACCTGCGCCAGCTTGTACTCAAGATTATACGCAGCTTCCAGCAACCTGGCCCTCGTGTCCTGATTCATGTATCGCGACAGAACTGAGCTGGCCGGGCTGATTTTGAGCATCGAGTCGGGATTGTCCCGCTCCTCCTGCGGACGCTCCTTGCAGCCAGCGAGTGCTTCCCGCAATAGCTCCCTCGCCTCTCGTGCTCGGCGCCACAGAAACCACAACCATCCGCACATCGCCAGTATCCAAAGCCAGTGACATACCCATGCTATAGCAGTGACGAACGCCAGCCATACTCTCTTCGCCAAAATCTCAAAATCAGTCTGCACTCGATTCCAAAGTGTGAAGCCTTCGTTGATCCATCCGTTGACGAGTTGCACACCACGAGCCAATCGAGAAGGTCGGGGACTGGGCTTTGGCGGCTTGTCCCATCCCGGCTGTCCGTTCACAGTTCGCGTAGACGGCTCCCACCCAAGAGTTCCGCGAGGAAACTTGTATGTCGGATAGGTGTCTCTGACATCGCGATATGTGACCATTCGTTCGCCGGCGTGTCCGCCTTCGGCATAGATCTCTCGCCAGTAGTTGTTGTATTCGCGCAGCCGCTCGTTACAGACCGCTGCGCTGAAGAGCGCATCTCGTGCCGCGCGAGTGTTTGAAAAGCGGCGCACAACTTCCAGGAAGATCGGTAGCGAGTTGGCCGCCATATCATGCCTTTGCATGTAATCGAAAAGCAGCTGTGACTCGCCTGCCTGCCTGTACGCTCCACGCTCGTCAAGATCGACCAGTAGGTAGTGCCTTTGACCCTCCCACTCAAGCGGATTGTAAAACAACAGCGACCGCTCGAACTGATAGCTCGCGACTTGATAGAGAGCTTCAGCCCTGGATTCGTTATCCTGAGCAGTTTCAACCTGACGCTCCAATCTTTCGAGATCATTTGCGGTCCTCAAATCTTGATCGATCCAATGGGGCCTGACGCCGCGAATCGTGGAGTCAAAGTCTCCCTCTTTTGACGTGGCATTCTCTCGATCTTCACCAGAACCGTTCTCATAAGCCTTCCAGAGATAATCCTGGTCCGCGTTGCGGCCGACGGTCTTGACCCTGGCGAACACGGCCTTCGCGTCGTTCCAGCGTCGTTCTCGCAAGTACCTCACTCCAAGCGCGTATGAGAGTTCGTTGCTGTGAGCCAGCTCGGGACGTTTCTCGATGAACGCTGCGAGTTGTTCGGGAGTCATCAATACGTCGACGAAGTACGCAACGTCGTAGCGGTAGTCAAGCGCGAGGTATTGATCGAGCGCGGCTTCAATGTCGCCGGTGTCTTCGGCAAGCATCGCGAGATGACGTCTCGCGCCTTCGGTGTATTGGTTGTTCGGATTCTCCGCAATTAGAGTTGTAAGCGCCCGGCGAGCCGATGAGTATTGACGCAGGTGGAACTCGGCGACGCCGGCAACCCAGAGAGCTTGAGCTCGAAGGTCTCCAGTCGCGCCCTTAGTGACCACCAGGCGGGCAAGCCGCGACGCATCCGAGTCTTTGCCGAGCTCCAAGTCAGCCTCGGCCACCCGGACGACGAACGCCGCGCCAACGCTGCCCGCGGGAAAGCGGTTCATCATGCGAGTTGCAAAAATGGCTATTCGGTTAAGCTCGCGAGCCTGTTCCTCCTTCTCTGTTTCCGAGTCCTCAGCGGAAAACCTGAAATAGACCCCTCTGAGGGCGTAGTTGTAGATGTTGTGATATGCGTAGGCCAGTGCGGCTTGAGGCTCGCGCTCAAGCGTTCGTTCAACACGCTCCATTTCAAACTCGTCGGCGTTTCGGCGAACCATGCAAAGTGAGAAGAGAGCTTCAACCCTGCCGGCTTCGTCCTTGTCGCCGAGCATCCGGTAGTACTCCACCAGCGCACCAGCCCGATCTCCGGCCAGAAGACATAGACGACCAATCCAACCGCGCGCGTCGGAGTAGTAGCGCCCACCGGGATACTCGCGCATCACTTGCTCAAAACCCTTGTGCGCGCGCTGCCAGTAGTCGTCTCGACAGTCCTCAGAGACGCGTTCTACTAGCGAGCCCGCGTTCTCGGGTTGATAGCAATTGCTAAGCTTCATAGAGATCACTGCAGCCATGAAGAGCGCCGGCTCTCGCTTTTCGCTTTTTGGATAACTGACTGCGAGTCTGTCGAAGTCTTCGATCGCGTGTTCGTCGCCGTCTTGTCGAAGCGCCGCCTTCAAATAATCGGAGTTGTCCCTCAGTCGCATGTCCGAACGAGCCTCTTCCAGGCGCTTGAGCACTTCGTCCGCTTGGCCTCCTGCGTCGAAAGTAGAACGCGCGGCAAGGTAACCGCGGACCGCGGACTCAGAAGCGCCGTGTTCAAGCTCACTAAGCGCGTCGAGCTTGTCTGTCGCTGCGTTGCGGCGCTTCTGTAAATCCTTCACGCTGTCCCATCTAGCTAGACGTTTCGCCTGCGTGCGATTCAGATACTCACCAAGCATTCGACGAGCATCGCCAAGCCGACCGTCGCTTTCAGCCTCGGCGGCTTCATCCCAAAGCTTGTCAATTCGCTCGCCTTTCTTATCCGGCTCCTCATAAGTGTCGTACGCTACATCGCGATCCCAGGAGAAAAGCGTTTTCTGGTCCTCGCTGTTGTACTTCGGCAACGGCGGCAATCGTCCGAACTCCTTCTCGGTGCGATACGGGTTGAACCTGACCGAATGATCACTACCGGCATCCCACCCACAGCCGAGCACCACCGCCGCAACGACTAGCAAAACAAACGATGCCCCCAACCCAGACAATCGCTTCGCACGAGCGCGCTTGCTTCTCCCAATCCAGAACCGCAAATTGAATAGCTCGACAGTCATTGTTCGCCGCCCCGGTTTATTTGAGCTGTTCTAGTCTCGGAAAACTCGCGACCGTCATCGGAGACCACCCGGCATTCGGCCCATATCGAGACGGGCGGCTCACCGACAAACTCGATCTCAACCGAGGCTCGGGCTCCCGGCCGCCACCAGCTCTTCTTAAAGTTCAGGGTGTTCGCGCGGCGCAAGCTGCTTACTCCTTGGTGAGCGTCATTTGCCGCGTCAACAACCGCTTCGTATGATTGGAAGCCCGCCAAGCGAACGGCTCGAACCGTTCCGCTCGGAACCTTCGTCATCAACATCATTGCGGATTGGCCAACCGCTGAACTCACCGAACCGTCGTTTTCGACTGTGATCTGAACGTGGCTCGTCTGCGGCAGCTCGAGCGCCTGCAGGTTGAACGAAAAGCCCGGATCGAGATCAGCAAGCGCGCAGCTCACTTCGTTGGTTGAAAGCGTGGTCGGATCATCCGCGGACGGCAGCCTGAAGACGCAAAGACCAAGTAACAGTTCACCTCCTTGCTCGCGTGCCGCGAATGCGCACTCTCGAAACGACGCCGAAGTCGGCACCTCCAACACGATCCATTCCTCGGCGCGGACCGCAGTCCCCTCGATAACGCAATCTCCCTGGGCCCGGTAGACCTGTCGTAGGTCACTCGGCGCGGCTTGTTGTGACCTCACTGCACCCTCGTCGCCGAATGTGTCTTGCCTAACCAACTGAAGCGCCGGTGTGCTGGCAACCGCCTCAGGATTCAGGTCGCCGCGTAGCGCCAGAAGCGAACCGTCTCGCGAGTAGTGGATCGCATAGCCGTATGCCGCCAGCCCCGCGTAAAAAGGACGACCCAGTTGGCGAGCGCGAGCAACGGCCTCGGCGACGAGCTTCGGGGATGCGATCGGCTCTCTCTTTGCCACACGCTTAGGAATCGAAGCGCCGTAACATTGAGGGATCCAGAAGTCGACTCGTGAGAGCGCATCATTGAGCGACTGTGAAGCCATCCACGCCGGCAAACCGGTGATCGACAGCGTGGCCTCTGCCGGCAGCCGCTCTCGCACCAGGACCAGGAGCCGCGCATATGCGGTGAGCAGCCGAGTCGGCACATCGAAATCAAGCTGCGCTCCTTCCAAAGTTGTCCCATCGACAACCGCACGCCGTGCGTCAGAGGCATAGGCGCCAGCGACCGCTTCAGCCACTTCGACTGGTTTGAGGTTCGCGAAGCCTGCCAGGAAGTCTCTCGTGGCGTTGTACACTAGGTAAAGCTTGATGTTTTTCGGCATCGCTCCGGCGACGGGACGTATTCGCAGAGGCCGGCCACCTTCCACGTCGATCTGGCCCGCGCGAAGAAAGAGCTCGCTTCCACCCGCTTGCCTGATCGCCGCGTCCACATCGGTCTGCTTTGGAGCTCGCGACTGCCATGCCCAGAACGCGACCGGCAACTCGCCGGGCCGCCAAACTCTGGGATGATGCGAGTGCTTTTCCCAAAGAAACGCGTTGATCGAAAGAACGCACAACAAGCCGACCGCGGACACCACACGGAAACGGGCAACAGCCTTTTCCCTTCCTCGCAACCGAATCGGAAAACTATCGGAAAACATTATTGGGATTATCCGAGTCCGCAGCGTGTAAGGTTACGTTGGTTGCTACAGGGAAAGGCCGGGACACTACCTTCTACTTCGCAGGGATTCACGGCTGGCCTAGCTGTGGTTAACCACATTGACCCCACGTCCTCCACGGCTTAGCATCGAAGCGGCTGGCGCGCCTTATCGCGTGCTAATCCATTCCGTCAAGATTCCAGGGCTGAGAATTCCTATGAAGCTAATCGTCAACACTGGTTACCTCGCAGTGATGGGGTTGCTTCTCTGTGGATGCTCAGCCAGCGCGGCGGAGCTTGCAGCGTCCGGCCGCACGACGAATGCACCGACAAAATTCGCCATCGACGCAAGGGACCACGTGCCCGGCGGCGATAAGCTTCGCTCGCTGTCGGACACGGTCAACGCTCTCAAGCAGATCCATACTCACGACGAGACGATTCCGCCCGCCGCTAAGCCCCTGCTGACGACCCTTAAACACCAGTTGCGCGATTTGATCTGCGACTTTCTAGCCTCCGAGGGCAGCGACGTAAGCGCTCAACAGATCGAGGCCGCAACCATCGTGGATTTGAGACGGGCCGGCCTCGCAGTCAGCGACCCGAGATGTGTGGTGGTCGATGAGCACTTTGTTGACGATGGCTTCGACTACGGAGCGATCTATAGCGTCACTTTGAAGCGAATAGACCTGTGTTTCGTGGATCTGATTGCGGTAACGACGACCATCGGCGTTTGCTGCGGTGAGGATACATCGCTATACCTTTTTAAGCGCGATGGAGAACAATGGAGGCTGTGCCTGCAACAAGAGTCAAACAACTATGACAACGTAAGCGGCGCCCAGGGGCGGTTTCAGTTTGACGTTTCATTCCCCGATCAACAGGGAAACTTCTTTGTTCTCGTCGCCAATGTGAATCCCTGGTGCACATCCAACTGGCAGAGCCTGCGTTATGCTGTGTTGCGGCCCGGCCCGATGCCGGACGAACCCCGAGTGATCCTCGCGGAAGAGCATCTAATCTTTCTGGATGATGGCCCGTCATTCAGGCTTATCACGAGAACCGAGGGGTTTCGAATCGCGTTTCACGATGAATCGTTTATGGATTTGTCGAACGAGGGAATAGAAGTCGACTGGGATGATCCAAACAGCGAGCGAATGATGGAATACGCGGTTCAAGATGATCGAGTGAAACTTGTTAGCGACAGGGCCG
>DATMCM010000173.1:0-6266 GCA_035558335.1 Blastocatellia bacterium | reverse complement strand
TAAGTTTCGTAGCCTTCTGGTTCGAGGAATATCTGATGTCGAGGCTTCTCCGAGAACTTCACAACCTTGTCCTCGATCGACGGGCAGTAGCGCGGGCCGATGCCTTTGATCTCGCCGCTGTACAACGGCGACTTGTCCAGGTTGCGTCGAATCACGTCGTGAACCGCTTCGGTGGTGTAGCCGATGAAGCACTCGATCTGTCGACGATCGATCGCAGCGGTCTTGAACGAAAACGGTACTGGCCGATCGTCTCCAGGCTGGCGTTCGAACTTCGAGTAGTCGATCGTGCGGCCGTCCAGTCTCGGCGGCGTTCCGGTCTTGAGTCTCCCGGTCTTGAATCCGATACCGCGAATGCAATTGGCGAGCTTTATCGAGGCAGGCTCGCCGCTGCGGCCGGCTTGAAAGGTCCGCTTTCCGACGTGTATCAGACCGTTCAAGAACGTTCCCGTTGTGAGGACAACCGAACGTCCGCGGATGGTAGTGCCGTCCGCCAGTTCGACTCCCGAGACGCGAGAGCCTTCGATTTTGATCTCGGCAACTTCGCCTTCGACGATAGAGAGGTTCTCGACTTCGCTGAGCCGGCGGCGCATCTCGGTTCGATAGAGATTGCGGTCGGCTTGCGCGCGAGGTGATTGAACAGCTGGGCCGCGGCTGCGATTGAGCAGGCGGAACTGTATTCCGGTCGCGTCGATCACTTGGCCCATTATTCCGCCGAGTGCATCGACTTCGCGGACGATGTGACCCTTGGCTATGCCGCCGATCGCAGGATTGCAGCTCATCTGGCCAATTGAGTTGATGTCGATCGTCACAAGCGCAGTCTGGGCGCCGATGCGAGCCGCGATGTAGGCAGCTTCGCAGCCCGCGTGTCCCGCGCCGATGACGATAACGTCAAATGATGGGGTGCTCATAAAAGCTCGTTGTAGAGGCGGCCACGGAATGCTGCCTCTACAAGCCTCACTTCCCAATACAAAATGTCGAGAATATCTGTCCCAGAATATCTTCCGTCAAAGTCTCGCCCGTTACCTCGCCAAGCGCCTCTAGCCCTCCGCGCAGCTTCAACAAAACAACCTCTTCGAGCTCTCCCCCAATCATCAAAGCGCGCGCTTCTGAAAGCTTCTCGATCCCTCGCCGCACAGCCGCGTGCTGTCGTGCGTCGGTCAGCATTATATCATCGCGCTCAGTCGACGCGTCACCCGACAGCCGCTCGAAGATTTTCGCAGTAAGTTCACTGAACCCGGTGCCGGTCAATGCCGAAATATTCACCAGGTTGTCCTGCCATTTCGAACCAAGCTCATCGTCCAGCTCTTCGCCGAAAACATTCGGCAGGTCGATCTTGTTAAGCGCGATTATGCGCCTCGCCTCTGGCACGCTGCCGAGTAGATCAATGTCCTCTACTTGAAACCGGCGGGAAGCATCGAACACCAGAATCGAGATGTCCGCATCGGCAATCGCGCTTCGGCTTCGGGTGATTCCGATCGTCTCAACCACATCGCTTGTCTCGCGAATCCCTGCTGTGTCGATCAGTCGCACCGGCACTCCAGAAATTGATGTGCTTTCATAGAGCGCGTCCCGCGTCGTACCCGGGACCTCGGTCACAATCGCCCTATCGCTTCCGATGAGCCGGTTGAACACCGAAGACTTCCCAACGTTCGGGCGGCCGACTATCGCCAGATCGAAGCCTTCTTTAACCAAGCGGCCGAACGAGAAGCTCGCAGCAATCGCATTCAAGTCTTGGATGACTCGCGCGAGTTTACCGGTGAGCGCGTAGACCGCTTCCGACGATATATCATCTTCGACAAATTCCACTGATGATTCGAGATGAACGATCACCTCGACGAGTGATTCTTTGATGGGCGTGAGCCGCCCGGAAAGCGCGCCTTCGAGCTGCTGGGTCGCGACCCGGGCCTGGTACTCAGTCTGCGCGTTGATCAAGTCGCGCACTGCTTGAGCCTGGGCGAGATCGATGCGCTTGTTGACGAACGCGCGAAACGTGAACTCGCCGGGCTCCGCAATGCGCGCACCCTTCGCAGTAACCAGATCGAGCACGCGGCGAAGGACTACCGGGCTTCCGTGGCAACTCAGTTCGATTACGTCCTCGCCGGTGTATGAACGCGGCGCCTTGAAGCAGGTCAGTACTGCCTGGTCGATCGGTAGAGAGCTAGCGGAGTCGACGATGTGGCCGAACTGCGCTTTGGAAGGACTGAGGACTGAAGACTGAGGACTGAGGCCGGAAGGGTTTTGGCGCTCCGAAAGAAAGACCGCAGCCGCGATGTCCAGCGCCGCGGGTCCGCTCAATCGCACCACGCCGATACCGCCCCTGCCAGGTGGGGTGGAGATCGCCGCAATTGTGTCATCTGAATACATCGGTTTCTGGTTCCTGGTTTCTGGTTCGTATGCGCCTGAACTAGAAACCACAAACCAGAAACCCGAACCCGCTATGCAGGCCGGACGGTAACTTTGCGGTTCTCGCCGCTGCCCTGGCTTTCAGTGACGACAGTCGCATCCTCGGCGAGTGCTAGATGGATGATCCTTCGTTCGTTTGCGCTCATCGGTGTAAAACTGAACGGCGTTCGCGATGTTCGAACTTTCTCGGCTGCCTTCTCCGCCATCAGCCGCAGCTCCTTCTCCCGATGTGCACGGTAGCTGCCTGAGTCGAACACAATGTGCATCTCTTCGCCGGCGTGTCGGGCAAGTGAGCGGTTGCCAAGATACTCGAGCGCATCGAGCAACTCCGCATTGTGTCCCAGAAGCAAAGCAACATCACTGCCGCGAACCTGAACCTTCAGCTCGTCCGCGGCTTGCTCGGCGGCGGCTTTCAGATCAAGCCCGCTCGCGCCAAGCACGCGATTGGTGAATTCAACGACGGCCCTGACATCATCCTCTGACATCGCTAGCTACCCTCGACCGGGTTTGGTCTCAGACCTCGGCTTGCCGTTCCTGTCGCTTGCGAGACTTCTTGCCGCCCGCTTCGGTGCCGACTTGCTTTGCCCCACGTGGGCCGCCTTTCGAACCACTGCTCGGGCCAGCGAGAGCCGCTTCGTTGGTTGGCTCGGCGGTGCGCCGGTTGATGAACAACTGAATAGCGACGCCCACGATGTTGCTCACCATCCAGTACAGAACCAGCCCGCTGGGAGCGGAGAAGAAAAAGAAGTACGTGAGCATGATCGGCATCAGCCAGGTCATCATTACTCGTTGCATCTTCATTGAAGGGTCCGCGGACGGCGGCTGCGGCGTGAGCATAGTCGATGCGATCATCGTCACGCACATTATTATCGGCAGCAGCTTATACGGATCGGGTCTCGACAGATCGTGAATCCACAGCGTCCACGGCGCGTGTCGCACGTCGAGCGACGATCCCAGGTACAAATAAACCGCCCAGAAGATGGGCATCTGGAGCAGCAGCGGCATGCATCCGCCCAGCGGGTTGGCTTCTTTCATAAGAGCGAGCTGCTCCTGCTGAAGCTCCTGCAACTCGCGCTCGTACTTCTTCGGGTTCTCTTTGAGCTTCTTCATCTTGTCTTGAAGCTCTTTCATCCGAGGCTGATGCTTCGCAGCCTTTTTCATCTTTTTCGAGCTGTAGAACCTTAACGGCGACAGCGCAAGGTTTATCAGCACCGTCACACCCACGATCGCCCAGCCGTAGTTATTGAACAGCCTCTTAAGTCCGTTCAGCGCCCAAGCCAGCGCCGGCACTATCGGGCGAACGACGAAGGAGAACATACCGTAGTCAATCAACGCGCCAAGGTTCGCCTCTACCTGATGGCTGACTTCTGCCAGTAGCTCTCTGTCCTTTGGCCCAACGAACACGTGTAAGTCCGAGTTCGCGCGCAATTGAACTGCGACTGAAGGATAGTCTTGCGGAGCGTCCTGTCCGGGCGGCTTCAAATGGACGTTGGTGAGCGTGACCTCCGGCATCGGCATTTCCGAAACCGCAAGCATCGCGAAGTAGTGATCGGTGACTCCTGCCCACTTGTAGCCGTGTCTGAGCGTGTCGTAGCCCTGCGCGACACCTATGCCCTTGGCAGTTCCCTGAGGTATCGAGTCCAGCGTCAACCGTTGATTGCCAGCTTCGCGCGCGAGCACGCGAGCGTACCCCAGAAAAGTCGTACCCTTGTCCGCGACCAGCTTCACTCGATCCACATCCGTTGCAAGGGGCTTGTCTATGTCGATCTGGTTTGAAGAATGATCCACTCCGGTGACTGTCGCGAATGGAGGAGTAATGTTCGCGCCTGGAATCTGCTGGCGCGACCCGTCTCGCGTGTAGGCGACGACCTGCGGCGGCGATGCGTAGCTTCCAGTCTGCCGGTCGCTTTGATCGCCGATGCGCGGCCCGATGACGATCTCAACCGGTTGCTGAACTCCGTTTGCCTCGACCTCGGCGCGCACATCCAGAACAAAGGACCCGCCGGTGAATTTGAACGTCTTTCGCGCAGTGACAGTAGGCGAAGAATAAACGAACGTGATCTCCTTCTGTGCGCCAGAGCCAAGGTCTATCTCATTCTCACTTTGACCAAGAGCTTCGACCTGAAAGTTTGCTTCGCTGAGCTCCCTGGTCAGGGCCGGCGAGGATGGCAGCCAGAGACTGAACGGCGGGGCAAGCCCTTCGGGTATGTGCGCCGGAATCAGATCCAGGTCCTCGCCCTCGGCGGGCCGAATCTCCCGATCCACACCATTTTCTCGATAACTCTTCAGTATCCAAGACGTGGCAACGGCGCCATGGTTTGAAAACTTTGCAGTCCAGTGGTCGGTCTTGATTGTTATCGGCTCGCGTTGGGCGACCTGAGTTACAGGCGGCTGCGCAGGCGATCGAGGTGGGGCCTTCGGCAACCGGTCGGGCGTTTGCGGCGCGGGAGGCTTCTGGGCTGAGTCGGCTGATTGCGCGGCATTCTGATCGATAAGCTCTTCGATATCCGGTGTAGGCGGTGCCGGAAAGAACCGGCGCATTACTAACGGCCAGGCCATCAGCACCGCGATCGAAAGTATCATCGCCAGTATTACTCGATTTCGATCCATCAAATCACATCAGGCGGAGTCGCCGCCCGTCCTGGTTGTTGACTGACGAGCTGGGCGAAGCTCATCGCTTGACGCCCGCTCGACAGGAATAATTCGCCAAATTATTTCACCGGGTCATAGCCGCCGGCGTGAAACGGGTGACATCGCAGAAGCCTGCGCGCGCCCATGTACGAACCGCGCAGGCCGCCGTGCCGCTTTATCGCTTCGAGTGTGTATTCGGAACAAGTGGGCGTGAATCTGCACGACGGCGGGAGCAACGGGGAGATGAGCATTTGGTAGACTCTTATAACAAAGATCAAAACCACCTTCACTGGTCGCCCACCTTCTTTAGAAAAGTAATTAAGTCGCCTTCCAACGCGCCGTAGCTTGCGTCAATCAGGCGGCGCTTCACATTAATGACTATATCAACTCCGTTTGGGAGTAGCCATTTGTTTTTCCTGAACGCTTCGCGTACCAGCCGGCGGGCACGATTGCGCTCGACCGAGTTGCCAATTTTTCGTGTTGCCGTTATGCCGATGCGAGGCTTCTCGGTTTGATTCAGTAACACGAAAGCCGTGAAGTATGTAGCCTGGATCTTGCGGCCGGTATCGTACACTTCCAGAAAGCGGTCCCGCTTCAGAATGCGGTCTGACTTGGAGAACTTCTCTGAGCGTTCGTCCACCATACAGCTTTGAGGACTGGAGACCGAGACTGATTCTCCTAATTTCTCAGTCCTCATCGCTCAGTCCTGAATTAATAATGCGCGGGAGTCAGGCGCTTCCGGCCCTTGGCGCGCCGGCGCTTTAGCACGAGTTGACCGCCCTTGGTGCTCATGCGCACCCGGAACCCATGAGTTTTTGCCCGGCGGCGATTGTTAGGCTGAAAAGTCCGTCTCATACTACACACCTCTCGATTATCGTCTTGTCGTAAAACATTGAAACTACCGGTTGGTTACGATGTTGTCAAGGAAATGACCTTCGCGTGGTGGGGTTACGGTGTGATTAAGAGTAGGACTCGAAGTCAGTCGCTGGGAGCCGGCTGGAGACAAACTCTCTAGCGGCTACCTATCGATAGAAGACGGGTTGTTGCGGGTGACCGGGCCGCGTAGCGATTACCTCTCGATAGATCGACGTCGTCATTTTCGCGCACCGGGCCGCGTAGCGGTTACCTATCGATAGATCGACGTCGTCATTTTCGCGCGCCGGGCCGCATAGCGGTTACCTATCAATAGATCGAAGTCGTCATTTTCGCGCGCCGGGCCGCATAGCGGTTAC
>DATMCM010000172.1:0-3040 GCA_035558335.1 Blastocatellia bacterium | reverse complement strand
AGCGCCTCGCTAAGTTCGCGCTCGCGTCCGGTCACGCGATCGTATTCGGCCTTTGCGAGTCGCGGAATCTCGAGAGCGCGATTGAGCATGTCATCCGCCAGCGTTCTCTCGCCGTAGACTTCCGATGCCCGGCCGAGCGCTCGGATGAAGGTGTCTTCGATCTGCCAGAAGTTGTCTTCGGCTTGCGCGTAGATGTAGCCGAACACGCAGCTTGCGTCCGTCGGACCGTAGACGTGTGGCACGCCGTAGCTGTCCCGATAGATCGTCAATGAGCGCGCAATCTTCTCGGCCTTCGCATTGGCGACGGGCGCCTTCGCCGTCGCGAAACCGGATAGCATTGAGGATAGCAAGACGCCAGCGAGTACGAGCCGCGTTGTGCGAAGACGTGCGATTGATGACATGCCAGACCTCCTGAGATTCGTGTCGATGTCGATAGGTTGATCGGAACTGCGCGAATTCTACAGTCAGGGTTCGCAGCGTGCAAGATGAGACAAGAGAATGGAGCTCAGGCTTTAGCTTGGTTAGTCAGTAGTCCGTAGTCCGTAGCACGTAGCACGTAGTCAATCTCGGCTCTTGCTATTGACAACTGACAACTGACAACTGACAACTGACAACTGACAACTGACAACTGACTACGGACTACTGACTACCGAGAGAGCCATTGCTTGACACGCCAATGGGCCAAACCTATACTCGGTGATCAGCTGATGACCGAGGTCAACGATGTTTGAAGTGCGATCCAATACCAAGAGATCGAGTGGGACCTGACGCGAAGAAGGGGAGAGCCGAGTTGCCAAACACAATTCAGGGCAAGTTGAATGCGGAAGGGATTCGCGTCGCGATCATCGCAAGCCGCTGGAACGATTTCATCGTCAGCCGGTTAATCGGCGGAGCAACCGACGCGATCGAAAGACTCGGTGGCTCGACCGACTCGATCACAATCATCCGAGTGCCGGGCTCATTCGAGTTGCCGATGGCGGCCAAAATTGCGGCGGCGAGCAAGAAGTACGATGCGATCATTTGTCTGGGTGTAGTAATTCGCGGAGAGACTTCTCACAACCAGTACATCGCCGCAGAAGTATTCAAGGGCATCGGGCAGGTTTCCCTTCAATCGGATCTTCCCATCGCACTCGGCGTTGTCACCGCCGACAATCTCGAGCAAGCTATCGACCGAGCCGGCGCGAAGTCCGGCAACAAGGGGTTCGAAGCAGCGATGACGGCGGTCGAGCTCGTCAATCTTTACGGGCAATTAGCCCGCGCGTCCGGGAAGAAGAAGTAGCAGGAGTGGGACTGGAATTAATCTTTAACAAGCAGGGTTGAATTATGGGTGCCAGGCGTAAGGCTCGAGTTTGTGCCTTACAAATGCTCTTTCAATACGACATCGCGCGGCCGGGTGTAGATGAGCTTAGCGGCTTATACTGGGAAGCGTTCGGTGACGAAATCGGCGACGTGACCCGCGATTTCCCAACCAACCTGGCTCGCGGCGCGATCTCCCACCTGGACGAAATTGATGCACTGATCAAGCGCCGCGCCGAGCACTGGCGTATCCAGCGTATGGCTGTAGTCGATCGCAACGTCCTCAGATTGGCCATCTACGAGTTTCTTTACGAGCCCGATACTCCCAAGACAGTAGTGATCAATGAAGCGCTCGAGATAGCACGCCGCTTCTCCACCTTCGAAGCTACCCAATTCATCAATGGTATTCTCGACGCGATCAAGCGCGATCTCGAGAACCCGGCCGCTTCCATAGCAACCACCACCCAGCAGTGACGGATTGCAGATTTCTTTCCGACGCGCAACAATAACACCACCCGAGTCTGTACGGGCGGCCTTAGCGGACGTTAACCCAATCGGAGTTCGAGCCCCTTGGAGTTGTTGCGATCGGTCGAACCGTGTGGAGGGGCGGCAACGGAGCGCCGCCCATAACAAAGACGCGGCCTATGATAGAAGACAAGGCGCTTCTGCGTGAATATCTCTCGGAGTCGGAAGAACTGCTCGACTCGCTCCTGTCGGACCTCGACTCGCTTTCCTCTCGCGGCGGCGATGTAAACCTGATCAATCGCGTGTTTCGGACCGTCCACTCGCTAAAGGGGCTCTCGGCGATGATGGGCCTCGCCGAAGTCCAATTGCTCACTCACGAGTTCGAAGACATATTGGACGACCTCCGGCTGGGCCAGCTTGCGCTCAACGAAGGCATCATCGCCGCGCTCCAGGAGGCTGGGGCAGGACTCGTAGCGCTTGTGGGCGGCGCCGCACGCGGGTCGGTGGGCGATGAGGACTTCGAGCGATTGAGACAGCTGCTGACCGCTATCGCACTGAAGTCCCGGCCGCGTCCGCGCAAGAGCGGAATCGGAGCTGAGGCGTTGGCGCTGTCGGATCGTGAGCGAACGATGCTTACCGACTACGAGCAACATCGTGTCAGCGAGAATCTCATCGCCGGCCGCTCTTTCTTTGCGATCGGGGTCCAATTCGAAGTCGCGCGGCTCGAGGCGCAATACCGGGCGCTTACATCGAAGCTCGTCGACCGCGGCGAGTTGATCACTACGCTGCCGGAGAAAGCGGCGCTCGCCACAACGGTTGGGTTCAAGCTGGTCTTCGCGACACAGCTTCGAGAATCGGATGTGAAAACGATAGTCGAGCCGCTTGGTGCGCGCGTGTCGCGATTGGATCGGTCTCCGTGGCGAAGAGCCGGCGATGCGCTCAAAGTGGTCGGCCGCAAGAAGACCGAGAAGGACTCGATCGAGAGTCTGAGCACGCTGCCGCCTGAGTTCGCCCAGGAGTCGCTGCAGCCCCTGACTCCAAGCGTGCGCGTAGAGCTCTCTCAGATCGACGAATTGTCGGGGCTCGCACACGAGCTCTCGATCCAGATGGAAAAGCTGACTTCAATGGCCGATCGCTTCTTGAAAGCGTCAGGGCTGGGCGCGCGAGAACGGTTCGACCTGAGGTTCAGCGCGCGGCGCGTCGAACGCGACTTTGTCGAGCTTGAAGAACGGCTGGTCGGGTTGCGAATGATCTCAGTGGCGCAGACGTTCACGCGCGC
>DATMCM010000171.1:0-4456 GCA_035558335.1 Blastocatellia bacterium | reverse complement strand
TATGACACCAGCCCGAAAATGGAGTTGAGACTACAAGCTAGTCTTGTACGACGCGAGCCAATCTCAGGAACTCCATGCTGTCTCTTGCGTTAGCTTTGCAGCGGAGTTCGGCTGTGCTAGATATCAAAATGAGGGTGGCTGGCTTGAGAGAGCGGTATTGAAGACGTTTCTCAAGAATCTTTGGGGTGGTCGCGAGCTTCGTTGGAGCGTTCCACGAATCATTCTCATCGTTGTCGTCGTCCTGATTGGACTACTCGTGGCATTCGAGGACAAGTTGATTTATTTTCCGTCGAAGTACCCGGACGGATATTGGGAAGTCGACAACATCCCGGCGGTCGAAGGAGAGTTTGTCCCGAAGGTTGAAGACTGCAGTTTCATAGCAAGTGACGGAGTGCGGCTCCACGGCTGGTACTGCACGCCGATGCACAAGTCCAATAGCGCCCTGGTAACCGTCCCCGCCGATATGACCTTGCTGTGGCTTCATGGCAACGCAGGCAACATCAGCTACAGATATGAAATGATCCGCGCGCTTATGCGGCTGCCTGTTCGGGTCTTTATCATTGACTATCGCGGGTACGGAAAGAGCGAAGGCAAACCAAACGAGCAGGGGTTGTACCTGGACGCTCGCGCCGCGTGGGACCACCTTGTAGACGAACGGCGTGTCGCGCCGAATCGCATCATCATTTTCGGCAAGTCACTGGGCGGGGTTCCCGCGATAGATCTCGCGACTCACGTTGATCCGGCTGGTCTGATCGTTCAATCAAGTTTCACCTCGGCCGGCGATATGGCTGCCACGGTTTTGCCCTTTCTGCCGCGAGCGTTTTTGCACACCAAGATGGATTCGCTCAGCAAGATTCCGCAGGTGGGTTGCCCCAAGCTTTTCATTCACAGCCGATCTGATGAAGTCGTGCCCTACGAGCTTGGCCGGCGTCTCTATGAGGCTGCGCAAGAGCCTAAACAGTTCTACGAAGTGAAAGGCGCGCCTCACAATTCGACATACGTTGTTGGCGGGAAAGCTTACCTCGATGCGCTGCAAAGCTTTGTTGAGTCATGCAAGCCTCGAACGTAGTCTGCTTAACGGGATTTGACACGCGCTAACGGGCAGGGCTTGCGGCGTTCGCCAGCCCCGTGATGTAGAAAGCGGCAACGCCACGGGCAATTGCTTCGGGCTTTGCCTGGTCGCTGTTGGTCAGGATTATTATCGTCACTTTGTCATCCACAAAGCGCTCGAAGTCTGCGCGAAACCCTGGCTGCGACCCGCCATGGAAGACCACCGTGCGGCCATTCACCTTATCGATGAACCATCCAAACCCGTAGGAAGTAACCCGGCCGCCTGGGTTCTTGCGAGTGGTCTCTGCAAGCGGCTGCCACATCTGCTTTCGTGTACTCTGTTTCAGGATTCGATCCGAGTAGAGAGCGGCGTCCCATTTCGCGAGATCCAGCACGGTTGAGTCGAAGGCGCCGCTCGGCCGCAGCGCTATCAGGATATCGGCGTTCTCGACCTTTGGCTTGCTCCAGTCATATCCGCTCGCGCGATTTGGCACGACCTCTTTGAGGCTTATTGTGCGAGTCGAGGACATTCCAAGCGGCTTAAACACTCGGTCGGCCATGTATTCGGGCCATGGTTGCCCGGATGCTTTGCTGATGATTTCGGCCAGGATGAAATAGCCGAGATTCGAATACTCCCACTTCGAGCCAGTGGCAAACGACAGTGGCAATGAGTAAGCCGCTTTTATGATCTCAGCGTTGTTTTGATCTTTGAGCGGGTTGAACGCAGGTGACTCGCGAACCAGACCTGATGTGTGAGTCAAGAGATGCCGGACGGTGATTTCTTTCCAGGTGTCCGGTGTTCCTTCAAGGTATTTACCAACCTTGTCGTCCAGGCTGACTTTGCCTTCCTCGACGAGCAGCATTATCCCGGTTGCGATGAACTGCTTGCTGACCGAACCAATTCGAAAAACCGTCTGCGCGGTCGCTGGGACATTGAGCTCGACGTTCGCAAGCCCGTAGCCCTGGGCCCTTATTACCTTTCCGTCACGCACTATCGCGATTGAAAGGCCCGGGATGTGCTGCTTCTCCATCTCGGACTTTATGTAGTCGTCAAGCTGATCGGCTCTCGCGCTGATCGCGACGAGCACCAGCCAAACAAAAACAAGCGGAATTCTTTTGCGAGACATTTAGTCCTCCGGAAACAAGAGCGTACGAGGGACGATAACCGGTGCAAGAATGTGGCGCGAACCTCCGCATCACTGCAAGCCGACCCGTTCCAACAGGCTCCCGAATCGCGGGTCACTGTGCAGCCAATCGAACCGTGGATCCACTTTCAGGTACACGAGATAGTCCGCACGTTCCTGGAAGGCGCGCTCCAGCGAGTTGAACGTCTCTTCCTTGTTCCCAAGACCCGAATAGATCAGCGCAAACCCGTAAGGCGAAATGTAGCCTTCTGCCGACGGATCCTGAAGCGCCGCAAGTATCTTCTGCGCTTCATCCTTCTTGCCCGCTCGTCCATAAGCGTACCCGAGCTCGGCTCGCATCTGCGGTGAGCCGTTAGCCGAAACTGCGCGCTGAAACTCGCTGATGGCCAGATCGTATTTGCCCTTCTGAGCGTAGGACTGTCCAAGATAGCGGTGCGCGGCAAAAAAACTCGGATCCAGCTCCAGAACCTTCTGGCACTCTGCGATCGCATCGTCGTACCGGTGCTGAAAAAAGTACACAAATCCTAAATGCGAACGGATGATCAACGAGGTCGAATCCGACTCTTGCGCCTGCTTTGCTTGAGTTATCGCTTCGTCATCGCGACCGAGCGCAACAAGCAGGTTCGCGTACCATTGATGAGCCTGAGCAGACTTCGAGTTCAGACGAAGAGCCAGCTTGAACTCCCGCTCAGCGTCCGTCCATTTCCAATCGCCTCTGAAAAGAGCGTAGGCCAGCGCGGTGTGAGCTTCGGCCATGCTGTCGTCGATAACCAGCGCCTTTTGCGCCTCGGCCTTTGCTTTGGGAAACGCTTCAGCCGGAGGTTTCGCGCCATAGGTCGCGAGCATGTTGTAGCAGTCCGCCAGACCCGCGTGCGCCAGCGCATAGTTTGGCTTGAGCGCGACCGCCTTATCGAAATACTCGATGCCTTTGTTCAGGGAGTCGGGCGTGCGCTGGCTCCAGTAGGCCCGCCCGTTGTCGTAGAGCTCTTCGGCTTCAAGCTCCTTGCGTTCCTCATCATTGAGACTCAGTCCGAGCTTGCCCAGCACGCTCCGAGCCAGCCGGTGGTGCGCCATCATGAGGTCTGAAAACTTGAGCTTCTCTTGCTCGCTCCAGACGCGGCTTCGGTCGCGGACATCCACAAGCTCGGCGTTAACGGTAATCACTTCATCGCGCTTGCTGATTCGTCCGATCATGACCACGTTGACTCCCAGCTCTTTCCCGATAGTTTGCGGGTCCAGCTGTTGTCCTCTGTATTGCTCTACGGAACTGTAAGAGATGACCTTTAGCTTTTGAAGTTCATAAAGATGATTGATGATCCCTTCGGTTATTTCGTCGGTTATCGTCTGCATATTCGAATCGCCCGTTTGATTGGCGAAGGGCAGGATTGCGATCGATTCGATAGGGTGCCGAGTGCGGACGAAGGTGATTGCAAGTGCCGCGATGACCGCGGCCGCCAGCACGACGAACGTGGTTTTCTTGTGCCGCTTGAGTTCGGTGACAAGATACTCGGCGCTGGAAGTAGTGCGAACCGGCTGAGTTGATGCGCCCAGCGTTATGGTCGCGCCGGATCCCGAGCCCGACCCGCTGTCTCGGCTTCCGCTGCGTCCCATTACCGCATCACGAGCCCAGTCGGGCGGCGCCGAGTGCTCGATTTCCGCCTCCACTTCAAGCCGCTGCCTCAGTCGCCTGAGATCGATCAACAGGTCTTTGATCGACTGGTATCTTTCCTCGCGGTCCTTTGCAAGCGCCTTGGTGACTATTCGCTCGAGCTCAGCCGGGACATCCGGCGAGTACCTTGCGATCGGCGCCGGCTTCTTGCTCAGAATGCCGGAGATCACGTCGCCGAAACTCGATCCTTCGAACGGCACTCGACCCGCGGTCATCTCGTAAAGCACCACTCCGAAGCTGAAGATGTCGGTGCGAGCATCGACCGCGGAGCCGCGCGCTTGTTCAGGCGACATATAACTGACCGTGCCCATCACCACGCCGGGGTTGGTCTCCACGACCTTCTTCGTGATCGCGGTTGGATCGATGGCTGACTCACCGCTGGTTGTCGGGTCGGTGAGCTTTGCCAGACCGAAGTCCAGAACCTTAACCACTCCGTCGGGCCGCACCATGATGTTTTCAGGCTTGACGTCGCGATGGGTGATTCCTGCGGCGTGCGCAGTCGCAAGCGCGCTCCCAACCTGGATCGCCACATCGAAGATCTCAGCGTTGGTCAACCGCCTCGAAATCAGAATCCGGCGAAGCGTGTCGCCTT
>DATMCM010000170.1:0-4197 GCA_035558335.1 Blastocatellia bacterium | reverse complement strand
CCTCGCGGCCCGACAGATTCTGGTCGATCAAGCGCCGCACGAAACCGTACTCGAAATAGCCTCGCCGCTCGATATTCGATTCCGACAACAAGTCTTCCACCATCTCACGCAAGTCACGAACCAGCCAGGCGCGAACCGGCGCGCTGAATCCAGCCTTCTTGCGATTGATAATGCTTGAGGGCAACCACGCTTCCGCCGCGCGTTTCAAGATGTGTTTTCCGGTCAGTCCCCTCAGCTTGAGCCGGGCAGGTATCCGCGCCGCTAGCTCGACTAGCTCGTGATCCAGCAACGGAACTCGCACCTCTGTCGAAGACGCCATGCTGGTCTTGTCGGTGTAGGTCAGATTCAAACACGGCAGGAACGTTTTTAGATCGACGTACAACATCTGATTGATGAAATCTTGAGCGGCCGCGCGTTCGAAATACCTTCGATGTTCGCGATAGGGATCGAAATCGCTCGCGGCGTCGCGCATCGCGCCCGAGTAAAGCTCGCGCTTCTCGTCTTCTGTGAAGTAGGTGCCGAAGCCGAGATAGCGTTCGCGCTCGGGAAGCGCTGCCGAGCGGGCCAGCTTCTTGGTATTGCGAAATAGCGAGGTGAATCTTCCGGGCTTCGCACCGGGAAGCGCATCAACCACCGGCCGCGACAGAAATGATGGGATCATGTTGTACGCTTCGGCGATCTTAACCGCCGCGTGCCGCGGATATCCTGCGAACACTTCATCGCCGCCCATCCCCGAAAGCAGCACCGTGAGCCGCTCGCGAGCAGTCCGGCAAATCAGATAGCTGGTGATGATTGCCGGATCGGCCACCGGCTCGTCGAGGTGATAGACGAGCTTCGGCAACAGCTCCATTACCCGAGGCTCGAGATAGTGCTCCTGATAATCCGTCTTGAACTTGCTCCCGACGATGCGCGCGTACTTCACGTCGTCTTCCAGGATGTCGTAGCGCAGGTCCTCTTGCTTGAACCCAAAGGTGTAAGTAGTGAGCTTCTGAGTAGCGACATCCGTCATCAGAGCTACCAGTGTTGACGAATCAAGGCCGCCAGACAGAAAGGCGCCAAGCGGAACATCCGAGATCATCTGCGCGCGAACGCTTCGGGTTATCTGCTCGCGCAGGGCTTCCACCCAATCAGTTTCGGTTAGCGAATCGTCTTCGTCGAACGTCAGGTCCCAGTACTCCGAGACCGTGGTCTCACCGTTACGATGGATCAGATAATGCGCGGGAGGGAGCTTCCAGACGCCGCTGAAGGCAGTCTTCGGGTCGGGCGTCCACAGAAAAGTCATGAACTGGTCGAGCGCCGCAAGGTCAGGCTTCCGTTCGATTTCCGGGATGGCAAGCAACGCCTTTATCTCGGAAGCAAACGCAAAGCCTGCGGGCGTGTCGGCGTAGTATAGCGGCTTGATGCCAAGCCGGTCGCGGGCGACAAACAAGCTCTCGTCGCGCGCGTCCCAGATGGCAAACGCGAACATACCGTTGAAGCGCGAAAGACATTCGTGACCCCACTCGACATAAGCGCAGATGACGACTTCGGCGTCGGTCTCGGATCTAAAGCGATGACCGCGGGCTTCGAGCTCGCGGCGCAGCTCTTTGAAGTTGTAGATCTCACCGTTGTAAGTCAGCCAGATTTGACCGGAAGCGTCCGGCATAGGTTCGTGGCCCGCCTTCGACAGGTCGATGATCGAAAGACGCCGGTGTCCGAGCCCTACGCGCTCGCCGCCGGACGTTTCGGCGATGTAAACGCCTTCATCGTCGGGCCCGCGATGCGCGATCCGCGCGAGCATCGACTTGATTAGTTGTTCGTCGGCCTGGCCGACGACTCCGCAGATTCCGCACATGGTTGTCTCGCTCGCGCACGACGATAATCAAGACTGCGGCTTCGATTATAGGGGTGGCAAGCGCGGCTATCCAGCCGGTGAGTCCGACGGTTTACAAGGATTCGCGGGTGCGTCGGGACTTAGCTTCGCACCACCTGGAGTTCCAATCGGGGCGAGATCTTGTAGAGTCGTTCGGCAAAAAGGAGCGTGAGCCTCGAGAACGGGCATTGCTGAGTCTCACCTGAAGAGGAACACATCGCCGGCGATGGTGACGAAGAGAATAATGCTCACGAAGGCGTTGGTGGTGAAGAATGCAGCGTTGAGCCGCGAGAGGTCGTCGGCTTTCACGATGCTGTGCTGATAAGTGAGCAGCATTCCGGTTGCGATCACGCCTGCGAGACCTAGCCAACTGAGGTGGGCCTTTGAGAAGAACAACACCAGGACGGCAAACATAAGCAGGTGGGTGACGCGAGCCGCCCATAGTGCTCGAGCCACGCCCAGCCGCTGCGGGATCGAGTGAAGCCCCGCGCGCCGGTCGAATTCATAGTCCTGACACGCATACAACACATCGAACCCTGCAGTCCACAACATCACCGCGAGTGACAGGAGAACAGGGAGTAACGAGAGCTTACCTTGAATGGCGATCCACGCGCCTGAGGGAGCTATCGCGAGACACCAGCCCAAAACGAAGTGCGACAGCAGTGTGAATCGTTTTGTGTACGAGTAGAGAAACACCGACCCTAGCGCGATGGGCGAGAGGATCAGCGTCAGGCGGTTGAGCTGCGAGGCTGCCAGCACAAACAGAAGCGAGGCGGCGACGGTGAACGCCCACGCGAATCGCAGATCTAGAAGCCCAGCGGGCAAGGCTCGCGTCGCCGTGCGCGGATTCGCCGCGTCGATCCTGGCGTCGGCGATGCGATTGAAGGTCATGGCGGCCGAGCGCGCACCCACCATCGCAAGCGTGATCCAGAGCAGCTTGTTGATCCAAAAGCTCGCGGACTGGGCAGGCATATCGCGCGAAGCAAGCGTCGCGCCCAGCAGTGCAAACGGGAGGGCAAACAGCGTGTGCTCGATCTTGATCATCTCGAGCGTGATTCGCAGACGCCGCGAAAATGTCAGCTCAGCATGTTCCATATTGAGGCTCAGCCTCGAATGATGATGTCTCCCTGCCAAACCGTCTCCTGCGAATGCGCGAGCCCGAGGTGATCCATCACTCGATAAATGAAATGATCGACCATCGAGGCGATGTCCGCGGGCCGGTGATAGAACGCCGGCATCGCAGGCACGATCATCGCGCCCGCTTGCCTCAGCTTGAGCATGTTCTCGATGTGAATCGTCGACAAGGGTGTCTCGCGAATCACGATCACCAGCTTGCGGCCCTCTTTCAAGCAAACGTCCGCGGCCCGGTGAAGCAGATTTCGCGAGGAGCCCGACGCGAGCACGCCCAGCGTCGACGACGAACAGGGAATGATAACCATCGCATCGACCGGGTAAGAACCCGAAGCGATGGCCGCGCCGATATCGCCGGGGTGAAAGACTACTGTCTTTGTGGATGGCCGGCCTATCAATTCGGCGACTATCTGTTCTGAATCGGAAGTCGGATTGATGTCGAGTTCATCGGTTATGACGCGGCGGCCGGGCCCGCTTATGACCAGGTTGATCTGGCCGACTTCGGCGCTATCTTCGAGCTGCATCAGAAGCCGTTGCGCGTAGATGGCCCCGCTTGCGCCGCTTATTCCGACTGTTATGCATTTCACGAGCGCATTGTATCCGCCGAACTTGCGCTTCAGCAACAGGCTCCAAGGTTGAGCCCGCGAAGCAGATGGCGTATAGCCCAGGGCAAGTCTGCGCAGCCCTGGGAAGGCCAGGAGGCTTCGTTCCCGCAGCCCGAAGAGCGAGCGACAGCAGGTTGATCGGCGCAATGTGACAGAACGAGGTTTCGCGGATGGCTTTCGCTTGCTGTAGCCCGTATTCGCGGCCCTGAGTCTCAACATCGCTATAGGATCACTCAGGGGATGCGCCGGCTTGCCCGAGGTTACACTTGATTGTCTGTGTCTGGACCTCATTGCAGCCGAGGAACTTTGTGACGAAATGAGAGATGAGCTCCGTTAGGAGCGCAATGTTTGTAGCTGGAGTGTTGAGATGAGATACAAGCTCTGTAGGAGCGGCATATTTCCGGCATCTCGCTCCTACGGAGCTTAGATCCAGCTTCAGCGATCGATCTACAAACATTCCGTCCCTACGGGACTGACGCTTCCGACTTGCGCAAGGGGCAAGCCTGAGCTCCGCTAGGAGCGCAATGTTTGTAGCTGGAGTGTTGAGATGAGATACAAGCTCTGTAGGAGCGGTATATTTCCGGCATTTCGCTCCTACGAAGCTTAGAT
>DATMCM010000169.1:0-5541 GCA_035558335.1 Blastocatellia bacterium | reverse complement strand
ACAAGTTACGAAGCCGAGCTAATGATGGCCGAACGCGGCCTCAGCCGCAGTCAGCGGCGAGCTCAATCCGACGCCGTTGCCGCGACGATCATCTTGCGAGACTACCTATCGACAGCCAAGGGCAAAAACTGAACCGAGGATCTTCAAACTCAGCCTCATATCATCACTTCTCAAAAGAGGGAAGGGAGTGGCCCGTTGCCCCGCAATAAGCTTCGCAACAAAGCCGTGTTGCTAATAGTCGTCGGCGTCGTGGTCGGCGCATTCTGGGTTCGGAGCACCGTCAGAACACCCGTCACTCACGACTCCGCGGATCGAATCATTACCATCGAGCAAGGAACTGGTACTCAAGCGATCATAGGTCGATTGGCCGAGGCGGGAGTTGTGCGGCATCCAACCGCGCTAAAGATCTACTTGAAGCTCGCGGGGCGCGGCGGCTCGCTCAAAGCCGGCGACTATAAGTTTCCCTCTCCTATTTCACCGCTTCAGGCAATTGAGAAGATCGAGCGCGCCGAGGTGGTTCTCGAACGCGTCACCATACCGGAAGGCTTCAATAGATTCGAGATCGCCGAGACTCTCGCGGTCAAGACGGGGAAGGCTACGGCGGAAGAGTTTCTGAAGTTGACCGAGGATCAAACGCCAATCGAGCACATCGCCCCCACCGTGCGAGACCTCGAGGGCTACTTGTTCCCCGACACCTACAACTACAGTGCGAAGACGACGCCTGAAGAGTTGATCCGAGGTATGGTGAGCCGCTTCGAAGAAGTGTTCACCCCGGAATGGACGACTCGCGCCAGCGAGCTTGGATTGACGGTGAATCAGGTGGTGACGCTTGCTTCGCTCATCGAAGAAGAAGCTCGAGTACCGGAAGAGCGGCCCCTGGTCGCTTCAGTTTTCATGAACCGGCTCAGACTCGGCATGCCTCTCGCAAGCGATCCGACCTTCATATATGCGGCGCTTCTTGCGCACGATTACGATGGCAATCCGAACCAGCCAAGGCATCGCACACGCTTGTCGCCTTACAATACCTACCTGGTACCGGGGCTGCCCCCAGGTCCGATAAGCTCGCCTGGACGCGCTTCGCTCCAGGCGGCACTCTACCCTGTTTCAAGCGATTATCTGTACTTCGTTGTGAACGGCACCAGCGGTCGACATAAGTTCTCGCGTACAGCCAGCGAACACGATATCGCAGTAGCTGAATACCGACGCCAACAAAAAGAGCACCAACGAACCGACGGGCGGTGACCAGCACTGAGTCGGCGCAGATTCAAAATGGCTTTGGGTTCACGCGGCAGCTCGGCCCTCGCCGCCATTGAGTCTACAAGCGAAGGGCGCCCACCTGGGGGCGCCCCAAAAGTTCACGAGCCCGCGTGACTGATCGCTAACGAATCTCGGCGGGGCGTTCACTCAATCTCACGGATAAGGTAATTCGCTTTCCCTGGCGAATTATTTCCACGTCCACGCTCTCCCCCGGTTTTTTGTCCTGCATCGCGTTCTGAAGATCGTCGGTGTTGGCGACCTTACGGCCACCGACCGCAACTATCACGTCGCCGAGCTGCTGAAGCTGTGCGCCTCCCCAGATCGACTCGCGCACGACGGCGCCTCGCAGCCCCGCAGCCGCCGCGCCGCTGCCGCGATACACGTCACCAACAATGATGCCTTCGGAAGCCGGCAGTTCGAACGCTCGAGCGATACGCTGGTTCAGAGGCATGGTCGAGACGCCAAGCCACGGTCGCGATACATAGCCTTTGCTTATGATTTCCGGAATGATTCGCTTTGCGATGTCGACAGGCACAGCAAAGCCTATCCCGATTGATCCGCCACCCGCGCTGGCCTGAATCGCCGTGTTGATGCCGATCATCTCACCCTTCGAGTTCAACAGCGGCCCTCCTGAATTGCCGGGATTGATCGCCGCATCGGTCTGAATCGCTCCATTGATGGTTCGCCTCGCCGAAGGATCTCGCAACGGTCTTTCAAGCCCGCTGATGATTCCGGTGGTCAGAGTCCTCTGAAGCCCAAACGGGTTTCCGATCGCGAGCACCTTCTGTCCGACTTGCAAGCCCTGCGACGAGCCAAGCTTCATCGGAGTGAGGCGATGGCTTGCCGGCGCTTCGATTTTGATGATTGCAAGATCATTGTCTCGATCGGCCCCAATCAGCGTGCCGGGAAACTTTTCGTCCTCCACCTGCACTTCGAGCTGACTCGCCCCTTGAACCACATGATAGTTGGTAAGGATGTCTCCCTTTTCGTCGATTATCGAGCCCGAGCCCGAACCCTCCGATGGGAATACGCCCCAGAAGTTTTCCTGGTAGCCTCGGTTGGTTATGTTCACAACCCCGGGACTGACTGCGTGATAGATCTCTATGTTGTTCTGCTCGTCAGTTGCCACCGACGGATCGGCGATCGCAACCGGCTCCAGGCTTGGCGTTCCTCGATTGAGTGCTCGCTCCGCGCAAGCTACAACCACGGCCGCGATCAGCGCCGAAGACAACACTATCGATACCAACTGCTTGCCTGAAATCCTGTACATATCCACTCCTCCCTCTGTGTATCCGTCAACCTTCTCAATGTTAGTCTAAACATGCGCCATCATCCAGGCGGGGACGCCGCATCCTTTTAACGCAGACCGCGAGCGTCCGGTTGCATTCGATTCGAGTTGCGCAAGGTCCAGATAAGTCCACAATTCGGGGGGGAGCTGTCTTATGGATTGGAGCGGGTCGAGTCCTTAACGGCTCTTTGCGGGCCGGTCGGCGACGATAATACAGCTTCGCAAGCCGCCGACAACTTCGGTTAGATCTTTTGAGTAAGTCGCGCGCACCGGTCTGTACTCTTTGACAAGCTCGACAAGGTCCTGCGCCGAGGATAGTCCGGTTTCCTGACACTCTAAAGCCCACGTCTTGACTTGCGAGGCAAAACGCAGCAGTCGATCAATCGTCGTCAGATAAGACTGTCTGGATTGAACCGTCGCGAGCGGATTCGGTTCGTTGGCATCGCCGGCGTTGGTTCCGCTAACCCAAGCTTCGCGCCACTCGGACCTCGCTTCAGCTCCCGCCTTTTCGGACTGTCCGGGCGGCAAGTTGAGGTAGATCAGATCGGTGCGCGCCTGCCTGATGAACTCTTCCGCCGGCAGATTGAAACTCTGATTTCGAGGATTTGTTGCAGGTCCCGTGATTGCACGGCCAGCCAATCGCCAGAACACCGTGGTCAGCGGCATTCTCAGATCGCGCGTCTCGTCGTCGAATGATAGGGCGTAATCTCCAGTTAGCATACCGATTGCCAATGCCTGGGCGCCCAGCGATTCGTTATCAAGCGATTGGATGTTGCGCCGAAGGTTGTCCATCCACCACGCATCAGTCTCCCCAAACCACTGGCGCAAAGCGGGGTTGTTCAACCGGGCGCCGGGCACGTAGACGTCTTGCAGCACTCGCGAGATGTGCTCTTCCCCGATCGGTTCGCGAGCCTGGACGAGAGCGTGCGCAGCAGCAGCCGCCCACGCGCGCGGATCGTTGGCCAGTATCAGCTTTCCCCAGGTCTTCAGATACAAGGCGAGCTTCGCCGCGCCGCTGAATGGGATGGCAATTGATCGAAACTCGATCTGGCTTAGCACGCTGGCCTCGAACCCGAGCAGCAGCTTCGGGTTGTAGCGGCTGCTTCGCCAGCCATAGCCTTCGCGCTTGTATGTCGAGGAATGGTCCGATTTCGTTCGTGACAATAGCAACTCAAGAGTGGGAACGACACGGCGCGGCGCCGCGGAAGTACGCTCGGCTGTCGAGGGCGCGAGAGGCGACTGCTCGATCGGAGCGACGGACAATGCGATCGGCGCTTCGCTGAGCGACAGCGGTTCCAGGGAGGCAAGCCGATCACCGGCCTGGTCTTCACCGCCGACTGTCCAGGGGTCTTGAGGCGCGGATGCATTCGTCGGCTGCTCCTCCAGAACGCCGAGGATGTCTTGAGTGGCGTCGCCTGACTCGGCGAGCTGTTCGCCGCCTGGAATCGACGGCGCGTAAATCTCTGGCGCTGCTGCTTCGTGTTCAGCGCGAAGCTCGTCAAGGAGTGCTACCAGAGCTTTGACGACGTGCGGGTCGCACTCGATCCCAGCGGAGGATTTCAAAGCATCGAGCGCCGCCTCCTCATCCAAAGCTGCTCGATAGGGCCGGTCGGAAGTGATGGCGCTATAGAGCTCAACCGCTCTCAGTATTCGAGCGCCGATCGGGATGTCTTCGAAAGCGAGCGAGTCGGGATAACCCGATCCGTTCCACCATTCGTGGTGCCAGCGGACGAGCAACTGTGCGTGACGACTGGCCTCACGCTTGGCCATCTGCTGCTCGCCAATCACCGGATGACGCCACAAGTCGAGGCGCTCCTGAAAGTTCAGCGCTTCCGGGGAATGACAGTAGGCAGGTGACATCGCATACAGTCCGATGTCGTGAAGCAGCGCGGCCTCGGCAACGGCGCTTGTGTCGAATTCGGTTAGTCCCAACCGGCGCGACAGGTGCGTAGCCAGCTCGGCCATCAGTCTTGAATGGGGTTGTGAGTATCTTTCGAAGCTGTCGATTCGGTCGGCGAGTCTATTGATTATCTCTTCGCGAGTCTTACCCTTCGCCGTTTCCACGCTTCCTCCCGGGACCAGATACGGCTGTAAGTTACAAGCTATCTTCCGCGTCAGTCAAGCTGGGCCATTTTCGCGAGTGCGCGTCATTGTTTTCGGACGCCGACGAGCCTGATTCATCGGGCTTTTTCCGCTAGGGCAGTAGGCCAGCCCTTTTAGGGCTGGTGAAGCGTAGCGACAAACCAAGTCAGCGCGCTTTAGCGCGCTTCCATGGAGCGGCTTTAGCCTTTGAGATGCGTTTGCTAAAGCTCGAATGAGAAGCCCGTTGAAACGGGCTCAACGAGACCTGCACGGCCGTGAACCAGCCGTAAAACGGCTGGCCTATGTGCCTTCGGAAAGCCGCGTGAACGCGGCTGCTGTGCTAGGCAGTGGCGGACGCTGGGGCGGCTGTGATCGCGGCTGAGGAAGACAGCTCGGCTATTTTCTGGATAGGTTCTCTCTGACTGAAGCAGTCGGGACACCACCCGTAAAGTATTCCGCCGACCAGGTGGTAAGCCACCGTCTCATGTTCGATGATAGGTTGGTGACAGCTCTTGCACTCCCATATGAGTCCATCAGCGTTGGTTGCTTTTTCGAAAATTGCCGGCATTATCTTCCCTGACTTTGTCCGTTTAAGTTTCCGCCCGCTCACGCTCTACATCAGTGTTGATCATGCAACGAGTGGTTTGATACATCTCAAACGCAATACAGTTGCCGAGGTTCCAATTCGTCTCCCCTATCGATAAAAAGAGACACTTTGCCAGTTGCCGTAAGTCGACAATTCCGCTTTTGGCTTTCAGGGTCGGCAAAGAGTTGTTAGGATACTAAAGTTTGGAGAATAGATGATCGAGATCAAAACAACCCCCCGCGCAACTTCCCCTTCATTATTAAACAAGAGGATTCCATTAGCGGTTACTAACGGAATAAAGACGGTCAAGAACCGCGAGAGCAAGACG
>DATMCM010000168.1:0-5063 GCA_035558335.1 Blastocatellia bacterium | reverse complement strand
TCGACGCGGCGAGCCGTCGCTCTGCTGCGATGATATCCGGTCTGCGACGAAGCACGTCCATCGGCTGCTGGTCGCCAGGAATTGCTGGGATCGATGGAACCTCGCTTACTGCTTCGAGTTCACGTGCATACGTGCCTGGTTGGGCTCCCATAAGCACATCCAGGCGATTCAATTGTTTCTCGAGAGAGAGGCGGAGCAAGGGCACGATTCCGCGGGCTTGTTCCAAAACTGCTTCAGCTTGAGCGATCTCCCGGTTGGAAGCGGCACCGGCGTCATAACGATTACGCACTAGCTGAACGAGATGTTCGTCTGTCGCAATTTGGTTCTTGGCAACCGCGAGCCGAGTCTGATATCCGCGAATTTGTAAGTACGCGTCGGCTGCATCTGCCGCCACGGTCACACGCGTTCCGGCCTGAATTGCCTGCGCAGCCTGTAGCTCGTCTCGTGCGGCCGCGCCACCATGACGAAGTCCGCCGGCGAGGTCGATCTCCCAACTTGCGGCAGGGCCAAGCGCGTACTCATGTATGTCGCGTCTAAATGTCGGAAAACCCCCGGCGATGGTTCCCAAATTCCCCGCGAGGCTCTGCCGTTCGGCAGTCGCGGTGGCGCCGAAATCGGCAGTCGGCAGGAGCCGAGCACCAGCTCCTGCGGCTGCTGCACGCGCCTGATCTACCCGCGCCAGCGCTGCAGCTAGATCCAAATTGTTGTTCAAAGCGCGTTGTACGACCGTCTCCAACATTGGATCGTTGAACCCAGTCCACCAACGGTCGAGCGGCGTCGGGGATGCATTCGCTGCAGCGGAAGCATCGACAGAGTTGTGAAATGGCGTTAGAGCGGGCGTTGGAGCCTTATACTTCGGTCCAACCGAACACCCTCCCAACAGAATGCTTAGCACCAAGCCGCTCAAGCCTGCTTTCGAGGCCAGGGGATAGTCACGGCTCATGCATCCCTCCGGCCAAGCTTGCGAACGAGCGTATAGAATGCGGGCGTGAAGATAAGACCGAAAATCGTAACCCCCGCCATCCCAAACAACACTGCAGTTCCAAGGGATTGACGCATTTCTGCGCCCGCTCCGGTTGCCACCGCAAGCGGCGCGACGCCCAGGATGAACGCGAATGAAGTCATCAGGATGGGGCGAAGCCGGGTTCGCGCAGCATGGGCGGCGGCCCATTCGGGAGCAACCTTTTCAACGACCTCCCGCCGCCTCGCAAACTCTACGATCAGGATCGCGTTCTTCGCAGCCAAGCCAACCAGCACCACAAATCCGATTTGAGCAAGGATGTCGATCGGCATGCTCCGAAGGCGCAAGCCCGTAGCGGATGCCAGAAGGCACATGGGCACGATCAGCACGATCGACAATGGCATCTTCCAACTCTCGTACTGAGCCGCGAGGACCAGAAAGACGAATACAGCGGAGGCCCCGAAAATCGCCAGCGTGGGAATGCCCTGTTGCTTCTGTTGGTGAGAAAGGTCGGTCCACTCGAAGGTAATCCCCGGCGGAAGCACCCGCGCGGCGATCTCTTCCATGTGCTGCATGGCGGCTCCGGATGAGACGCCCGGCGCCGCTCCACCAAGCACCTCGGCCGCAGGATAAAGGTTGTATCTCGGAATACGATAGGGGGCGGTCCGCTCCCTTAAGATAGCGACGGTACCAAGCGGAACCATTTCGCCCGTGGCATTGCGGACCTTGAGCTGGGTAATGTCTTCCGGTGTCTGCCGGAAAGCCTGATCGCCCTGAGCGTATACCTGGTAGGTTCGTCCGAGATAGTTGAAGTCGTTCACATATTGCGAACCAAGATAGAGCTGAAGCGTGGAGAACACAGCATCCGGGGTTACGCCGACCTTCTCCGCTTTGAGCCGATCTATGTCGGCGTAAATGGATGGCGTGCCCGCATTGAAGAGGGTGAAGGCTCCTGCCAGCGACTTATCCTTATTAGCTTCCGCGACCAGCGCGTTGGTTGCCTTGGCAAGAGCATCCGGCCCAAGGCCACCGCGATCCTCGACCATCATTTTGAATCCTCCGGCGGACCCGAGCCCCTGAACCGGCGGCGGCATGATCACGGCAACATTCGCATCCTTGATGACCGAAAGTCGCTTCCTGAGCGTCTGCAACATCGACGCTGCGTCCCCGCCCCGGAAATGTTTCCCGTAGAGTGACGGTAGGGCGAGATAGAGCGTGCCCGTGTTGGACGAGATGGTGCCCGTCGTCACGTCGAACCCCGATGTGACCGAGGTGTGATCGACGCCCGGCGTCGAGAGGATGATGTCGTTCGCCTGACGGACGACCTGGTCTGTGCGAGCCAGACTCGAACCCGGCGGCAGCTGCACAATGGCGGCCAAATAACCGATGTCCTGTTCCGGGATGAAACCCGTGCTCATTTGCGAAAACTGGAACGCCGTGAGGGAGATCAGCCCGACATAGACGAGCAGGATGATCCCGGTCACACGGACGAATCGGCTGGTTATGTGCCCATAGTTATTCGACAGCCATTCGAAGCTCTTGTTGAAACGACGGAAAACTGGTTCTATGAGGCGCGCGAACCCACGCGGCTCAACATGACCTTCGCCTTGATGAGGCTTTAGAAGCACTGCGCAAAGCGCTGGGCTCAACGTCAACGAGACCGCACACGAGATCACGGTCGACGCGGCGATCGTGGTCGCGAATTGCTTGAAGAACAGCCCTGAGATCCCGGAAATGAAGACGGAAGGAATGAACACTGCGCAGAGCGTCAGAGCGATCGCGATCAAGGCGCCGGACACTTCGTCCATCGTGTGATGCGCCGCTTCCTTCGGGGACATCCCCAGCGCCATGTTACGTTCGACATTCTCCACGACGACGATGGCGTCATCGACCACAATGCCGACCGCCAGTACCAACCCGAAGAGCGAAAGGTTGTTGATACTGATGCCTAGCGCCGCAAGGAGACTGAAACTGCCAATCAAGGAGACGGGGATCGCGACCACCGGAATGATCGTCGCGCGCCAGCTTTGCAGGAAGACGTAGACGACACCAATTACCAGTGCGACAGCGATCAGGATCGTGGTCTGGACTTCTTTGACAGATCTGCTGACGAAGGTGGTCGGATCGTAGATGTTGATGTTCTCGATATCCGAGGGGAAATTTTTCTTAAGTTCATCGAACTTCCCGAGGACCTCGTGCTCGACCTGAACCACGTTCGATCCAGGCACAGCAAAAGCCCAAAAGGGGTTCGATGGGTAGCGATCCGTATACGAAATGCTGTTGTAGTCGGCGGAGCCGAGTTCAACGCGGCCAATATCTCGAATGCGAGTGACGCGACCCTGGTCGTCCGACTTAACGATGATGTCGCCAAACTGGTCTGGCGTCGTGAGCCGTCCGAGGGCCTCGACGTTGATCTGATACGCTGCATTGGTGGAAACCGGAGGTTGGTTCAGAACACCTGCCGATACTTGCTCGTTCTGTGCCCGCAATGCGGTCAGGATGTCGCTGGCACTAATATAATGTGCGGCTGCTTTGTTCGGATCGATCCAGATGCGCATCGCGAACTGCCGCTCCCCCAAGGAAAACAGTCCGCCCACCCCGGGGAGTCGCGCGATCTCGTCCTTCACGCGAAGAGTCATGTAGTTCGAAATGTATTCGACACTGCGCGTACCATGAGGAGAATAGGGGAAGATCCCGAGCAGATATGCGGGGATCACCTTCTGGACCTTGACGCCAATACGCTGAACTGGATCAGGCAAGCGTGACAGAGTGTCCTGCACACGATTGTTCGTGAGCATCTGCGCGAGGTTCACATCGGAGCCGATCTTGAAGGTCACGGTGATGGTGATGTTGCCATCCCCGGTCGACTGGCTGGTGATGTAGTCCATATTCTCGACGCCGTTGATCGCTTGCTCGAGCGGGGTCGCGACAGTACGAGCGACCGTATCAGCCGAGGCGCCAGGATACGCAGTGGTGATTTGGATGGTCGGGGGGACAATGTTCGGATACTGCGCGATCGGCAGAGCCACCATTGCCGCCAGGCCGAATAAGATAAAGAAGATGTTGATCACCGCCGCGAAACGCGGATGGTCGATGAAGAAATGTGTTAGCTTCATGGCTTAACTTGGTTCCTTCCCTCATCAGCTCCGAGTTGAATCGATCCATCGTGCGGTGACACTTTCGATCCTGGCGCGGCCATCGGGATGCCGCCGATGATCACTTTGTCGGAAGGCTCCAGGCCCGAGCGAATCACCCGCAAGCCATAGCGAAGATCGCCCAACTGAACTTTCTTTGCAGCCACGACATTGTTCGGCCCAACCGTTAAGACAATGTGGTCCGATTGATCCGCCACTACGGAATCATCCGGAACGAGCAGGACCGACGCGGGGGTCGACAGCGCCAGTCGGACGCGAGCGAACCCGCCGGGAGTCAATAGGAGATCGCCATTCGGCATCGTGGCGCGTGCATGAATGGTCCCGCTGGACCGATCAAGCGCGTTATCGACGAAGTTGAGTGTTCCCTGTCGATCAAAAGTGGTTTCGTCGCTCAAGGAGACCTCGACTCGGTCAGCGAGAGAGCCTTTCTGTTGCTTTCGCTCCCGCAGAAAAGCCATGTAGTCAGCTTCGCTCATGTCAAAGTTCAAATAGATTGGGTTGAGCGAGACGAGTGTTGCCAGCAAGGTCGTGGGACTATTGCCCGCTCGACTTCCGGACACGAGATTCCCGACCGAGACGAGATGCGAGCCCATGCGTCCGGTAAACGGTGCCGTGATGCGACAGTGATCTAGATCGAACTGTGCGTCGCGGACAAGAGCCTCCGCTTCGCTCACGGCTGCTTGAGCCGTTCGTTTTTCAGCAGCTCGCTGATCAACGTTTTGGATGGACCCGGCATCGGTTTGCTTGAGTGTTTCCGCGCGCAATAGTTCGCGAGATGCGAGATCCAAACGAGAATGCGAACTCTCCAATTGCGCCTTGGCTTCGCTCAATTTGATTTCAGATGGCGTGGGATCGATCTCGAACAACAGGTCGCCCTTGCGAACGACATCGCCGTCCTTAAAGCCAATTTGAGTGAGCGTGCCGCCGACCTGCGCCCGCAATTCAAC
>DATMCM010000167.1:0-23094 GCA_035558335.1 Blastocatellia bacterium | reverse complement strand
CCTTTCTTTGACGGTTTGGGTGCGGGCGGCTTGCTGCCACCATAGCTGCCGCCTCCGGGGGGGGGCAGGCGACTAAAAGACACGGCGGGCAATCGGTTGCCACTGAGTCCGGACACTTGAGTTACGGGTATCATTTTGGTGTTTCTCCTTTCAGTTGAGTCGAGTCATTTGCTGCGGGAGAGTATTTGCGCGAGCTGCTTACGATAATTCTGGATGTCTGGTCTGCGCGAATACTCGTCGTAGGCCTCAGCTCCCCATTTCTGCGCGAGCCCCAGGCACAAGTCATCGGCGCGGGAGGCGTAATCCCTCGCGGCCGATTCGTTGCCGACGAGCTCGCTCGCGCGAGCCGCTATGAGCAAGGCGCGCCACTCTGAGTCTTGCTGTCCCGCCGGTGCAAACATGGCTTGCGCCTTTAGGGCAGTGGCAAGCGCATTTGGCGCGTCGTTTCCCAACACCAATACCTCTGCGAGCGACAAGAGCGCGCTGGAGAGCAGTCGGGGACTATTCACCTCCTTTGCCGTCACGACTGCCGCTTCACATAACCTCTTGGCTGGTAGCGGCGCGCCGGAAAGCGCTTGCGCCAGACCGATGGTTTGTTTCGCCTGGAGCGCCACATCGGGATACTGCGTCCCGGCCAGGTCCAGAGCAAGCTGGCCCTTTGATTTGGCTTCCGCGAATCGGCGCTCGCTGAGCGCCATCTGGGAATCTGTCAGCTGCACCCAAGCAAGCACTGCCTTATAGCTCGCCTCCGGCCGGTTCGCTATCGAGAATGCCACATCGAGAGCTTCGCGCGCCTGCTGGTATCGTCCCAACTGCCAAAGCAAGGTGGCGCGGTTCATCTGGTCATAGCCCATTCCAATCTTCGAGTTCAGCTTTTCATTGATCCTGTAACTCTCGTCGAGATGGGAAAGCGCCTCCGCATATCGCTCCTGCTCCGAGCCTAGCAGGACGGCGATACTCAAGTGCGAGGCTACCACCTGCGCCGGATCGTCCAGTTCCCTGGCAAGTTCAAGTTGTTGTTCGAAGGTCTTTAGAGCGATGTCATACTCGCCCTTTTGCGTATGAGCGCGTCCGAGCATGGTCAGCGCTATTGAAGCTTCCTTGCGGTAGCCTGCCGGCTGATAGAAGTCCAGTGCTTCTTGAAGGAGCGATATTGCCTCGTTGGGTTGACTCTGCTGGACGAGAACGTTGCCGAGCCCGAGCTTTGCTCTGGCTTCGGTCCGGCGAGCTTTGTCCGCACCCGCGAAATTAAGA
Organism: Blastocatellia bacterium; assembly: GCA_035558335.1. Classification (GTDB taxonomy): domain Bacteria; phylum Acidobacteriota; class Blastocatellia; order UBA7656; family UBA7656; genus Onstottus_B. The sequence continues at coordinate 21,840 of DATMCM010000167.1, read as the reverse complement.
GCTTGTTTGAAGTACTCGCCTGCCTCGTTGAACTCGCCGCGCGACAGCAACGTATAGCCAAGGTCGATGAGACCATTGGTTGCAAGGTTTCGTATGCTGCTCTTCTGCGCGAGCGTGATGGCCTTTGTAGCGATGTCTTTAGCGCGCTCGGTGTCTCCTTCAGCATAGTAGATGCCGCTCAACTGAAGTTGCGTCCTTACAAATTGATACTTGTTATCGAGATTCTGTGATATTTCCGACGCGGCCTCCAACTGGCGCCTTGCGTCAGCCAGCTTCCGTATCTTGCTGAAGAGTGTGCCCCTCTGGTAGAGCACTTCCGCAACGCCCTCCTGATTGCTCATCGCCTGATAGATCGACTCGGCTTTGTCGAAGGCCTCCGTCGCGCTCTTGAGATCCTGACGACGGCCATAAAGAATGGCCAGACGCAGGAATGCAACCGCGGATTGAGAGTCCGCCTGGGCAGCTTTCTCATAGTACTCGATCGCCTTGTCTGTGTTTTCATTCTTCTCGTATGAGCGCCCAAGGTCCAAATATGCGCTGGACTTTTCTGAGTCCGCTGCTTCCGCCGCAATTTTGCCGTAGTAATTGATTGCGCCGGAAAAGTTCCGTCCAACGGTGGCTTCGATCGCGTCCAGGTACAATCCGTCGACTCTGGGAAGCGTCGACCTGTCGCGCACCAGCGATGTCGCCCGTATCAGTCCCTCCATCGCCTTGTCCGTGTAGTCCATCTCAACGTACGCCTCGGCAAGTCGCGCATGAGCCAGTGCGAATTTGTCGTCCAGGTCGACGGCGGTCTCCAACGCCTTGCTAGCCTGGTAGTAGGAGCCCTCTCGGATCGCATTGGTGCCGCGGTCGTACCATCGCTTTGCTTCCGGCGAAGGTTGATGAGCGGAGGGTTGCGAGAGGCGCACGGCCAGCAATACACCTATGATCAGCAGCGGCACGAGAATGAGTCCCGCCTTTGCCCGGAGATTGGTTATGGGAAACTTGCTCGTGAATCCGGTAGCCCGAGCCGGTCTTGAGGAGCCGGGTTCGGGTGTCATGGCCTGTGTGTTGAATGCGCTTCCGTCCTGGAGCGCGACCCGCAGTTTTGACAAATCGCTCAGCAAGTCGCCGGCTGACTGGTACCGCGCGTCTACGTCCTTGGCAATCGCTTTGAGGATGATGTTATCCAGTTCGAAAGGTATGTCCGGGTTTAGGTGTGAAGGCCTGGGCGGGTCGAACTGAATGACTTGCAGGCATATTTGCATCTTGCTGGATCCGGAGAACGCCGCCTTGCCGGTTGCACACTCATAAAACGTTACCCCCAGCGAGAACAGGTCGGTGCGGGCATCGATCGGCAAGTCCTTGAGCTGCTCGGGAGACATGTACCCAACCGTGCCGAGTACTTCTCCAGACTGGGTCAGCCGATTCTCGGTTGCCGCCCTCGTGTTCAATGAGTGTTCATCCTCGAGAATCTTTGCAAGACCGAAGTCCAGCACTTTAACCTGCCCGCGCGGCGTAACGATGATATTCTGAGGCTTGATATCTCTATGGATGACGCCGTGTGAATGTGCTTCAACCAGGGCTTCCGCTGTCTGTATCCCGATATCGACTATTTCCAATGGTGAAAGCTGACTATGCCGGATCGACTGACTCAGGGTTCGGCCTTCGACGAACTGCATAACGATGAAGGCGGTATCTCCCTCTTCGCCTATCTCGTGGATTGCGCAGATGTTCTTGTGATCCAGTGCTGCGGCGGCTCGCGCTTCTCGGAATAGCCGTTTCTTGGCTTGTTCATTTCCAAGCGATCTGGAAGGCAGCATCTTGATAGCCACTTTGCGATTGAGTCTGATGTCTTCGGCAAGGAACACCTCGCCCATTCCACCTGCACCCAGTTTCTCGATAATGCGGTAATGCGAGATCTCTTCTGAATCCAAACGGATTACCTCGGGGCGGTCGGAGCACCTGGAGTAAGGCACCAAGGCTGCGGCGGTCTGAGTACGATGCTTGTCAACACAGAGAGGATCGATCCCCATAGTCAGCCGCGCACGTTGAGCGTTCTACTCCAAGGAAGCTGCGATTGTCAATCGCAGGTGATGTCCTAAATGGGTGTTGGTGGTAGTTCGAGATTGGGTTCGATGGACCGCGGATTGGGCGGACTAGACGGATCTGCGCGGATCTGGATCTGTGAGAATCCGTCTAACCTGCCCAATCCGTGGTCAATTCACCTGGCAACACAGATTCAGGACACTACCCCAATCGCATGCGGTTCGTCATTACTGGAGTACAGTCCTAATGCGAGCCACATCGCTTCACAATTATTTTGTTGGCGTGCTATATTGCTCGTCCTTTGAAATCATTTATTGGAGCAGCGCTTGAGCATACTCGTTAACAAAGATACTCGCGTCGTCGTTCAGGGAATTACCGGCAAGGAAGGCTCGTTTCACACCGGACAGATGATCGCCTATGGTACGAAGATAGTCGCCGGTGTGACTCCAGGCAAAGGCGGGACTACGCACGACGGGGTGCCGATCTTCGACACGGTTGCTGACGCGGCAAAAGAAACCGGCGCAAATGCGAGCGTGATCTACGTGCCTCCGCCGTTCGCCGCCGACGCGATCATGGAAGCCGCCGATGCCTCGCTTCCGCTGGTAGTTTGCATAACTGAAGGCATTCCAGCGATCGACATGGTTCGAGCGTTCGACTATCTGCAGAGCCGGAAGACGCGTCTCATCGGTCCCAACTGCCCGGGGATCATCTCGCCCGGCAGATGCAAGATCGGAATCATGCCGGCTCACATTCACTCCGAAGGACGAATCGGCGTTGTCTCGCGCAGCGGGACTCTTACCTACGAAGCGGTTCACCAGTTAACTAATCTTGGTTTGGGACAGTCGACTGCGATCGGCATTGGCGGCGATCCGGTGATCGGAACAAACTTCGTCGACGCGCTCAGGCTGTTTCAAGAAGATGCCGAAACCGATGCGGTTGTTATGATTGGCGAGATCGGCGGAACCGCTGAAGAGGTAGCTGCCGAGTACGTTCGCGATCATATGACAAAACCGGTGGTCGGATTCATAGCCGGTCAAACCGCGCCTCCCGGTCGGAGAATGGGACACGCCGGTGCGATCATCGCGGGAGGGAAGGGAACCGCAGCCGAGAAGATGTCTGCGATGGCAGCCGCCGGCATCCACGTTGTGAAGAGTCCCGCAGACATCGGAGCCAGGATCAGGGAAGCGATTTGATTTGTCCGACCGGATGACCTCAACAAGCAGGCATTATGGAATCAGCCCCGGAAAAACGAAGCGCCAAGAAGACTGCGCGGATCGTGTGCGCCAACAACAACGAGTTCTGGACTACCCAGAAGCAGTTCTGGCAGTGGGTGCGCGAGGGACTTGTGGACGTGACCGGGCAGCACCCGCTCACTGGTCGGTTCGGCGGCAAGCGCGAGAAACTCCTGGTGATGGTGCGTCACGTGGTGCTCGATAACGCCAGCCCTCACCATAAACAAGAAGTCCTGGACCGTTACTCAAAGTTGGCTCCCAAAGTCTCGAAGCGGCGCGACGGTGCGAGCTAAGTCAACCGACACCGATTTTCGGTGATGTCCAAAGAGTCAATTCGCAACGTATTCTTAGCGTCTTGGCATCTCCGGGGTTAGCAGGTACCTAGCGCTTGCTAGCTGCCGAGATGCAGCGATTCCAAAGCAGCATTCGAATCAGCGTTACGCGATTTTCACCAAACCTTCGGAATCTTCCTTCACTTGCAGCTTATGCTGACGAGTTACTTTAAGCTTGACCAGAATGGCACGACCATACGGCGGGAAGTTCTTGCCGGCGTCACTACCTTCGCGACGATGGCCTACATCATCTTCGTTCAGCCGGTAGTGCTGGGAGCCGCCGGTATGGACGCCGGAGCCGTTTTCACATCGACGTGTCTGATCACCGCGTTCGCCACGATCCTGATGGCCGTGCTGGCGAACTACCCGGTAGCGGTCGCTCCAGCGATGGGTCACAACTTCTTCTTCGCCTATGTAGTGGTGTTGACGATGAAGGTGCCCTGGCAAATGGCTCTCGGTGCTGTGTTCGTTTCGGGAGTCATATTTGTGGCCACCGCATCGTTCGGCTTTCGCGAGCAGCTTGTTGCCGCAGTGCCTGAATCCTTGAAGTCGGCGATAGCGGCAGGGATCGGGTTATTGATCACATTGATCGGGTTGGAATGGGCTGGGCTGGTGAGGCTTGACCCAAACACTTTCGTTACGCTCGGACACCTCGACAGCAAACCGGTGGTCGTGGCGCTGATGGGTGTTGTTGCGACGATTGTTTTGCTTGCTCGCAACGTAAAAGGCGCGATCTTGATTGGGATCCTTGTTGCGACGATTATCGGCGTGTTGCTTGGCGTTGTGGGCAAGCCGGTCGGGTTGGTGAGCTTGCCGCCTTCGATTGCGCCGACGGCATTCAAGCTTGACGTTGTCGGAGCAGTTACGCAAAACCTGTTCGCGGTTATCTTTGTGTTTTTCTTTCTCGATCTCTTCGACACCGTAGGCTCGCTGATCGGCATAGCAAAGCATGCCGGGTTGATGCAGGACGGCAAGCTCCCTCGCGCTGGTAGAGCTCTGCTAGCTGATGCGATTGGCACGGTAGGCTCGGCGGTGGCGGGGAACACGACGATGGTGAGCTACATAGAAAGCGCTTCAGGTGTCGCAGCAGGCGGCCGAACCGGACTGGCGGTATTGGTGACTGCCGGTCTGTTCTTGCTCGCTCTTTTCTTTTCGCCGTTGGTTCATGCGATTAGTGGTGGCTTTCCGATCCAGGAGGTGATCAGCGTCGAAGGGCAGCAGGTAGCTCGAACTTTTGTTCTCTATCCGGTGACTTCTCCTGCATTGATCGTCGTAGGAAGCTTGATGATCAAGTCGTTAAAAGACGTTGATTGGAATGACTTCACCGAAGCGCTGCCTGCTTTTCTCACGCTGGTGTTGATGCCGCTGACTTTCAGCGTAACGGATGGAATCGCGTTTGGGTTTATCTCGTACGCGCTCTTGAAACTGGTTACTGGGCGAGGTCGCGAGGCTCACTGGCTGATCTACCTGTTTGCTGCGCTGTTCCTGATTCGATACGCAGTCCCCAGTCTGCATTAAGGAAGTTAGGACGGATGCTGCATTCGTTGACAATCGTCGCGAGCAAGCCTTAACATACCGAGCATCAAATCGAGCGGGTGTAACTCAATGGTAGAGTGTCAGCTTCCCAAGCTGAAAGTTGCGAGTTCGAGCCTCGTCACCCGCTCCATTTCTTAAACCGATTCATCAGGCGTCTAGTTCCCGACTCCTCAAAGCCAGCTTCAACTCTTCTCCGGCGAGGCGGAAGATCAAACGGTCGCCTCAGGCCTGGCAGGCAACAAGACTGATCGTCATCTCGCGGTTACTGAGCGATCTCGACCGTCAAAGTGATGGTTGCGTGAACTTCAATGGTCCCGGGCTCAACCGGAGTCGAGACGGCAGCATTTGCCTCTGCCATATATGCTCGGGTGTTGATCGGCATCGGAGTCGCGACGCCGGCTTCTTCAATTTGAAGCACTCGCAGTATCTTCAGCCCGAGAGCTGAAGCAAGTGCGTCGGCTTTCCCTCGGGCCTTGATTGCTGCTTCACCCAGCGCTTGAGCTCGTACGACTTGCTCGTCTTTAAGCTTGAAGCGAAGAGATTGGATTGTATTTGCCCCGGATTGAGTCACTACATCGATGATCTTCCCGACCTGTGTCAGGTTGCCTGTCTTCACCTGGACTATGTTGGTTGCGGTGTAGCCGGTTATGCTGGGTTGGCCGCCTTCCTTTGGGTAGCGATAGTTCGGGCTCAAGGAATAGCTGATGGTTTTGATGTCGGCTGCCGCACCCATCATCTTGCGAAGCTCGGCGAGAACGGCATCTTGTTTCTGCGCGTTTTGTGAAGCAGCCGCTTGTCCGGTCGCAGCCTGCGTTACAACGCCAATGTTGATCTCGGCCTGGTCCGGGTTTGTGGAGACTGTCGCTTCGCCGGTGACTCTTATTGTCGATCGAAGCGGCCTGGCAGCGGGTTCTTGTGCAAGCTCCTCGGCTGGCGCAGCAGCGGCCGCGAAGATTATCAGGACTGCTTTCAGGATTCTGGATCGGATCATATTCTTCTCCTCCGCTCTTTTTCGAGCTTTGTCGCCTCAATGCGAATTGACGGTACTTCGTCGTTTATGTGCGGCCATTCTATTCCTCGGCGTCAGGCCTCAGCAAGCACTGGCAATATCCTAATTTCGAATGTTTTCTCCGCGTAACCTCTGCGTTTCAGCGTCTCCGCGGTTAGATAGTCTCGAAACCATGCTAACCGCGGAGGCGCCGAGACGGAGAGACCGCGCTGAGAACTGAAATTAGGACACCACCCAAACACGCGCGAAATCGGCGCTCACCTGCGTCTGTGCTATCATTTTCTCGAGGCGATTATCCGAGTCATCGGCGCACGAGATTGCGTGTGATGCGCATCCGAGCTTAGACAGGCGGGAGACATGTCCGAACGGGTCAAGTTCTTCATGAGCTTTCGAGCGCGGCTTATGCTGCTGCTGACTTCCTTCGTGTTGCTCACAATCATACTGGTTCTGACTCTCGATAACTGGACGCGCGAGCGAGCTAATGAGGAGGTTGAAACACAGAGCGGGGAGATTAAGGACGCCGTCAATGACGGCTTCAGCGACTTCGCGGTTGCAATCGGGCTCGCGATCCAAAACCTCAGTTCTGAGAGATACCTTTACAAGCAAATCGAAGCCGGAGAAGTGAAGCTGCCACCCACCGTCGAGCACATTATCGTCGCTGACAAGGACGGCAAAGTGAGTGATACGACGCTCCCTGAATTAGATGGTGGCTCGATTCCAGTGCCCGAGCAAGAGGTAATCCAACAGGGCTCTGTTGATCCCGTCGAGGGCAGCGTTGAAATCCACGGAGGGAAGTCCAAGACTTACAGTATTCCTTTCACTTCATCAAAGGGCCTTTACTGGATCGTCATCGTTACGACGCAGCAGAGCATAATCCAACAGATCGACACAGCATTGCTGACGCTATCGGACAAGAGTCGCGAACTCTCGAACATTCGCTCTCTTGCCACCGGCGTCCTGCTGTTGATGGCGCTTGCGATTGCAGTGATCATCGGTTGGCGGTTCACTCAGCCAATACAGAAGATGGCGAGCGCCGCGCGCCGAGTCGCCGCCGGCAATCTCGACTTTCGAGTGGACGTGGACAGACGCGATGAGGTCGGCCAGCTCGCTACGACCTTCAACGAGATGATCGACGGTCTAAGATCCAAACGCGAGCTCGAAGAGAAGCTGAATCAAGCCGAGCGCTCGGCTGCCATCGGAAGATTGATTCAGTCAGTCGCGCACGAGATCCGCAATCCACTCAACGTTATCAATTTGTCGATCGATCATGTTGCCAGCAAGTATGCGCCCGAGGACGAGGCCCGCCGTAGCCAGCTCAATCGCATCCTCTCCACCATCAAGGATGAGGTGGAAAGGTTGAAGCGATTGGTGAACGACCTGCTCAACTACGGACGACCAACGCGACTCGCCGTCGAGAATGTGAACATGAGCACGCTTTTTGAGGAAACCATTGCCTTGATCGGCCCGCAAGCCGACGAACAGGGAGTTAAAGTAACGGTTGAAGAAAGCGAGCCCGCCGTCGAAGTGCGAGGTGACCGGGAAAGGTTGAAGTCGTGCCTGTCTAACCTTGCGATCAACGCGCTTCAAGCTATGCCTACTGGCGGCAAACTCTGCGCGCGCATCGAAAAAACCGATGGATTTGTCAACATCAGCATGTCGGACACCGGTGTTGGTATAAGCGAGGAAGCGCTGGGTAAAATATTTGAGCCATACTTTTCCACGAAGCAGACCGGATTCGGTCTCGGGCTGGCAGTGACGAAGACCATTGTAGAGGAGCATCAAGGTTCTATAAAAGTGGTTAGCCAGCCAGGTGTGGGAACGACGTTCACCGTGAGGCTTCCGGCAGCGAATGCATGACCGATGAAAACTGAATGGAGAGATTGATCAATGCCGAGAAACAAAGTGCTGGTAGTCGATGACGAAAAAAACCAGCGAGAAATCTATACGCTGATACTTGAAGATGACGGATACGCTGTAACCACGGCGCAGAGCGGGGAGCAGGCATTGCGTCTCGCCAGCGAGAACTCTTTCGATCTGGTGCTGACCGACTACAAAATGGCAGGAATGGACGGGCTTACTCTGTTAAGTGAGCTTCTTAAGATCGATCCTTCGATCATCGTCGTGATGATGACCGCGCACGGCTCCGTAGATTCGGTGAAAGAAGCCTTGCGAGGCGGCGCATTCGACTACCTCGGCAAACCGGTCAACCGTGACGAACTGCTCAGGGTCGTGCAAAGCGCGCTCGGGCGTCTTAACCGGATAGACGACGAAATCATCGGCGGCTCAGACGAGATGGAGCGCGTCAAGAAAATGATATTGAAGGTCGCCGGGTCGAGTTCGACGGTGTTGATTCGCGGTGAATCGGGCGTCGGCAAAGAGCGAGTCGCACGCGCGATCCATAAGGCCAGCCCGCGGGCTAACGAAACGTTTCAAGCCGTGAACTGCGCCGCGATAAACGAGAATCTCCTCGAATCGGAGCTTTTCGGGCACGAGAAGGGCTCATTCACCGGCGCGCACACTCAAAAGAAGGGTCAGTTTGAAATAGCCGATCGCGGAACGCTTTTCCTGGACGAGATTGGCGACTTGAACATAAGCATGCAGGCCAAGATTCTCCGAGTGCTTCAAGAAAAAGAGATAATGCGTGTGGGCGCTACAAAGACGATTAAGGTAGACGTTCGCGTCATCGGCGCGACCAATCGCGAACTTGAAGCGATGGTGAAGGATGGTCGCTTCCGAGAAGACCTCTACTACAGGCTGAACGTGATTCCGATCACGATTCCGCCCCTGCGCAACCGCCGAGACGACATTCCTCAGCTGGTGGACTTCTTCGTTGCGAAGCACAGCGCTTCTTCCAACCGACAGATACGCGGTCTCACCACAGGCGCGCGGAACCTGATAATGACTTATTCGTGGCCGGGCAATGTGCGGCAGCTCGAGTCGGCCATCGAACGAGCGATATTGCTCTGCGAAGGAAATGAGATAGAGGCTGAAGACTTGCCGGTCGAGATGCGTCAAGAAGGGACGCCGTCTGCAGCATTCGACTTCAAGCTTCCGCCCGAAGGCATTGCGTTCGAAGAAGTCGAGCGTTCGCTGATTACCCAGGCGATGGATCAGACTAATTGGAACATCACCCGCGCAGCCAAGCTTCTAGGGCTTTCGTTTCGCACTCTTCAATACCGGTTGGAAAAGTTTGGGCTCAAGAAGCCGGACAAATAGCCTCGTGCACGGACAAGCGCCGCAGCCTGATACTGTGCGCATCGGGAAGATTCGGAAGGTACGCGAGCCTTCAACTCCGGCTCAAACAAAGGGTGAGCTTACTTGACCAGCGCGAGCCTTTTCGGACGGGCTTGCGCAGCCGTTAGGTCCCGAGTGCTGCCCGAGTTTCCGACAGAGCCGGACAAGTGGCTTCTGGCAGAATTCAGGCTGTGACTGAGGCGTTCGGGCGCCAGATCATCCAACAACTCACGCGCGGGGCGCTCGGCTCCGCATTCATAGCAGACCTGTATGAGTTTGTTCTCGGATGAACGGTGCGGAGTGCACCAGTAATGCCTTCTAGTGAGACGACAGAAAAAAGACATCGGTTCGTTCCTCTCCGGGAGCTCGATGGTTGGTGACTCGATCCCGCTCGGCCGCGTAAGAGTTCCGGACATCGAATCGTCCTCGGACCGGCCGAAGATCAGACAAACTAAGCTAACCGAGGGGGATTTATGCTAAAGCGATCGCAAGTATAAGCACTTCACCCAGGCAAGGCAAGCGTTTTCAGAGGATTGGCTTGCTTCCGGAGCGAAAGCCGTCAGGCGTCCCCGGAGCAATCCAGTAGCCTCGCCGCCTCCTCAAACTCTTCCGTCGTGTTGACATTCTCGAAGAACAGCTCGGCGCCTTTTAGATGGCCCAGTTCGGCGAAAGCGACGAACCGCGTTGGCACTCTGTCAAAAAGGCCGCTCACCTTTCGCCCTCCGCTCGCGATAAGGTCTGTCAACTGCGTGAGCGTGTCCGTCGAGTAGACGGCGCACAACGGCTCGAGCAATCCCTCGCGGCTCATCGGAACAACGGCTTGATGGCCTTCCAGACTGAGTAAGAAAGAGAACAGATCTGAAGTAACAAAGGGCAAGTCGCATCCTGCCAGAACGACACGCTGAGTGTCGGAGTTCGCAAGCGCAGTTCTAATCGCTTCAAGAGGGCCGATGTCGCGATTGGAGTCGGCGAACACCGGCAATCCCAACCGCGCATACTCCGGACTATTCGCGATGACTGCAACAGAGGATGTCGCCGGGGCGAGGGCGGCGATCACACGCTCGATCATCGGCTGGCCTCCTAGTTTAAGCCAGGCCTTGTCCGTGCCCATCCGTGAGCTTCGACCTCCTGCCGTCACAAACCCGCTTGCTTTCATTCGCTTGAGTATACCAGCCTCAAAAAGCGAACGATGCAGATCGAAGCGACTGACGGCCCTCGGTAGCTCGTGATACTATCTTGCCTCGTCATTACAAGGAACAACTTACAATGCCCTCTTCAAATGCAAGCGATGACACCTCGCGACACTTGCTCGAAGTCTTTCAGCGAACCGGCGCGCTACTGGAAGGCCATTTTCAGCTAACCTCAGGGCTCCATAGTCCACGCTACCTCCAGTGCGCCCTTGTGCTCCAACATCCGCAGCATGCGGAGTGGATCGGAAACTCGCTGGGCTCGCTCTTCCGCGACGAACGAGTCTCCGCGGTTGTAGCTCCAGCAATCGGCGGGATAATCGTGGCGCACGAAACTGCTCGGTCGCTGGGCGTGCGAGCTTTGTTTACTGAACGGGAGTCGGGCGTGATGACCTTACGGCGCGGCTTCCGCATCGAGCCGATGGAGCGCGTACTGGTCGTCGAAGATGTTGTGACCACCGGCGGATCAACTCGCCAGACAATCGACGCCGTCACCGGTGCAGGCGGCGCTGTAGTCGGAGCAGGTTCAGTTGTGGATCGCAGCGGCGGCGCCGTTGATCTCGGAGTTCGACGCGAAGCTCTGCTGACTCTCGAAGTACCGGCTTATGAACCCGCCCAATGCCCGCTCTGCAGGCAAGGCATCCCTGCGATCAAACCGGGCGGCAGGAAGAGGGAGGAGGACTGAGGACTGAGGATCGAGTTGAGGATGGAGAACTGACGACGAGTAGGAAGACGCCTTAATCCTCAGCCCTCAGTCCTCAGTCCTCAGTCCCCCGCCGTTACTGGCCGTGCAGAACTTTAAGATCACAATTCAATATGACGGCACTGACTATCACGGTTGGCAGCTCCAGGCTAACGGACGCACAATTCAAGGCGAGTTGACCCGCGTGCTTTCGCTGTTCGACAGTCGAGCCGTAACTGTACACGGGGCCGGGCGGACTGATGCTGGCGTTCATGCCGAAGGTCAGGTCGCGAGCTTCTTCCTAAAGCGGCGCTTTGAGCCGCACTTGCTCCGCGATGCTATCAACGGAAACCTGAGCCGCGACATCCGCGTCGTTGAAGCGGAGCCGGTAGCCGACTCGTTCCACGCACGCTTTTTGGCGAAGAGCAAGTTCTACCGATTTAGAATCTGGAATGGCGCAGTCGCGCCGCCATTCGTATACCGATACGTTTATCACCACCGCGACCCACTCGATGTTGAGGCGATGCAGCTCGCGGCGATGCCGCTGGTCGGCAGGCACGACTTCAGCGCGTTCACGGGTGCCGACTCCGATGTGGAGGATTACGTTCGCGTACTGACTCGACTCGACGTAGTCCGGCAGAAAAATGAGATTTGGATCGAAGTGGAGGCCGAGGGGTTCCTTCGCTATATGGTCCGAACGATCGCCGGGACGTTGATCGACGTTGGCCGGGGCCGCCGGGCGGCTTCGGACATCAGCGAAATTCTCGAAAGCCGTGACCGCAATCGTGCTGGCGCAACCGTTTCCGCGGCCGGGTTGACTTTAATCCGCGTCGACTATTAGATTGAACGCTGTTAGTGACAAGTGGCGAGCCTTGGTTCTTGTCGCTTGTCACTTTTCTCGTTGTGAAGCCAGAGTAATGAATCATAACCTCCTGAAAGAGTTCGAGAGCGTAATCGAAACCGGCTCCAAAGACGAATCCCTTCTTCACCAAATCGACCCGAAAAAGCTCCCAGCCCACATCGCAATCATAATGGACGGCAACGGACGTTGGGCCGGCCGCCGCAATCAGCCGCGCGTAGCCGGACATCGCGCGGGTGCCGCAGCCGTTCGAGCCACCGTCGAAGCTGCGGCTCGTTTGCGGATTCCTTACCTTACACTTTATGCGTTCTCGACCGAGAACTGGAAGCGTCCGCGGCTTGAGGTAGAAGCGCTGATGGGGTTGCTTCGCGAGTTTCTTCGCAAGGAGATTCGCAGCCTCAAAGAGAACAACATCCGGTTTCAGACGATCGGCCGCGAGCAGGCGTTGGAATCGGCGGTTACTCGCGAGATCGAGCATGCGCGCCGCGAGACCGAGTCCAACACCGGAACCGTTCTAACTGTGGCTCTAAACTACAGCGGGCGATCCGAGATCATTCACGCGTGTCGCGAGCTTGCGGCGGAGTACGCAGCCAGCGGACGCAATCCGGCAGAGATAACTGAGGAAGTCTTCGAGCGACGGCTCTCAACGGATGGTTTGCCTGACCCCGACCTGTTGATTCGAACCAGCGGCGAGATGCGCGTGTCGAACTTTCTCCTGTGGCAGATTGCATATAGCGAGATTTATGTAACTGAAACGCTGTGGCCGGACTTTCGCCAAGCCGACCTTTTCGATGCCATCATAGAGTTCCAGAAGCGGGAGCGGCGCTACGGCGACGTTAAGACCGCTCGCAAGAATTCGCTGGTCGCCGCCAACATGAAATAGTTATGAGGACTGAGGACTGAGCGGGGAAGAGCACTCCACGACTCCGCTCAGTCCTCAGTCCTCAGTCCTCACTCCTTTATGAAAAGAATCCTCACCGCTGCCGTGGTCCTGCCCATTCTGCTCTTCACGATCTGGACCGAAACGCCGTACTTCTTTGTAGCGCTGGCCGCCGTAGCCGCGGTCCTGGCGCTCGGCGAGTTTTATAACCTCGCGTCGAAGGTCGGGTGTCCTGCGCAACCGGCGCTGGGGCTGGTCGCTGCGCTTATCGTGGTTGCCTGCTTTGTGCTCGAACGATCGGAATGGATAGTTGCGGTTATCGCTGGGCTCACGATGGGCTCGCTGGGGCTGGCGCTTGCCAAGCCTGATCAGATCAAGAAATCGCTGTTGACAGTGGCCTGTACCGTCACCGGAGTCGTCTATGTTGCGGTGCTCGCCGGCTGCCTGGTCGGCGTGAGAATGATGCCCGACTCGATGACTCAGCCCTTGACGCCGCACCTGTCTTCAAAGCTCCTGATGATGTTCTTCGCGATGGTAGTCTTCGCCGACACGGGCGCATTTTACACGGGCCACTTGATCGGGCGACATAAACTCGCGCCGCGGGTTAGCCCCGGCAAGACAATTGAAGGCGCGATCGGCGGACTGCTTGCGGCCATAGCGGCGGGACCCCTTTCGAGGCTCGTGTTCTTCCACGAGATTCCCATTGCACACGCGATTGTACTCGGTGCGCTGATTGGAGTGCTGGGCCCGATTGGCGATCTTGCCGAGTCGATGCTCAAGCGGGGCTCCGGCGTGAAGGATTCGGGCACGCTGTTGCCGGGCCACGGAGGAGTGCTGGATCGGGTGGACAGCATCCTGTTTTGCGCGCCACTGCTGTATTACTACTCTCGCCTGTTCATCTCGCGGATGTGATGGCCGAGCGCGGATTGCACACCAAAGACCCACCCTTTCGTTTATCGTTCATCTATCGACGTTGCCGCCTCGCGCTTCGCGATGTGTTCCCGGTCTGGCTCGCTCTCGCGGCAGCGACGACTGCGCCTTACGTTTTTGCCGCACTGAGGACGCCAGACGGGCACCAGTTCTCCGGCGTGTTGACGGCTTATGATGACACGTTCAGCTATCTTGCATGGATAAAGCAAAGCGCGGGCGGGCGGTGGCTCATGTGCGACCTCTTCACGTCTGAGCCGCAAGCCTGCGAGTTCTTTCTGCCCCTCTGGATGGCGCTGGGCAAGTTCTCCAGGGCCACCGGCGCACCGCCTATATGGGTCTTTCACGGAGCGAGATTAGCGGCGTCGCTCCTGCTCTTGATTGCCGCGAGGAGTGTTGCGCGCAGGGTGATGAAATCGCGGCGACGTTTGCGATTTACACTTTGGCTGTGTGCGATGTCGGGAGGCCTTGGCTGGCTGGTCTTTCTCTTGAACAACCGCGGAGACCTGTTGAGCGCGAGCGTGACTTCCGGTTCGGCGGATTTGAACGTGCCCGAAGCAATCTCGTTTCGCTCGGCTTTCGGCCAGGTGCATTTCAGCCTCGGCGCCGCGCTCGTGGCTTTCGCGATCAACCTGGTGTTTTCATCTTTGTCGAGCAGAAGAGTAAATCGAGCCGTCACCGGCGGTTTGATGGTGTCGTTGCTCGCGGTCGTTCATCCTTACCTTGTAGTCGTCGTGTTTGCAGTCGCCGGTATCGCGCTGATGCTGGGGCCGCTACTGAACCGGAGGGAAACGGAAGCGAAGCGCTCTTACGGCAACATCGCGCGCTTAGGTCTCGGCTTCGGAATTGCGGCGATGCCAGGCGTCGCCTATCTCGTCTACCTGAACCGGTCAAGCGAAGTGCTTCGCGAATGGTTGAGAGTAACCGATACGTTGTCTCCGCCGCCGCTCGACTACGTGTTCGGTTTTGGCATCGTCGGAGCGCTCGCCGTCGTTGGCCTGAGCATTCTGTGGATCGGTCGACTGTACGCAGGCCGGCTCTTGCTGGTCTGGGCGATCGTGCAATCGGCGTTGCTCTACGCGCCAGTCACTTATCAGCGCCGGTTTGTCGAAGGCTTACAGTTGCCGCTTTGCGCGGCCGCGTCGGTGGCAGTGTTCTGGCTGATGAGAAGGCTGCGACTCGCTCGCCGGAACCGCTCCTTCGCGCTGTTCGCCTTTATCGTCTTGGCTTCGCTAACAAATCTTGGGTTCATCGCCGGACAGATAGTCGCGCGCCGCCACGCATCGGGGGCAAACGACCCGCGACGATACTTGGCTCCGGGTCTTGCGGAAACATTCGCCTGGCTTAGCGCTAACGCCGAGCCCGATGCTGTAATCTTTTCGTCTTATCTCACGGGGAACGTCGCGCCCTCGATGACCGGACTGCGAGTCTATCTAGGGCATTATGGGCAGACGCTTCGAAGCAGGGAGAAGGGGGAATTGGTCACCGCCTTTTATCGCGGCGACCTCGGGACTGACCAGGCACGCGCCATCTTTTCGGAACAGCAAGTGAGCTACGTCATTTACGGACCGTTTGAGCGCTCGATTAGCGCGAACGCTGATATCCCGAGTTGGCTGCTGCCTGTTCATCAGTCCGGAGAAGTGAGAGTCTTCAAAGTCGCGAACCGCTCGGGCGATCAAGAACAACGCTGAGGCAAGGATGCGCAAGACCGAGCTTGATGTCATTGACGCTTCGAAGTGGGTGCTCACGCTCCCGTTATCAAGGCGTCTGGCGCTCGCGATTCTCGCCTTCGTCATCCTGGTGGCTGGATTTTACTTTGCGGGGAAGAGTGGTTCGAACCCGCTCGCTTATCGCAACGACTTCAATGTCTTCTATCACGCGGCGCGCGAAGTTCTCGCGGGCCGCGACCCTTATCAAAGCTCGCTCGGCGACTGGACGCCTTACCTGTATCCGCCGTTGCTGGCGGTGGCGCTTGTTCCTCTGGCGCTGTTGCCATTGCCCGTGGCCGCATACGCCTGGTTCTTGATCAATGCCGTATCAAGTCTGGCAACGGCGATAATGTCGGGAGATCTTGCTCGAGCCGGCGAACAGTTGAGTGATCGTACCAATGAAGCGAAGGAAACTTCGGGCGGCCTGATCACACACGATGTCTTTCTGATCGCCGCGCTGTCGCTCTTCGTCGTCGCGCGATTTGTGTTGGACAATTTCAGCCTCGGACAAGTAAACCCATTGGTCGGCGGGCTCGCGGCAGGTCACGTCTATCTGCATTCCAGGAACAAGAAAACTGCGTCGGCATTCGTTCTTTCCCTCGCGGTTTCGATCAAGCTGACTCCCCTGGTCTTGATTCCGTATCACATCGCACGGCGGAGGTGGAAGTTCGCTGCGGCCTGCCTGGCAATGTCTGTCGCGTTGACTGCGATGAGCTTTTTGCCGCTAGGCTCACGAGCCCCGGAAGCATTTCAAGTATTCGTCAACCGAACGATCAAGAACGAACAGGGCTACGATCTGGCTGACGCAGGCAATCAATCGCTGCGAGGCGCGATCGCAAGATTGACGACGCCTTCAAGCGGCACGCTTGACCAGGGCGCGACTATCCCAACACGACAGCCGGCCGACACGCTCACGCTGTTGGTCTCGATTCTGCTTTTGCTTGTCGCAATGCTCGGTGCCAATCGAGCGCGAACAGAGCTACTCGCTGCCGCGCCGTTTGTGTGCTGCTTGGTGTTGCTTTCGCCGCTCAGTTGGAAGGCCCATTTTGTGGTCCTGATCTTACCGGTTGCCTGTTTGGTTGCTGAAGCAGTGCACTCTGGCGGAAGCAGGCGCGCAACAGTGACATCGGTTCTCGCCCTAATCTTTGCCTTGTTCAATCTGACCAGCCCTCGCGTGATCGGTTTGCAAGCGGCCGAGTGGGCCGACGCGCACTCGCTTGTCTTCTTTGGAGCGCTGTTGATCTTTGCCGCGTCGGTCTGGATGGCGTCCTTCCCGCCAAAGGTTTGAACACCCGCAGAGGCGGCCCTCTGTGGCCGCCCCTACATGCGACGTGGGCTTCGCTAATCCGTCGGGGGCTGCCACAGAGGGCCGCCCTTACATGGTAACCCCTCAGTCGTTTTGTTAATCTCATCGAGTAACGCAGCGGAGAATCGACGATGAGCACGAAGACGGAGAGAAAAGCCGAGACAAGCTCGGGAATCGAGATGAAGCCGGCATTCAAACCGGCCGACGCCGACATCGACTACGCGCGAGACCTGGGCGACCCCGGCGAGTTCCCGTTCGCTCGGGGGCCGTACGCTTCAATGTATCGCGGCAAGCTCTGGACGATGCGCCAGTACGCCGGGTACGCCTCTGCGGCCGAATCCAATGCTCGGTATCGCTACTTGCTCGAGCACGGACAGACCGGGCTCTCGGTGGCGTTCGACTTGCCGACGCAGATGGGCTACGACTCTGACCACGCGCTTGCTCGGGGTGAAGTCGGCAAGGTTGGCGTTGCTATCGACACGCTCGACGATATGGAACGGCTCTTCGATCAGATACCGCTCGACAAAGTTTCCACGTCGATGACTATCAACTCGACTGCCTCGATCTTGCTTGCGATGTACATCTCTGTTGCCAGGAAACAGGGAGTTTCGGCGGATAAGATCTCGGGCACCATTCAAAACGATATTCTCAAAGAGTATATTGCCCGCGGTACTTACATCTATCCGCCGAGGCAGAGCCTTCGAATCGTGACTGACATATTCGCGTACTGTGCGCGCGAGGTCCCGCGATGGAACACGATTTCGATTTCGGGTTATCACATTCGCGAAGCCGGCTCGACTGCAGTCCAGGAGGTAGCCTTCACCCTGGCGGACGCGATCGCTTACGTTCAGGCGGCGGTGGACAGCGGATTGGACGTGGACGAGTTCGCGCCACGAATCGGGTTCTTCTTCAACTCACATAATCAGTTCCTGGAGGAGGTCGCGAAATTCCGCGCCGCTCGAAGGCTCTGGGCCAGAATCATGCGAGAGCGATTCGGAGCGCGCGATCCGCGTTCTCAGATGCTTCGGTTCCACGCCCAAACCGCGGGTTCTTCGCTAACCGCGCAGCAGCCTGAAGTGAACATCGTTCGCACGACGATCCAGGCCCTGGCGGCGGTGCTCGGCGGTGCGCAATCGCTTCACACGAACTCGATGGACGAAGCTCTCGGCTTGCCGACGGAGGACGCCGCGAGGATCGCGCTTCGAACGCAGCAGGTCATCGGCTACGAATCGGGCGTCCCGGACACGGCGGACCCGCTCGCGGGGTCTTACTCGATAGAACATCTTACCAACGAGATTGAGCGCCTCGCCGCCGGCTACATCAGAAAGATTGACGACATGGGTGGAATGCTTCGCGCTATCGAGACCGGCTACGTTCAGCGCGAGATCGAGCACGCGGCTTACGAGTACCAGCGCGCGGTTGAGTCTGGCGACCAAGTCGTCGTCGGAGTGAACCGCTTTTCGATCGAAGAGGAAACGTCGGTGCCCGTGCTGCGAATCGAAGCCGCGCTTGAGCGCCAGCAGATCGAACGCCTGAACGCGGTCCGGTCGCGGCGCGACGCGAGCGTCACTCTTCAGGCTCTTGACGCCGTCGAGCAGGCGGCTCGTGGGGAAGAGAACTTGATGCCGCATATCATTCACGCGGTTGAAGCTTCGGCGACGCTGGGCGAGATTTCCGACCGATTGCGTTCGGCGTTCGGCGAGTACAGCGGCGGAGGCGAGTGAGGACCTGTCTATTGGCTTGCCAAGCGGTCGACATGGGTCACTTCATTTTGAAGAATGCAGAATGACCGCCAAGCAGGTCATCAAGCGATTAAAGAGGGAGGGCTGGTACGAGGTGCGTCAATCGGGAAGTCACAAACAGTTCAAGCATGATACAAAGCCAGCCTTGATTACAGTTCCCGTACATGGTTCAAAGGACCTGGCGAAGGGTACGCTGGCCAGCATCTCTAAGCAGGCTGGATGGAGTTAGGAGATGGTCAAAGAGTACGTTGTCATTTACGAGCGCGGCAAAGAGAGCGAAGAAAACTGGAGCGCTTATGTTCCGGACCTTCCAGGCTGTATCTCAACGGGTGAGACGTTGGAAGAATTGCGGCACCACATTCGAGAAGCAATCCAGCTTCATCTCGAAGGACTGAAAGCCGAAGGTCTCGCGATTCCTGAGCCAACCACTAAGGCAGACAGTGTGTCAGTCGCGGCCTGAAACCGAGCGCTCTCTTTTGAGCTAAAAGAGAAGAATGGCTGAGGATATTCTCGAGGTCAAACAGCTCAGCACCCACTTCTTCACACGCTCGGGCGCGGTAAAAGCCGTCGACGACGTGAGCTTCGCTATTCCGCGAGGCTCTACGCTGGCGCTTGTCGGCGAGTCGGGCAGCGGCAAGTCCGTTACCAGTCTTTCCATCCTGCGATTGGTCCTGCCGCCCGGACGCATAGTCGCCGGTCAAATCATCTTCAACGGTCGAGACTTGATGAAGCTCGATAAAGAAGCCCTGAGAAGCCTGCGCGGGCGCGAGATAGCGATGATCTTCCAGGACCCGATGAGTTCGCTGAATCCGGTCTTCACCGTTGGCGATCAAATCGCGGAAGCCATCCAGGTTCACCAGAAACTTCCGCGCAAAGAGACGTGGGCCAAAGCTGTCGAGATGATGGAGCGCGTGAAGATCCCCGACGCGCCGCGACGCGCAAAAGACTATCCTCATCAGCTTTCGGGCGGGATGCGCCAGAGAGTGATGATCGCGATGGCGCTTTCGTGCAATCCCAGCTTATTGATCGCTGACGAGCCAACCACCGCACTGGACGTGACGATTCAAGCCGAGATCCTCGAATTGCTTCGAGGACTAAGAGACGACTTTCATCTTTCGATGCTCATTATTACTCACGACCTGGGCGTTGTCGCCGAAACGGCCGACCGAGTTGCGGTGATGTACGCGGGACGAATCGTTGAAAACGCGCCTGCGCGCGCGATCTTTCATAGCCCGAAGCATCCTTACACCGAAGGCCTGCTGAACTCCGTTCCGCGCTTGACCGAAGAAGGTTTGAAGTTGCGAAGGCTTTCGACGATAGAAGGCACGGTGCCGAGCCTGCTTGATTTGCCGCCGGGATGCAAGTTCGCGCCTCGCTGTTCTTACGTCATCGACGAATGCAGGCAAAGCGAACCGGCTCTCCTCGAGCTTAACAAGGAGCGCTCCTCGCGCTGCATTCGCTTTGACTGCGTTGGCGAGGAGAAGAAGAAAAAACACATGAAGACCGATGAACACGGATACGCGAATGCCTCTGGACAGCTTCCCTCGAGCTGATCGGCGTTCATCGGCGGCGGGTTGTCTGCTGAACGAGAGTGAGAATGGAAGGGTCCCGAAAACCAAGAGTCAAGATATGTTGCATCTCGAGCGTCGAGGAAGCTTGGCTGGCGATTCAGTACGGTGCGTCGGCGCTCGGATTGGTCTCCGAGATGCCGAGCGGACCGGGAGTCATCTCCGAAGATCTGATATCCGAAATTGCTGCGATCGTGCCGCCCGCGGTGGCGACTTTTCTTCTGACCAGCAAGCAGGATGCGCAGTCGATCATTGCCCAGCAGCGGAGTTGCGGCGTCAACACGATTCAGATTTGCGACCGGCTCGAGCAAGGAACTTACGAAGACCTTCGCAATGCGATGCCGGGTATCTCGCTTGTTCAGGTCATACACGTCGGCGGGGAAGAGTCTGTTGATGAGGCGGCCTTAGTGTCTCATCGCGTAAATGCAGTGCTGCTTGACTCCGGAAATCAGGCTCTGGCGGTGAAAGAGCTCGGGGGAACGGGTCGCGCCCACGACTGGACTATCAGCGCGAGGATCCGCGAGCGACTGGACGTCCCGGTTTTTCTTGCCGGCGGGCTTAAGGCGGAGAACGTAAGGAACGCAGTTGAGCAAGTGAGACCATTCGGCGTGGACCTATGCAGCGGTGTGCGGACGAACGGCAAACTCGACGAAGAGAAGGTACGAGCGTTCTTTGATCAGTTGATGTAGCAGAGACGCCGAGACCCAAAGCTTTACGGTTAAAAGGAGCCCGAAACTCAGTGATGACGAACGCCAACGGCAGCCTCCTCGAGGTCAAGAATCTCAAGAAATACTTTCCCGCGAAGGAACGGCTTTTCGTCGCGGGAGGCGAGCCGGTCAAGGCCGTCGATGGCGTGAGCTTCACGATTCGCCGAGGTGAGACGTTCGGGCTAGTTGGCGAATCCGGTTGCGGCAAATCGACCACCGGCCGGTGCATATTGAGGTTGATCGAGCCAACATCGGGCGAGGTCTTGTTCGAGGGCCGAGACTTGCTCTCGGCCGGTTCGGAAGAAATGCGCAGGCTTCGCCGCGATATTCAGATCATCTTTCAAGACCCGTACTCCTCGCTCAACCCTCGAATGAGCGTGGAACAAATAGTCGGTGAGCCGCTGATCATCCATCGCGCAGGCGCACGAAGCGAGCGGCGCGATCGCGTCGCACAATTGCTTGGGCAGGTCGGGCTCGATCCCTCGCATCGCGGGCGGTTCCCGCACGAGTTCTCCGGCGGGCAACGCCAGCGCATCGGCATCGCACGAGCTCTCGCACTCAATCCGAAGTTCATCGTGTGTGACGAACCAGTCTCGGCGCTCGATGTGTCAGTGCAAGCGCAGGTGGTGAACCTGCTTCAGGATTTACAAGAGCGGCTAGGTCTCACCTACCTCTTTATCTCGCACGGACTTTCGGTCGTCGAGCACATCTCGACGCGCGTCGGGATCATGTATCTCGGCAAGCTGGTGGAAGTGGCTTCGAGCGAAGAGATTTTTCACAACCCGCTTCATCCGTACACCCGCGCGTTGTTGTCGGCGATACCGATCCCAGACCCCGATGTAAAGCGAGAGCGGCTGCCGCTGGCTGGCGACTTGCCGACTGCGATCGGGCCTCCTTCG
>DATMCM010000166.1:0-3449 GCA_035558335.1 Blastocatellia bacterium | reverse complement strand
CAACGATGTATAAGCTTGACGACTTCAAGCCGTACTTTTACAAGACCAGCGATTACGGGAAGACGTGGAAGAAGATTACAACCGGCATCCCGGACAACGCGTTCACTCGCGTGATTCGAGAAGACCCAAACCGGCGAGGACTGCTGTACGGTGGAACCGAGACCGGCCTCTATGTCTCGTTCGATGATGGTGACAACTGGCAATCGCTTCAGCTAAATCTGCCGGTTGTGCCGATCACGGATCTTGCGATTCAGAAACGCGAGAAAGACCTGGTCGCGGCGACGCAAGGCCGGAGCTTCTGGGTGTTGGACGACACAACCGTGATTCACCAAATCGCGGATGCAGCGAAAGCCGATGCGTACCTGTTCAAACCGGAAGACTCGTATCGGATGCCGGGCAGCGGAGGCTTCCTGCCGCGCGGCGCGACTGTCGGTCAAAACCCTCCCGCCGGCACGGTGATTTACTACTACTTGAAGACCAAGCCCTCAAGCGACGTAACCATCGAGATATTTGATTCTTCGGGGAAGTCGGTTAGGAAGTTCACGAGCAAGCCGCCCGACCCGCAGAGCCCGCCTGCGCAGCCTTCAGGCGAAGAGGGATTCGGGGCCGGTGGCGGTCCCGCGCGCGCGCCTGCGGAAGCGGGACTCAATCGCTTCGTGTGGGATTTGAGATATTCGAACGCAACTCGATTTCCGGGGCTGATCTTGTGGTCGGGAGAGACTCGAGGGCCCCGAGCCTCGCCGGGAACCTACCAGGTGAAGCTCACGGCCGATGGCAAGACGATGACTCAGAGCTTCTCAGTCAAGAAAGATCCCCGCGTCGCAACCACTCAAGAAGAATTCGCAAAGCAGTTCGACCTGCTGATGAAGATTCGCGATAAGTTCAATGAGACCAGCGACGCGGTGCTTCAGATCCGCGACGTGCGTAAGCAGATCGACGACATAACTAATCGCGTCAAGGATCAGCCGAGCGGCAAGACGATCTCGGATGCGGCAAAGGCGCTGAAGGCGAAGATGACCGCGGTGGAAGAGGAGCTTTATCAGGCGAAGAACCAGAGCAGCCAGGACCCTCTGAACTATCCGATACGACTGAACAACAAGCTTGCGTCGCTTGCGGGAGTGGTGGCGCAGGCGGACGCTCCGCCCACCGAGCAATCTTATGTTGTGTTCTCGGAGCTTTCGGCCAGGATCGACGAACAACTGCAAAAGCTCGCCGCGATAATGCGCACGGATCTTCCCGCGTTTAACAAGCTCGTGCGCGAGCAGGATGTGCCTGCGGTTATCGTGAAAGCAAAGACCACCGCCAACTAGAGGAGCGTAACGAGGAAGTTGCTACCCTGTACGGGCGGCTCTCCGTGGCCGCCCCTCTTCGGCTAAAAGTGTCGCGTGCAAAAGAGGGGCGGCCACGGAGAGCCGCCCGTACAGGGGAATAACCGTCATCCGATTAGCAAAGCGTTTGTTCCAGTCTTGAAAGTACCTACTCGCCTGCGACTCGCATCCCGTCTGGGTTCCACGCGAAGACCCGATTCTCGAAGTAGCTTCGATTGGTAAGCAGGGCAGGGCCCGCCGCGCGTAGTCCGAAAACGGCGTCTTCGACAACGGGCTTGCGCGAACGCACCGACATGAAAAAGTTTGTGAAGTGATCGAGCGAGTCGCTGTAGCCGGGTGGCGCCAGGTACGTTTCTTCCCTGGACTCGCGAAGCTGCGATTTGTTGTCTGGATACTTCGCGCGATACGACTTGAGGAATTCCTCCTGGGTTGCTTTCGGGAACGTGTCGATCGAGTATCCAGGTTCGGCGGGCCGCTGCTTGCGCGAGACCGATACGCCGTTCGCAATCGTCATCACCGCGTCGCTTCCTACAAAACGGAACCCCGCGCTTTCAAACTGGTTCGGCTCAACGCTGCCATCCGCGAAATTGACTCTCAGAGCCAGATTAAACGCTGCGCGCTCCGAGGTCTTTTCATAGTCGTAGAGCCCGAGCAGCAAGTCCGGCACATCGCGGCCGTCCTTCCAGTAGCGAATGCCACCCGTTGCAAGCACCCGACTCGGACCGTTCGATCCGGTGATAAAGTGAATTCCTGAAAAGAGATGAATGAACAGATCGCCGCCTATTCCAGTGCCGTAGTCCCGATAGTTCCGCCAGCGGAACAATCGCACCGGTTCGAATGGGACGCGAGGCGCGCTGCCGAGGAAGCGGTCCCAGTCGATCGTCTGAGGCGACGCGTCCGGGGGAATCGAATACTGCCACGCCGCGATTGGCGAGCGTCGATTGATCCACGCTTCGATCAGGTTCAAATCGCCAATTGCCCCCGAAGCGAGCAGTTCTTTTGCCTTCTGGTAAACGATCGAACTGACCCGCTGGCTGCCGACTTGAAGTAACTTGCCCGTCTTTTGCTGAGCCTTGACCAGCGCATGACCGTCCTCGACCTTTTGGACCACGGGTTTTTCACAGTAAACGTCTTTGCCGGCGTTCAATGCGTCGATGGCGATTTGCGCGTGCCAGTGATCGGGGGTCGCTACGATAACGGCGTCTACATCGGGCCGCGCGAGCACCTCACGATAGTCCCGCGAAGTGAAGAGGTGATTGCCCCAGACTTCCTTTGCGCGGATCAGCCGCCCTTCGTATACATCTGCGGCGGCGACCATCTCGACACCGGGCACTCTCAACGCGGTGTTTGTGTCGGCGCTTCCTTGTCCGCCTACGCCGATGGTCGCAAGACGAATCTTGTCGCTGGCCGAAACTCGGCCAGTCAGCGGCAAGTCGAGAATGTGTTCCTCCGCAAGAACTCGTGTTGAAGCGCCGGCAACGAGCGCTCCCGCCGCGCCAAGCTTGATGAAATCTCTTCGCGATGTCTTTGAGTTGCTCATATCGGTTTCCTCCGGCCTTTCAGCGAGCAGTTATCCCACGTTCAGTTTCAAACTTCAACTCGACCGGCGGCTGGTACGAAGAAGATCCAGAAGGTACTTATTCACGCTGTCGTATTAGTTTCGATCAGTGAGACAACGGGGCCAGCCGGAAATAGCATCGCACGCATAGAAAACGTATCGAATTTCCGGCACGCATCTTGCCAATCACTATGAAACTGAGTCGGACTCGGGATTCTATGCGGTTGCGCAAGGAGTTGCGGCAACAGCTCACGCAGGAGGTGTGTAAAAATGGCCGTACAAAAGGGTAGAAGTTTCATAACGATATTGTTAGTTGTGGTTCTGCTTGGCGCGTGGTTTTCCGGCCAAAACGAGCAAATGAACAAAGCACGCGTGGCGCTGGCTCAAGCGAGCGCTCCCGGTAGCACAACCGCGAACCTACCTGAACAGACTCAGCCGGCTGGGCCCGAGGCTTCGGTACCGGGCAGCGAGTCGCCCGCTGTAACTCGCGACTTCGAAAACGGCTATAGAGCCGGCTACCGCGACGCGCAGCAGGATTGCGGTTCGACGCGAACGGTCGCGCG
>DATMCM010000165.1:0-13870 GCA_035558335.1 Blastocatellia bacterium | reverse complement strand
AGAGTGAAATGCACTAGAGACACACTGGCCGAATGATACGGCTGCCAGGAAACGCGATCAAGCTGACTATGATCCGCCGGGTAAGGTAAATCGATGGGAAACGCAGGGTTCGACTTCATAACGTTCGACTGTTACGGAACTCTGATCGACTGGGAGAGCGGTATTGTCGACGCCTTTCGATCACAGGCCGCGCGCGACGGCGTGCAGCTCCAACAAACCGACATCGTCCCTGCCTATCACACCGAGGAACCGCTGGTTGAAACGGGCGAGTTCAAGACTTATCGCGAGGTTCTGGCGGAGACAGCCACCAGGGCGGCAGCGCGGCTGGGATGGAAACTAGAACCTGAGGGTGCAAAGTTCCTCGCAGCGAGTCTGCCCACCTGGCAGCCGTTTCCCGATACAAACTCGGCGCTGGAACGGCTCGCTCGACGGTTTAAGCTCGGCATCCTTTCAAACGTCGACGATGACTTGATCGCCCTGACCCGGCGCCACTTTACGGTCGACTTCGACCCGGTGATCACCGCTCAGCAAGTCCGTTCTTACAAACCGGCTCACAATCATTTCAAGGCCGCGCTGGAGCGACTTGAAGGCAAGCGCCTTCTCCACGCGGCGCAGAGTTACTTTCACGATGTTGTGCCGTGTCGCGAGCTCGGGATACCGGTGGTTTGGGTCAATCGTAAAGGCGAGCTTGCGGGTGCTGGCGGGCCGCAGCCGAACTACGAAGTGCGGAATCTGGATGAGCTTGCGGATTTGCTCGGCGCTTAAGCCGACGCCTCGCGGATAGCCTTAATGACTTCGTCATCGCCGGGGCGGAAGATAGGCACGACCGACCTGCGATAGCGGATCACTCCCCTGGCATCAATAACTATCACGGCTCGTTGCGAGCCCCCGAGAAATGATTTCACGTTCAAGAGGCGCGTCACCTCGCCCTTCTCGTCCGCGAGCAAGGTCTGAGGCAAGCCATGATGCTCGGCGAACTTCTTGTGCGATTCAACCGAGCCGACTGAAACCGCCGCTACGTCTGCACCGGTTTGTTCGTAGTCCGTCCAATTGTCCCGCATGCTGCACATTTGTTTCGTGCACACCGGCGTTTCGTCTTTCGGGTAGAAGACAAGCGCGACGACCTTGCCGCGACGTTCGGACAATCGCCACGGGTTGTTGTTCGAATCACGGACCTCGAAGTCCGGGGCGATCTGCCCTACCTCGCTTCCTGTTCCGCTCTGCGCTGCTCCGCTCATCGCCATCACCGTAAGTCGCTGGAGGCGCGACGTCCTTTCGCTTGTCGATTCCGAACGCGGGAGCATTGTCCGTTGAGCGGTGTTGAAAATCAAGCCATCCCAAGAACTCGAAGAGGCAAATCGAGAAAGCTGTCAACGCTTCGAAGCAGCGAGCGCGATTGATCGCGCTTATCAGAAGAGCACATAGGCCAGCCCTTCAGGGCTGGTGACGGAGCGAGACGAATCATAACAGCGATACCAGCCGTAAACGGCTGGCCTATCTGCCTCAGGCAAGCCGCGTGAACGCGGCTGGAAAGAACTGCGTATCGTGGTGGGTTCTGGCGATAAAGTGCCGCGCGTGCAGGACTCCAGCCCGCCTGAAAGCTGTGCTATATTCCAATCGATCTATGATCTGTCATCACTGCAAACAAGAAATAAAACTCGAAGGCCCGGTCGGGCGCGCCGACGAGTGCCCGACTTGCGCGGCTGACATTCACTGCTGTCTGAACTGCCAACACTACGATCCCTCGATGAGCAACCGCTGCCGCGAGCCGCAAGCTGAGTGGGTTTCAGATCGCGAGAAGGCAAACTTCTGCGACTTTTTCATGCCTAATAAGTTTGCCTCCGCCGGCGGGTTTGGTAAACCGGGCGGCAGTCCACGTGACGCCTTCGATAATCTGTTCAAGAAGTAATCAAGCTGGGAGGCCCGCCTGCATCTTGTTGTGAATTCCTCGCGAGTCATGCAGGCGGGACGCCTGCGCTCCCATGGCATCAGCCTACGTTAGCAGGACGGATCGTATCGTCGGGACCGAGAGCGTACTGAGCCGAGGCGAGTCGGCTTTGGGCTCGCGCGATGTCGCGGAGAGTGATGATGCCAAGCAGACGTGTATCATCAACTCGCGACACGACCGGAAGCTGCGAAAGCTCCCTTTGAGCGAGCTTCAAAACTACGGTATCCAGCGTCTGGTCAGGATGCGAATGAACCACTTTGCGAGTCATCGCGGTTTCGACCAACTCATCGCGTCGCCCGTCAGCTTCCAGCCTTCGCAAGTCGTTGGTAGTTATCAGCCCGACCATCCTGCCGTCGCGAAGCACGGGATAGCCGTTGAACTCGAGCCGGCCCACAACATCCAACGCCTCCGCGATGGTTATGTCTTCAGAGAGAGTCACTACATCCTGAGTCATCACCGACGCGGCAGTTATTCGCGAGAGCGCATCCGTCTTGGGTCCGGTTCCGAGATGGATACCGTCCTGGAACAAGAACGACTCGTAGATCGACAGCGGCGTAAGCCGCGACGCAACGGCGTAGGCGATCGCGTTTGCGATCATCAGCGGAAGGATTATCTCGTAGTTGTAGGTCATCTCGAAGATCAACAGGATCGAGGTGATCGGCACGCGAACTACCGCTGCGAACATCGCTCCCATACCAACCAGAGCAAACGCGCCGTGGGCAATCGTCGAGTTGGGCTCAATAAAGATCAGCAAGTGCCACACCGCCGCGCCCAGCATACAACCTACAAACATCGACGGCCCGAGCACCCCGCCTGACATTCCCGATCCATAACTGATCGCGGATGTCAGCACCTTTGCCAGCATCAGTGCCAGCACCGCTTTTAGCACCATCTGGTCTTCGCCTCGCAGCACGGTCCCCAGGAAGTCGTAGCCGATGCCGAGCGCGTGCGGTTGCCACAGACCGAGCACGCCGACCAACGCGCCACCAACCGCGGGCTTTGACCAGGACGGCATGTTCAGGCGATCGCGAAAAGCCATTCGCAGCCACAGAATGAGCTTTGAGAAGATTACCCCGACTATCCCTGCAGTGATTCCAAGCGCGGCGTAAGCCAGCAGCTCCGGCGGCCTGTTCATCGCGTAAACATTGGCCCCGAGAAAAAGCGGGTTCGGGCCGAGCAACGCCCTCTCGATCGTCGCCGCAATGACCGCAGCGATTACGATCGACGCTGCCAGCTTTTGATTGAGATCGCCGATGATCTCTTCAAGCGCAAAGGTCACGGCGGCGATCGGCGTGTTGAATGCGGCGGCGATCGCAGCGGCCGCTCCCACCGGAAGCTGATTCATCTGCTTGCGGCGTGGTATCGAGAACAACCTCGCTATCGCGTTTGAAAGCGCGGCGCAAATCTGAACGGTTGGCCCTTCGCGGCCGAGGCTTGCGCCTGAACCCACGCACAGCGCTGAGATCACTGCCTTTCCTGCCGCGACTTTCATCGGAACGCGGCCGTAGTTCATCGTGTAGGCGATCTTTACTTGAGGGATACCGCTGCCGCGGGCTTCGGGCACAAAAAAGTGAATCAGCAATCCCGCCGCCAGCCCGCCCGCCGTCGGGATGATCAACATCCACGGCACCCGGCTCGGCCCTTGAATGGCCATCGCCCGCTCGATCACGTTAGCCGAGATGAGCTTGATCAACAGGTGATAGCTAACTGCGACCAGCCCGCAAGCTATCGCGATAGTAACCGTAAGAACGAAGTATTTTTGATTGTTAGGTAGGCGAAGCCTTTGAAATATACGAGTCGCACCTATCTCGACGCGATACCATCTCTTTGTGAGTTCCGCTTGCTGCAATTACTCGCTCACTCGATAAGCTCTACAGCGGTCAGTGTAAACGGGAACAACCTGTAGGGGCGTCCCTCTGCGGGCGCCCCTTGATCGCCAACACCCCTTTGAGGCCGAGGAGGGGCGCCCGCAGAGGGACGCCCCTACAGGTGAATCTTTAGCGGCGAGCTGACTGCGAGATCTTAAGTTCATTTACGACCTTCTTCACGCCGGGCACGCCCTGGGCTATGCGCTCGGCGAGCAACTGTTCCGCGCGCGAGCGCACAGTGCCTGACAAAGTGACCGTGCCCCCGTCTGCTTTGAAGGACATCGCAGAAGTGTCGAAAGCCCCGGTTCGAAACAACTCAAATTCGACTCTCTTGGCCAGGTCCGCCGTTGTCTCGGGTTGCGTTGCAGCTGGCGGCTCGCTTGCGGCCTGCGGGTTCGTCACCCCCAGGTTGTTAGTCACGCCGGCGACTCCGTCAACCGCGCGTGCCGTCTGCTCGGCGCCGGTCTTCTGAGCGGGAGTCTCAACCGAACCGGAGAGCGTGACGATTCGGTTTTCGACTTTGACCTCGATAGGCTTTCCGCCGAGCTCGGTGCTTCGAGTGAAAGCTTCGAGGATTGAGGTCTTGATCTCGAGGTCTTCGACGCGCGAGCCCTCCATCGAAGGCTGAGCCGTGGGATTAACCGCGATCTCGTTCTTGACATCTTTGACGCCCGGCGTGTCGCGAGCGATCTCGGCCGCGAACGACTTTACGTCTTCGGAAGGAACTTGCCCCGTCAGCGTGACGACTCCGTCGTTTGTGATGACGTCGATCTCGAAGCCCGCGACGCGTCTCGATAGCCCGAGCGCGGTCTTGACCTTCTTTGTCGTCGAAGCATCCGCGGACGACGAGAACAACGACGAGAGGGTTGGCTTCTTCCAGCCGTTCTTATAGACGTAATACCCGCCTCCGCCGGCGATGATCAAGAGGATGAGTGTTGCGATCGCTTTTCGCATATTCAACCCTAGGCTGTTCCGCGAGCCGCTTTCGATAATAGCACGGCGAACTCGCAAAGTTCAGAGCCGCTTCTCATATCAGCGGCATCTGGTAAATACGATACGTCTTTGTGCGGCGGCCTCCGATCAACTTCGCCGCCCGATTCATCATCACGTTGTTCTCCAGCACCCAGCTCATCTCCCCGTTCGGTAAGCCGGCGGCGGGCGCGCGACGGTAAATCTCGTCGAGCATCACGGCGCCGAGTCCCATGCTCTGGTATTCGGTTACGATTCCCATCGTGATGATGCGAATAAAGTCGATCTTTCGCGAGTGCCAGAGGAGCTTTATCAGACCGAACGGCAGCAGGCGCCCGTTGATTTTCTTGAGCGCGCGGTTGATGTCGGGCACCGCGAGAAAGAACCCGACCGGCCGAGACTCGCCTCCTTCGATCTCCTGCTCGGCGATCATCACAACGCGCGGATCGACCAGTTGCTTCAAGTCCTTAGCAAGATGTTCGAACTCGGATTCGCTGACCGGAACAAACCCCCAGTTGTTGCTCCACGCATCATTATAGATCCGCCGAACAACCTCGACCTCTTGCTTGAATGCTTTCATGTTAACGGTGCGGACGGTGATCTTATCCTTCGTCCGAAGCCGGTCGGCAACGCGGGTCAGCTTCTCGGAGACGATGAAGTATTTCGCTGCAATGTCATAAGCGTAAAGGTCCATCGCTTTTTTGAAACCGCCCAGCTCGATCAGCTCCGCGTAGTAAGGCGGGTTGTAGGTCATCATCACGGTTGGGTCCAGGTCAAAGCCTTCGATCAACAAGCCGCATTCGTAGTTTGTTGAGGGATTGACCGGTCCTCGAATGACTTCGGCGCCTCGCGAGCGCGCCCAGTCACTCGCCGTCTCAAGCAGGAATTGGGCGACTGCCGGGTCGTTCTCGACTTCGAAAAAGCCGAAGAATCCGGCTCGCTCGTTGTGGAACTCGTTGTGAGCGTGGTTGATGATGGCCATTATCCGACCTGAGACTCGGCCGTCCCGCAGTGCGAGAAACATTTCGGCGTCTGCCGTCTTATAGAACGGATGGCTGCGAGTGTTGAGAATGTCTTTCTGCGCCATTCGAAGCGGCGCTATCCAGTGCGGATTGCCGCGATGCAACCGGTAAGGCAAGTCAAGGAAGCGACGGCGATCGAGTAGAGTGCGAACTGGCCTCAACTCGACGTCGCTCTTTTGTTGTTGCGATTGTGATGTCGTTTGTTTGTACCTTAACCGCACTAACCAGACTGCCTTGAAGTGTGGCAGCGCATTATAAGGAAACAGCTTCACGGCGCACAATGCAACAGCGCGTTCGGAACGTTGTGTAGCTTGTAGGGGCGCCCCTCCGCGGGCGCCCCTCATCCAAGATCAATCCGCAGTGCCATGGAGAGGGGCGCCCACGGAGGGACGCCCGTACAAGGTGTCACAACGATGCGTTGACCGCTTAAAATCGCGCGGCGTAAGATTCTGGTTTCAGTTTGAGACGGCTACCTTCGCATGGATGAACGCACCTTCAAAACCCTTGAGCTGGAAGCTCTCATTGCTCTCCTGGCGGGACAGGTCCAGTCGCCGCTCGGCCGCAAGCGGGCGCTCGCGCTGTCGCCATCAACCGACCCCGAGCACATCAATCGCGAGCTCGACACGACCACCGAATGCGCGGACTATCGCGCGGCCGGAGGCGGGTTCAGCGTGTCAGACATCGCAGACCCGGAACAGTCTTTGTCTGAGCTTCAGGTCGAGGGCACGAGCCTTGAGCCGCTCCAGATACTCGCGCTCTCGCGCCTGGTTGCGGTCGGAATGGACGCGCGCGGCCAGTTAAGCGACCCTGAGTTGAGGACCCGTTACCCGCGGCTTTCAACCATCACATCCGCGATACCGGATCTCCGCCGATTGCTTGCGGGGATTCGCGGCAAGATCCTGCCCAACGGTGAGATCGACGACAACGCGAGCCCCGAGCTTCGCCGGATTAGGCGCGAAATTAACGACCGACGCACGCGTATCTATCGCAACCTCGAATCGCTGATGCGGGATCGCGCTCCGTCGGCCATTCAGGAAGAGATTGTCACAATTCGCAATGGCCGGTTCGTTATCCCGGTGCGAACGGACGCGCGCACCCAGGTTCCCGGGGTGATGCACGGCCTCTCGTCGAGCGGCCAGACAACCTACGTCGAGCCACTCGGGATCATCGATCAGAACAACGATCTGGTTCGCTTGCGCGAGCAAGAACAAATCGAGATCGCAAACATCCTGCTGGAAATCACCGAAGCGTTCAGGGTGAACCTCGCGGGCATTGCAACCGTTGTTGATGCGTTGACCGAGATCGACTTCGCGCAGGCCAAGGCGAGGCTCTCACTCAAGTTCAAGTGCACGCGGCCCGAGATGACCTCCTCGCATAGCTTGTTGCTGGATGAGGCGCGTCATCTCCTTCTGGACAACCAACTCCGGGAATCGGGCGGACAGGTCGTTCCGATCTCGCTCGAGATGGATCAGGCTCATCAGACGATGGTTATCAGCGGTCCGAATGCCGGCGGCAAGACCGTAGTGGTCAAGACTGTCGGTCTGATAGCGCTGATGGCTCAGATGGGTCTGCACCTGCCGGCCCGGCGAGCCGTGCTTCCGGTGTTCGATCAAGTGCTGGCGGACATAGGCGATCAACAATCTATAGCCGCGAACCTCTCGACATTCACCGCGCACATGCGAAACATCGCCGAGATGGCTGAGCGCGTTCATCCGCCGGCGCTGATCCTGATCGACGAAGTTGGCACCGGCACCGACCCGGATGAAGGCGCCGCGCTTGGCATCGGGGTGGTGGACTTTTTTCATCGCGGCGGCGCGACGACTATAGCAACGACTCACTACAACCCACTGAAGACGTGGGCTTCACAAACCGAAGGAGTGCTAAACGCGTCGGTCGAGTTCGACGAGAAAACGCTCGCGCCGACTTATCGGTTGATAGTCGGAGTTGCCGGAGCTTCGTCGGGGATCGAGATCGCGCGACGGATGAAAGTGCCCGACGGGATACTCTCGCAAGCGAGCACGCTGCTGGACCCTGCGCACATTCAAGCAAGCGATTACCTCAAACGGCTCAAGACGCTTGTTGACCAACAGGAGGCTCTGCGTTTGGCGCTTGAAGAGGAACGGCAGGCGACGGCAGACAAGTACGCGACTCTCGATCTGGAGTTCGCGCGGCGGGAAGCTGATCGCCGAAGCGAATTCGAGAGTGAGCTCGCGCGAACAATTCGCGAGTTCAACGCCGAAAGCGCGCGAATGATCGACGGCTTGAAGGATCGCGTGACTGCGGCGCGTTTGAAAAAAGAAGCTGAAGCTCGCGCCGTCGAGTTACGAAAATTGGGCGGCGCGCGCCTTCGCAAGCAAACAATGGCTGCGGCGCCAGCCGGAAACGCTAACGAGCTATCCGATATCCGGAGTACCGGCTTCAGCCCGCCTTCGAGCGCGCAAGACGAGAATGTCGCCAGGGACGAGTTTGTCGGTGTGACCGACGAGATCAACGAGCGCGACCGCGTACGAATCACATCGCTCAATCAAGAAGGCACCGTCGAGTCGATCACCGGCGAAGAGTATTCGGTGTTGGTCGGTTCGCTCAGGTTTCGAGCCAGGCGGGACGAGCTTCGTCTGATAAAGGCAGCACTGCCTGAATCAAAGCTCGCTGCCGCGTTGCCGCGAGGCGTGACTGCTGACTTCGATGTCGATCAAAGCTTCGCCCCCGAGATCAACGTGATAGGAAACAGAGTCGACGAAGCAACCGACCGCGTTGACAAGTTTCTCGACGAAGCCTTTCTCGCCGGAGCTGAGACCGTGCGCATCGTCCACGGTCACGGCAAGGGAGCACTGCGGAAGGCAATCGCAGAGCTCTTAACCGGGCACTCTCACGTGGAGCGTTTCAATCCAGCTCCAGCCAATCAAGGCGGGGCCGGCGCAACGGTCGTAGCGCTGCGAAAATGAAATCAGCGAGGATAGGGATAGAAGGACGGAGGATGGAGGATGGAGGATGGAGGATGGAGGATGAGGAATTGCAAATTGCAAATTGAAAATTGAAAATTGCAAATTGCAAATTGAAAATTGAAAATTGAGAATCTAGAATCTGACACCCAACACGCTGATACGCATCCTTAGATCCCGACAAATATCGAGTTTTCCAATCTCAAATTTGATCCTGACAAATATCGAGTTTCCAATCTCAACTTTGCAATTTTCAATTTGCAATTTTCAATTCCTCATCCTCCATCCTCCATCCTTTCCGTCCTCAGTCCTCAGCACTCAGTCCTCAGTTCTTTTTTTTTCGGGTTACTCCTTGCGTGTTTTGATAATTTGCTGGTAGAAATTCACTAGCTCCTTGGAACCTTGCAAGCTCCTTCAACCTCCGAACAAGATGGGAAACAGGAATGCGCCTCCCGCGTGGGTTTGCTGACGAAGTTAAAAATCAGGGCGATATCGTCCGGGTTGTTTCCGACTACGTCACACTCAAGAAGCGCGGCTCGAGCTACATCGCCATCTGTCCCTTTCATTCAGAGAAGACCCCGTCGTTCAACGTGCATCCCGGAAAGGGTTTGTTCAAGTGCTTCGGCTGCAACGTTGGCGGGAGCATCTTCGACTTCGTTATGCGGATAGAGGGCTGCGGATTTCCAGAATCAGTGCGCATCGTAGCCCAGAAATGCGGAATCCCAATCCCAGTCGTCGAAGAAACCGAAGACTTCAAGAAAGTGGCGCGGACACGCGAGAACGTGCTGCGGCTGAACGAATGGGCGGCCCAGTACTTTGAAAATCAACTGATCGAGTCCGCCGGCGCGGGAGCTCGCGAGTACATCCAGTCGCGAGGCTTAAGCGAGGAGACCATCAAGCTGTTTCGCGTCGGGTTTGCGCCGGACAGGTGGGACGGCTTGACCAATCATTTGAGAGAACTGGGCGCGACGACCGATGAGCTGGACTCGAGCGGGCTTGTTAAGCTTGGGGACACCGGCGTACTGTACGATCGCTTTCGCGGCCGAGTGATGTTTCCGATCACCGACTCGCAGGATCGAGTGATCGCGTTCGGCGGACGAGTAATGGGAGACGGCGAACCAAAATATCTGAACTCGCCCGAGACCGCGATTTACACCAAGGGCCGTAACCTGTACGGACTCGCACGAGCGAAAAACGAGATTCGCAATCTTGGTTTCGCGATTCTGGTGGAAGGCTATCTTGATTGCATAATTCCTCACCAGGAAGGGATCGGCAACGTCGTCGCAAGCCTTGGCACTGCGTTGACCGACAGCCAGGTAAGACTACTGCGTCGCTATATGGATCAGCCTCACATCGTCGTGAACTTTGATCCCGACACCGCGGGACAAGCGGCGACGATGAGATCGATTGAGACGCTGCTGGTCGAAGGATTCAAGGTGAACATACTGCGCGTGCCAAGCGACGAAGACCCCGACGAGTTCGTCCGGGCGCACGGTGCAAACGAGTTTCGCGCATTGCTGAAGACCACTCAGCCTTATATCGAGTACATCATCGATCGTTCGATCGCTGCGCACGACACATCGCGGCCGGCGGGCAAAGTCGCGGCCATAAACGACATCCTTCCGCATCTGGCGCGAATGCGCGACAAGGTCGCGCGAGCCGACCACGCCGAGCAGCTTGCCGACCGGTTGAAGATAGACTCACGGACCGTGCGCGAAGAGCTTAAGCGGACCGCCACCAATCGAAGGCCGGCCCTGGACGGACAACGTTTGCGGGCCGCTGAAGAGATGACGAAAGCTGAGAGACAACTGCTCGAGCTGATGCTGGCGAACGAGTATGTGCGCCGAGCCATGCTGTCGACTCTCCAAGAAGACGAGTACGCGGATCTGGCTACTGGAGCCATTTTTGCGGCGATCGCATCCGCTGAGCGCGAGGGCCTCGAGCCCGACTTCGCAAATCTCTCCGAACGGATCGACACTGTAACAGAAAGGGATTTGCTCCCGGCATTGTTGATGAGTGACCTGGCGTGGGCCGGGGGCGACGACTTCGACACGCTGCTAAAGAAAGCTACCGAGGCGCTCTCGTCGCTCAGACAAAGACAGCTTGAACGAAGACTCGATATGATTCAGATGGAAATCGCTCAGGCCGAACGAGAACACGATGAAGTTCGCTGGCTGAGTCTCTATCAGCAAAAGACTGAAATCAAAAAGCGCAAGCTCGCACTGTCGGCTACTTCGTCCGAATCGTGAGCGCGCCAGGACTCGTTCCGACTGAGTTGAGAAGTTAAGAAACTATTACGAGCTCCCGCCACTTACGACCATCTGCACAGTTGCACGATTAGCATCTTGACAGATTTTTGCAATGAGGGTACGAATTCACAGTGGCTTTGGACATGCCCCGTTGAGATGATTCACCCCTCACAGGAGTGCGGCACTTGTCAGAGATCAATGAAAAATATTCGGACGAAGTGGAGAAACTTCTCGAAGTTGGAAAAGAGAAGGAGTACCTCACTTACGACGACATAAACCGCCTGCTCCCTCCCGACATGAATTCCGCCGACGAGATTGAAGCCATCCTCGATGTGATCGGAGCCGAAGGCATATCAATCTCAGACTCGGATGAGAAATTTATCGAAGCAGCCGCTGCCGCCGTTGGCAACGGCAACGGTAACGGCAAGATCGAGGACGCGCTCGACGAAGAACTCGACTTGGACCTCACGCCGGGGACGCTCGACAAGACCAACGATCCCGTGCGGCTTTACCTGCGAGAGATGTCGGTAGTGCCGCTGCTGACCCGCGACGGCGAAGTCTCGATCGCGAGACGAATCGAGCGCGGACGCCAGCGTGCGCTGAGAGCGATATCGCGCTCGCCGGTATGCATCGAAGACTTGATTCAGATCGGCGAGAGACTCCGGCGCGGCGAATTGCACGTGCGCGAGGTCGTTGTGTTCAGCGAGCAAGAACCAGTCACCGAAGAACGCGTCGAAGAGTACATGAACTCGACGCTGGAAGCGGTGGCCGAGCTGAAGAAGAGCTACATTCGGACGCTCAAGCTCTACGATCGCATTCTGGCCGAGCCAAAGAAGTCGCCACGGGTGCCTCGGATCAGGCGCAAGCTCGCTGTTTCGCGGGTTGAACTGAGCCGGCAGGCTAGGGCGCTCGATCTGATGCTTCAGCAACACGGGCACTTCACCGGGCTGATACGCGATTGCGTTCAAAAAGCCCGTGACGCTCGCACGGCGGTCGAAAAAGCCCGGCGGGCGCTCGAGAAGAAGAAGTGGAATGAGGACGAGCGCGAGCTCAAGCGCAAGCTGCGAGATGCCGAGCGCCGCTACGCCGAGATGGAAGAGTGCTGGCACGTCACGCCGCTGGAGCTGGAGCGATCGCTTGCGGCCATCTGCACCGGCGAACAGGAAGCCGACGTGGCCAAGCAGGAGCTGATCGAAGCGAACCTGAGGCTGGTCGTATCAATCGCAAAGAAGTACACCAACCGGGGATTGCAGTTCCTGGACTTGATTCAGGAAGGC
Source organism: Blastocatellia bacterium (assembly GCA_035558335.1). Taxonomy (GTDB): domain Bacteria; phylum Acidobacteriota; class Blastocatellia; order UBA7656; family UBA7656; genus Onstottus_B. The sequence continues at coordinate 1,595 of DATMCM010000165.1, read as the reverse complement.
AACATCGGGTTGATGAAGGCGGTTGATAAGTTCGAATGGCGGCGAGGCTACAAGTTTTCCACTTATGCAACGTGGTGGATACGCCAGGCCATCACGCGAGCTATCGCCGATCAGGCCCGCACGATTCGCATCCCGGTCCATATGATCGAGACGATCAACAAGCTGATTCGCACTTCCCGGTCGCTGGTACAGGAGCTGGGACGCGAGCCAAGCTCTGAGGAAATCGCCAAGAAGATGGACATCCCGGTCTCGAAGGTCCGCAAGGTCCTGAAGATCGCACAGGAGCCCATCTCGCTGGAAACGCCGATCGGCGAAGAAGAAGACTCGCATCTGGGAGACTTCATCGAAGACAAGACGATCACTAATCCGGCGGACGCAATGATAACCTCGAACCTCCGCGAGATAACTGAGGATGTGCTGAAGTCGCTGACGCCACGCGAAGAGAAGGTCATAAAGATGCGGTTTGGGCTTGGGCCGCACGGCAGCGAGCACACGCTGGAAGAGGTAGGCCAGCACTTCGCAGTGACTCGCGAGCGCATCCGGCAGATCGAGGCCAAAGCGTTGCGCAAGCTGCGTCATCCCTCGCGCTCACGGAAGCTCAAAGCGTTTTTGGAAACTGCCGCCCGAACGTAGAAATCTCGCCCCCTCGTTTCTCTCACATCAAGGAAGACGAGCACACCCGCCTACAAACGAACTTTTCTCGTTTGATGGTTCGGGAAGGGCCAACGAATGCACTGCTACACAGGTTATCGTCAGAGTTGACCACTCCGCCGCTGCAACGCTACTACGGACCGTGCAAGTAAGGATTCGCGAGCTCCCGCCGAATCGCTTCTAGGCTGAAGGTTGACGCGCAGCCTCTTCGATTGTTTGCAGTATCAACTGTCTAAAGGTCGGCGCGATTTCGCGTGCCTGTCTTATTCTGTCATTACCTAGGATTTCTTCATGATCTATCTGCACTACTCTGCAATCCCCATCTCTTAAACGGGTCTTGAAATCAAAGCAAACGGGGTCATAATTCAGATCAGGCGCTTTTCCAAATTGTAAGTACCCATTAGGAACCAGTTTTTCCCATAAGGCCTTATCGCTGAGCATCTCCGTCAGTAGCCCGCGAAGATCGGCGCCGGGCGGGTTTGCTAGTAATCTATAGCTCCTCAAATCCACCTCTGCCCAACGATATGTCAGCAAGAGTTCCTCGTACAAATGGGCAAGCGTTGTGGCACTTTCTTGTATAACTCGTAGAGATGCGAACGGTCAGTCGAGTGGCGTATAGGCCGCCACTGCCTAATTCCATATTGATCAGAGTCCCCGAAGGACAACTCGCAAGCCAAGGGATCACTTTCAAGGTTTGATGATAGGTGATCCAGGTTTCCAAAACTAGAGACGAACTCGCAAAGCAATTGATTGTGTTCTTCTTTCATATCCAGGAGAGACTTCGCGGTAATTTGCTAGCACGGGACGAGCGAGTGCGAGACTGCGCCTCTTAGTCGATCGGACGAAACGGGCCGTCGGTTCGACCCAGCGATTTAGGCTCGCCGGGCTCATCTTCAGACTGGGATTCCGCTGGCGCGGTAGGTTTCGTCTGAACAGGGTTAGGG
>DATMCM010000164.1:0-2455 GCA_035558335.1 Blastocatellia bacterium | reverse complement strand
CACCTTGACTTGGAGCATCGGAAACTCGGCTTTGAGATCCCTCGCCCTTTTCTGCGCCGCTTCAAGCGTTGGAAATACCGTCTTCATCCGGCCATCGACTTCCAAGCCAAAGCCCTCGGTCATCACAAGGTCAGCGCGTGTAATGTTGCGGGGTTGCGGCTCGTCCGGTATCGTCAGAGGCTTTTTCATGGCAACTCCTTGTGTTGCCCCCTCCCTATCTAATCACTGCCCTCCTCGATAGAAGGGCAACGCCTTTCGCGAGGTTTGCCGCTGCCGGATAAGCCATCGATCGCAGTCCTGCCACTCCAAAACGTGAGCGGCGACCCCGAGCAGGAGTATTTCGCGGACGGGATCGTGGATGACATCATCACGGCACTGACGCGGATGCGTTGGCTCTTCATCATCGCTCGGAACTCGAGCTTCACCGGCACCACTTCTCAATGGTCACGCGACTCAGAAACAATGAGATCAGTATCGAGCAACGATTATGATTGCAACGACAATGATTGCCGCGATCAGCGAAAGAGCACGATCAAACCTTTTCGAGCGGGGCCCTACTCTGGGCGGCATGGCCTACGTAGGCGGCTGTAGTTCGCCAGCGAACCAGCCAACGGCCCCGGATTTCATTGGATCTGACGTTATGACGATTTGTTCGACGTGATCGCATTTTGAGCAATCGAACCTGCGAAGTTCAAATCCTGTGGGTCCCGGTGCGATCCGCGCAAGCCTCATGCGCGTTCGGCATTTCGGGCAGCGGAGTTGCTGGATTGCGAGCAGTGGGATTGCGGCTGGGTAGTCGGTCATTGCATTCCACCTTTGAATCAGGCCGGAGCGCAAAACTCTCAGTCACCGGTAGACGCCGACGAGGGGCGGTGATGGAACCAGCATGCTCCTCAGGGTTCCAGAGCCGCTGGTCAATATTGCTCACTTTCCAATATTTAATGAATTAGGCGCGCTGGAACGATTGACGGCTGTCGATTTGACCCCTGCGCTTATAGCGCGGTGTCCCCTCCGACGGCTTCAGCTCGCCTGGGGGCCGTTTCTACTCATCCTGTTTTAGCTGCGGCTTCTCATGCAAAACCGCACTCAACAGCGAATTGTGAACCTCGATGTGTCCATTGTAATCGATGAGACCATACGTGGACTAGTTCACACCGCTAAAACAAAAAGACCGCCCGAAGGCGGTCTCTGATCAGAATGCGAAAACTTGCTTCCGCGCTTGTTCTACTTCGGTGGCGCCGGGTTTTGGCCACGGCGGGTCATCGTTTCCTTGGAAACATTAGGCTGAGGCAGAGTCGATCCGGTGATAATGCTCATAAGACCGTGCCCTTGTTCGTGACCCCTTACTACACTGCCGGGAATGGATGCAATGGCACCGGTCCCGCCGGACGTGCCTTGCGCTGCCGCAAGCTGCGTCAATGCCAGGAGAGCAGCAGCGGCAAAATAAGCTATTTTCGACTTCATTTGGTTTTCCTTCTTTGAAATCGTGCCGTCGCGCGAAGATTGGCCCACGCTTAAAAAATGCTATTTGAGTCCAGACGCGTTCGTCTATGCAAAATCGGCAGGTAGCGAGCGGCGAGCGGCGACCAAATCCCCGCGACATCCAGAAGCGAGCAATGCTTCGGCGCGCATGGTGTCAATGACTCCCGCGCGAAAGATAGTGGATTGACTCTGGGGCGTGTGGGCTCATCCTCGAAATAGAAGCGATGCGTTGCAAGGCTTGCCGAGATGTCTATCGGCTCTCTTCTATTTTGCGTGAGTATGCGGACATCCGTAGCGGTTTCGATTAGCTCTTTTATAATGCCCGCTTCAAAGGGGTCACCTTTTCCGGGGTCGCCATCGATTTCATTGTCAACTTCAGCGATGCAAATCTGGCTTCCGTCGTACGCCCAAATAATCTTTCTGAGGCGTCGAGAGGGCTCGTTGAATCAGTTGCGGGCATCTCATTTCCCCTTCGCCTCATTTTCCATAGGGCTCTTGATCGGGCTCAGCGTTCCTGCGACGCAATACAAACCGAGAAATCCGAGCACCACCAAGACGGCTCCGGCCACCAGGACGCGAGAAACCCCTGATCATTGCCGTTCGGTCGCATCGCGGGCTTTTTTCAGCCTTCAGTGGAATCTGCCAATGATGTTTCGCATGTTCGATTGGACCCGACGATGCTAGGCTCGTCTGCCGACGTGGAGTCGGGGCCTCGTGCCGAGATCATGAGGAGGTCAGGCCATGGAGATCGAACGCACTGCATTCGGCACCATCACGATTGACGGAAAGACCTATGAACACGACGTGATTATTCGTCTGTCCGGTGAAGTGGCAAGGCGGAAGAAAAAGTTGTCGAAGAAGCACTACGGCACCTCGCATGTCCTCTCGAAGGAGGAGGCGAAGTTCGTTTGAGAACGGATGCGAGCAGCTAATTCTTGGCACGGGCCAGATGGGCAATGTGCATCTATCGCCG
>DATMCM010000163.1:0-15043 GCA_035558335.1 Blastocatellia bacterium | reverse complement strand
TTGCGCTGGCGATTTTTGCGCTGCTGGTTTTTCTGTTGTGCTTCATGCCGTTTCCGATCACTACTTCATGACTGCGAGGCTTGAGTCCACCGGGCCGTGGTATTATTGGCTGGCCGTCCTCTTTCTAATCAGCTGACCGTCACGAATGGGAGCAACCTTGGATTCGACTGTAGCCGCAGCGCTGGGTTTGGGATTCGTGCTGGGAGTTCGACACGCGCTCGACCCGGACCACCTCGTCGCTGTTTCAACAATCGTCAGCGAGCACAAGAGCCTGGCTCGCTCGTCGCTGGTCGGCACATTCTGGGGACTGGGTCATTCGGCTTCGCTGTTTGCAGTCGGCCTTGTAATCATTTTGTTGAGAGTCTCTATTCCCGAACATGTTTTGCCTTTGATGGAAGCGCCGGTCGCCTTCATGCTGATTTTTCTTGGGATAAGCACAATGCGACGAGCGGTGCGCGATCGCGGCGTGCAGATTCACACTCACGTTCACGAACACGGTGACAAACCGCACACTCACGTTCACGTGCACGTCGGCGACGAGCACAATCACGCACATCGCATGATCAGGCTTGGTCGCAGGCCCTTTGCAGTGGGGCTCGTTCATGGACTCGCGGGCAGCGCGGCGCTAACACTTCTGGTGCTTGCGCAAATACCGTCGGTAGCTCTCGGGCTGGTTTACATGGCGGTGTTCGGCATCGGATCTATCGGCGGAATGTTGATTATGAGCGCGATGATCAGCGTACCGTTTGTCTTGACCGCACGCCGTTTCGAGACAATCAACAGCGTAATCCGTCTTTGCGCTGGACTGTTCAGTCTCGCTTTTGGTCTGATGATCGCCTGGGAACTTGTGCACAGAATTTGGCAGATCAATTCATAGCTTGAGCTTACGCGACACACGCGAACGGGGAACCGGTCTTTGTTCGCTTTGTTTTTTTGAAGGACAACGAGGAGAAGATGTCCGAATCGAATAACAGGATCGAACCACCTGTCCCCTACCTCAACGCGGAGTTTCTCAAGAGCCGCGAGGCTCGCATCATTAGAATCCTATCCGAGTATCTGGAACCTCACACCCGACTACGCCAGCATCGCGTACGGGACACGATCGTGTTCTTCGGGTCGGCTCGCTCGCTTCCGCCGGAGCAGGCGCGCGCCAAACTTGAAGAGATCGAAAAAGCGATCGAGCAAACGGGGAACACAACCGAGCTGGAAGCCACACGCCGGCTATGCGAACAAGCGGTCAAGCTCGCGCGCTACTACGAAGACGCAATGGAGTTGGCGCGGCGAATAACCGAGTGGTCGAAGGGACTCACCGGGCATCATCACTTCATCGTCTGCTCGGGCGGCTCCGGCGGAATGATGGAGGCGGCCAACCGGGGGGCCTCGATGGCTCGTGGAAAAACGATCGGGCTCAACATCCAGTTGCCCCACGAGCAAGAAGTGAACCCGTATGTCTCGCGCGAATTGATCTTCAACTTCCACTATTTTTTCATGCGCAAGTTTTGGTTCGTCTATCCGGCAAAGGCACTGGTGGTTTTCCCCGGAGGCTTTGGGACGATGGACGAGTTGTTTGAGGTGTTGACTCTGATTCAGACCAAGATGCCTAGAAAGACGATGCCGGTGATTCTGTTCGGCAAAGAGTTCTGGGACGAAGTGGTCAATTTCGATGCGCTGGTCCGATGGGGAGTAGTCGGCGAGCAGGACTTGCAGATCTTTCACAAGACGGACTCGGTTGATGACGCTTTCGAGCACCTGACGGCCAGGCTCGGACAGCTTTACTTGACGCCGAAGGGGTTGGAGCAGGTGAAGCTTACTTAGAGAGATAAGTGATGAATGATGAGTGATGAGGCGCTCAGTTATCGCTCAACAATCCTAACTCATAACTCATAATTCATAACTCATAGATTACTACTGCTATTGACCTTCTACCGCATCGATCACTCGCTGGATCTGGTCCAGATACTTTCCGAATGCTTCATCGGCTTCCGCTTGAAGCCAAACTTCCGCGTCGGGCTCGCACTGAAATAAACGTTCGAACAATTGCTTGTCGAGACCGAGTGCATCGGCCAGCCTCATCACACATTCGCGTTTCTCGAAGGGAGCTTCTCTTTCCATGAGCTCCAACACGTGACGGAACAGCACGGCGAAGCTGTCCAGTGACTCGGCCATCAGGCGAGTCAGCCGATTGGGATTGTGTGAAGCCGGGATGTACAACCTTCGCAGCTTGATCAGCTTGGCGCGAAGCTCGTATTCAAGCTGGTGGCGCAGATTGGTCGTCGAAATATCGAGCCCATCGAAAGGATCTTTGCCGTAAAGGACGTGCCGGAGCTTGCTCATATCGATGAACTCGATTGGAAACACGTCCGAGGAGTCAGTCATTTCTTCGCTGGTGAAGTAGAGCGGCGGAGGGTTGCCTTCCAGTCGCCACCACTCGGTGACCCCGTGCGCGCGCTTCAATTCGGCGGGGGTGATACGATCGAGCACGACCAGCACCTTTTTGGGCGCGTCTTCATCGAGTTGCCCACCCGCGACCGCCGAGCCGTAAAGCACGATCGACTTCAAGTTCGTTCCGTGCGCTTCGCCCAGCTTGTCGATCAACTCTTTTAGTTCTATTGCCAATTGTTGGGCCCTCCATCCAGGCCTTCGGTTATCACCTGCTTTTCGGAACGCCGCGCTTCGCAGTCAAAGTCGTGATTATGTCGGCGACCGTGTCGGTCACCGCCTGATCGAATCGACCTAGTCGAAGATCGCCTCTTGCTTTGCGGATTATCTGCTGCGCGAGATCATTTGGAATATCGCCCTCCAGGTTCCGGCTCACTTCCAATCTGGTCTCACCCGTGTAGACGCCATTGTCATCTGCGGGCTTGATCGCTATGAGAAAGAGCAACCCGAGTTTGTCCGGGCCTCGGCCGATCCGCCATTCCCTTCCAAGTCTCAGAGAGTAGTCCTCAAATGTCGCGCCCTGCAAGAGGTCTAACGAAAGGATGACAACCGCGAGGTCCACGCCGGCAACGTCGGCGAACTCTTTCAGCGTTCCCTCGAGTTTCGTTTTCGTTTCGGGCGAGAGTTTCTCAGCGAGATCGGTAACGAATCCCTGCGGGCGAGGGAGCGCTGGTTGCGATTCGGGAGTCGTTTGCCTGCTGGGAACCGCACAAGCCGCCAGCAGGAGCCACGCGAATATTATTGCTGCTGCGGGGGCTCTCAATCTCCGTCGTCGGCGCGCGTGTGGCTTACCAACTATCACTAGCGCCGCCGCCTCCGAAGTCGCCCCCGCCGCCGAAGCCGCCGAAGTCACCGCCACCCGAACCGGAGTCTCCGCCGCCGCCGAAGCCGCCGCCGCCGAAACCTCCCCAGCGCGAGTCATCGCGATTGCCGCCCAAGCCTCCAAACAGGATCGGCCAAATTATCCAGTCAGCTCCAAATCCCCGTCTTCGATAACCACCCCCGCCGCCTCCGCCGCCGATCGATCTGATGATTGCGAGAAATATGAATATGGCAACTACGATCAGGAAGGGCGAGATTCCTCGGCTGCTCGAACGTGGTCTTCGAGCCGCCGGCCGTGCGGCCTGGCTCTTGTCGATGCCTTCCATCGATATACCGAGCTTCTCGGCGAGAGTGGCCAGGATCGTCTGTGTTCCATTCGTCAGCGCCTGGTCGAAGCGTCCCGCTTTGAAATCGTCGCGCATCTTTCTAATCACTTCGCCGGCGAGAATGTCAGGAACGTCGCCTTCAAGATGACGGCTGACCTCGAGCCTCGTCTCTCCGTGATAGATACCGTCGCTGCCCGGCGGCTTGATAGCCACCAGCAAGACCAGCCCGCGCCCGTCCGAAGCGGGGCCGACGTGCCATTGCCTCCCCAGTTGGAGCGCGTAGTCCTCGATCGGATAGCCCTTCATATCATCGGAGTTCACAGTCACTACGGTGACTTCAATGCCGCTTCGATTACGAAAATTGACCAGCAGCGTCTCGAGTTGCTGGCGTGTGTCGGGGCTGAGCTTGCCTGCGAAATCGTTTACCATTCCTTGCGGCGGCGGCACTTGCGGCTCAGCGTTGGAAACAGAAGCCAGGAACGCCACCGCCCCTATCGTCACAAGGAATCTCTTAAGCGCATTAATCATAAGCAGTCGATTGTTCTCCTGATCGGCCCGACCCAGTTTGGACGTTTCCCACTCCTTGGACGAGACGCAATCGATGTTTCTGACTCGCCAGCTTCAATACTAGATGATGGAAGGCTGCGCGCAAAGAAGAAGGAAATGCGTAGTCGGTTGATCTCAGATGTGCGGAGTACTATGTTATGAGCCACAGCCTTGAAATGAGGTGATAAGAGCAGGATTTCAACACCTTTTCAGGAGCACCAGGATGAAATGTCCAGTCTGTAGCGCGGAGCTTCCTTCCACGGCTAAGTTCTGCGGCGGCTGCGGCGCGACGATAACGCCGATCAGCGCCCCAAAACCTTCAGTACAACCGCGCGACAAAGCACCGGCAGGCCACTCCTCGAGCGATCCGGTGACTCCTTCAATGTCGCCTGCTTACGCCGGTAATCCGCTTCCGACGGTCGAGAGAAAATACAAGGCACTCAGGTTGATAGCCTTGCTGTACAAAATCCTGGCGTTTGTCGCGGGTGCTGCGTTCGTCATCTTGGGTTTGGTTACATTCGTGACCGGAATTGCAGCGGGTTCAAGCCCGACCACGATCGGAGGCCAGCCGGCCGCATTCTTCGGCGGCGCCATGGGCGGATTGATTCTTCTCGTCTACGGGTTGTTCCTATTCGTCTTTCTGTACGGGCTCGGAGAATGGATGTACGTCTTCATGGATATAGAAGAAAACACCCGCAAAACAAACGAAACGCTCGCTTCAAGGCCGCGCTAGCGCCTGCCTGTTCAAACACCGCAGTTGTGACGCTGACGTCAGTGTGAGAGCCCCGCCGCCTGAAGCAACAGCTCGGTGACGTATAACAATGCCACTCCGGCGAAAACCATCAGGGATGTCCTTGCCCCGCGTTCGTGAGCGTTGACCTCGGGGATCAGATCGGACGCCGCCACGTAGAGCGTGACCCCCGCCGAAAGCGGTAGTACGTAAGCAGCGAGTGGGCGAGAATAGACGGCGATGTTTCGAAACGCGATCACCAGCGCAACTCCGGCCAGTGTGGCCAGGCCGACTCCAAGCGCCGCGAGGTTGGCCGACCTCCTGCTTCTCCCGGAGGCCAGCATCATCGAAGCCACCGTAAAACCCTCCGGCAGCTTGTGCAGCAGGATAGCGATGAAGATCAATACGCCGAGTTGCGGGCTTACCAGCGAGGCTACGGCAATCGAGACTCCGTCAAAAAAGGTGTGAACCATCAAAGCCGTCAAAGCGGCGACCGCGGCGTGTTGGGCAAGCATCGCGTCGTGATGAGTCTCCTCTCCAAAGTGAAAGTGCGGCGCGAGCGTGTGCTCTACAAACTGGATCAGCAGGTACCCGGCCAACAACCACATCATTGGGATTAGAGCTTCGCCCGACCATTGCTCGATGGTCTCGGGGACGATCTTCAGAAACACCGCGGCGAGCATGAAGCCGGCGCCAAGCGCGATGAGATAACGCAGGGCAGTCTTGCCCAGCCGTCGCGATGACACCAGCATTCCACCCAGGAAGTTTGCAAGTGCCGCGGCGAAGCCGTAGGCGATGGTGATTGCGATGGTCTTGTCCATGCGAGAGGACGTACAAACAAGGTCTCGGAATATACCACAGTTGCCCGCCGGCGCTTGAATTGGGTCTTGAACCAGCGGCGAATCCCCGCCTTCCAACTGGGTCTGGAATCCCGGCAAGCTCTTATCCCTAAAGAATTTCTCGCTTGACACGTCTTACCATCTGACGTACGATACGGCCGCAAGAGTGGAACAAAGTGGATAGGTGTGAGCCAAAGTGGAACGGTTCGGATTTGGGCTTTGGTATGAGCTCGAAAGCGCGCGAGTCAGATGCTGCGAGGCAATTATAGAGCAAAGATGGATGAGAAGGGGCGGATCAAGCTGCCCGCCGCGTATCGGCGCTATATCGACGAACACTACGGCACGGAGTTTTATGTGACCAGCATCACTGGCGAATACGCGCGGCTTTATCCGATGCAGGAGTGGATGGTCATCGAAGAGAAGCTTCAGGCGCGCGGGACGATGGACAAACCGGTGAGAAAGTTTCTCGATCGAACAAACTACTATGGCCAGCTGGCCGAGATGGATTCGCAAGGCCGGCTGCTGATCCATCCTCTCCTTCGGTCGAACGCCGAGCTTATCGGCGACGTTGCGGTGCTCGGATATCTGCAATATCTCGAGGTGTGGGAGATGGACAAGTTCAAGGCTCGAATCGAAGGCGATCCTTACACCGACGACGACGCCGCGAGCCTTGCCGCGCTGGGAATCTAACGACTTGAAGAATCGAACCGCGATGGCCGATCGATGGCTCAACAGACCGAACAGCCGTGGCAGGCGCACCAGCCTGTATTGCTGGCAGAGATAATCGCATGGCTTCAACCGCAAAGCGGCGGCCTGTTCATCGATTGCACGCTCGGGCTGGGCGGTCACGCCGAAGCGATTCTGAGCGCGTCGCCTGATGTGGTCCTCATCGGAATGGACCGCGACCAGGAAGCGCTGGCTATCGCTCGAGAACGATTGAAGATCTTTGAAACGCGGTTCCAGGCCGCGCACGCAGACTTCGGCGAGCTGGCTGTGGTGTTGGGGCGCTTCGGAGTCGATAGGGCGCGCGGAATTCTGGCCGATCTCGGAGTCTCGTCGCTTCAGTTCGACCAGAGCGACCGCGGTTTCAGCTTTGCTTCCAATGCACCGCTTGACATGCGTATGGACCGAAGCGCGGGCGAAACGGCGGCAGATCTGGTGAACCGCCTGCCGGAAGCCGAGCTGGCCGATTTGATCTTTGACTATGCCGAAGAGCGGGGCGCCCGCAAGATCGCGCGAGCCGTGGCGCGCGAGCGCCAGCGTGAGCCGATCACGACGACCGAACAGTTGGCAGCCATCGTCGTGCGCGCGTTGCGAATCCCCGGTCGGTGGCGAATCCATCCGGCGACCCGGACATTTCAGGCGCTGCGGATCGCGGTCAACCGAGAGTTGGAGGCGCTCGAGCGCATGATCCCCGATGCTATCTCGAGCCTCGCGCCTGGCGGACGGCTCGCGGTCATCTCGTTTCACTCGCTGGAAGATCGCCTGGTCAAGCGAGGCTTTCTGCGAGAATCGGGCCGGTGCATTTGCACTGCCGAAACTGCGCTACCGGGTTTGGCTGAGCCGCGAAAGAAACAGGCAGGCGCGATCGACGAGATCGTTTGCATTCGTTGCCGAGCGCGCAAACGAGTTCGAGTTCTGACGCGCAAACCGGTTCGCCCTGGCGAGGAAGAGATAGATCGAAATCCTCGTTCGCGTAGCGCGCTGCTGCGAGTCTGCGAAAGACTCTAGGTTTTGATTCAACCCCTGCAGGATGTAAGAGAGCCCCGATCAAAGTTTGACGAGAGAGCTTTATGGCTGATCGCTTTTTTCCTGACAAACGCATTGAGAACATGCCTGTCGCGCGTCCGGTGAGCAGACGCGTACTCGCGTGGCTCAGCATCGTAGTCGTGGCCGGCGGGCTGTTGTGCTGCGGCTTCATCATAAGCGCCCGCCACCATTTCGAGGCGATATCGCTCGGCTACCAGAGCGAAGAGCTCCGCCGCCAGGCGTCACAGCTTGAAGAGAAGCTTCGTCAACTGGAGCTCGAGTATTCTCGCGCGGCATCGCCGGTCGAGATAGAAAAGCGAGCACAGAAGATCGGGTTGGAGCGGCCGGACAAGAAGACCGCCGAAACCTCGCCGGCTAAACCGGACGCAAAGAGACCGGGCCGCTAGTCTCTTGCACCTGCGCCGAAGTCGAACCCGGAGCGGTTCATTCTCGACGCATAATAGTAATGGATTCACCTCGCGCCTCGCGCAGTTATTGCTGTGCGAGGCAGCGGCGCATAATAGATAAAGGACAACCGGTCGGGAATCGTCACACAAGGCAATGGCTAATCTTCAGAAACCATCCCAACGCCGTCTGGCAATCATTCAAGTCATCATCGTTCTCTGGATGGCCGCAATTGGCGGGAAGCTGGTCTGGCTTCAAGTCAAGCAACACGACTGGCTCCTGGCTCGAGCGGGCCGCCAGCAACAGGCCGAGATAGAGCTGAGTCCGACGAGGGGTGTGATCTACGATCGCAACGGCAACGAGCTCGCGCGATCCGTCGAAGCGAAATCGTTGTACGCATCTCCGTCGGAGATAAAAGAGCCGGAGCGTGCGGCCGACCGGTTATCAAACCTCCTCGGCGTGGACCGGGACGCGCTCTACAAACGACTCACGTCGGCCGCGGTGCTGGTAGCGGTCAAGCGCAAGCTCGCCGACGACGAGGTCAGCGAAGTCGAGAAGCTCGACTGGCCCGGCCTTCGATTCGTCAACGAGATGAAGCGGTACTATGTCGATGGTTCGTCTGCCTCTCACGTGCTTGGGTTCGTTGACAGCGACGAACGGGGCGGAGCCGGAATCGAACTGGCTTACGACAAGCTAGTCCGAGGACGCGGCGGCAACTTGTTGCTCGACGTGGACGCGTTCAACAAATCCTACGATCACTCTGTCGAAGAGTCGGTGCCCGGCTCTAACGTGACCCTGACTATCGATCTGGTTATCCAGCATCACGTCGAGCAGGCGCTTGCTGAAGCTGTTCGCGCGAGTCACGCTCGCGGAGGAACGGTGGTGATCGTACGGCCTGCTACCGGAGAGATTCTCGCGCTCGCTAACTATCCAACGTTTGACCCAAACCGAGTCGGCGATTCGACGGAGATCCAGCGCCGCAACCGGGCCGTCGAGACGGCGTTCGAGCCCGGCTCGATCTTTAAGCTGGTTACCTACTCGGCCGCCATTGAAGAGCATCTTATTCGTCCCGACACTCTAATAAACTGCGGAGGCGGACAGATTCGCATCGCCGACCGAATCGTTCACGACCACCCGTACGGCGTGCTGACCGCCGCGCAGGCCCTGGCAAAATCCTCAAACGTCGCTGCGATCAAAGTGGGGATGATGCTGGGCAATGAACGGCTCGCGCGTTACATCGAACAGTTCGGCTTCGGCCGTCGGACCGGAATCGAGCTGCCCGCGGAATCACGCGGGCTGTTTCGACCGGCGAGCGAGTGGACGCCGGTTACCATCGGCTCGATACCGATGGGTCATGAGATCGGAGTGACTGCCCTTCAGACCGCGGCGGCTTATGCCTGCATCGCAAACGGCGGCGAATGGCTCAAGCCGCATATGGTCAGCAAGGTGACGACTGCCTATGGCGACGTGATCGATGAGCCGCATCCTGAGAGCCGCCAGGTCGTGAGCCAGGCCACTGCGGCCACCTTGAAGTCGATGCTTGAGGGCGTTGTTATGCAGGGAACCGGCAAGGCGGCGAGGATGGGCGGCTATCGGGCGGCGGGGAAGACGGGCACCGCGCAGAAGATCGATGAGAAGACGGGCCGTTACTCCAACACTCGTTATGTCGCATCGTTCGCGGGCTTCGCTCCTGTTGAGAATCCCGAAATCGTGTGCGTCGTCTCGATCGATGAGCCGGTCGGCTTGCATCACGGCGGCACCGTGGCAGCGCCGGTCTTCGCGCGAGTCGTCGCCGACGCGCTTCGAGTATTGGGGATTGCGCCGGAGGGCGATCCGCATTCGATGCTGGCCAGTGATGTGCAAGTCTACGATATGCCGGATGTTGTGGCCGATGCCGCGCCTTCGGCTTCCGCAAGGGTGAGGGACTCGCGGCCATCGCTCGACATTGCGAGTGAACCGGCTTCGGACGATCGTGCATCTAAGCGCTTCGGCAGCATCGTGGTACCCGATCTTGTCGGACTCGGAATCCGCGAAGCGGTGGCCATGTGCGCGTCTCGCGGTTTGAAGATGAAAGCCAGCGGTGACGGAGTCGTTGCGATGCAAAGTCCGACGCCCGGCTCGCTGGTCGCGCAGGACGCGATTTGCCGCGTCAGGCTTTCGCGCGATCAGCCGAAGAAGGAACAAGTGGACGCCGTTTCCAGCACTCAGTCGAGGTGACGTGTGCGGGCGTCCCCGCGTGGGCGCCCCTTCTCGGCCGATTGGCATCTCTTGGGAGAGGGGCGCCCACGTGGGGACGCCCGTACAGGTCATCTAAGTTCGGGTGGAAAATTGAAGCTCACCGATCTGACAAAAGAGATAGACGCGATCGCCGAGACCGGGCGGCTTGACGCAGTTGTGCGGGACGTCACCCATGACTCGCGCTCGTGCAAGCCGGGCTCGGTGTTTGTGGCAATTCGCGGCGCGAAATTTGACGGCCATCAACACATCCCGCAAGCCGTCGAGCGCGGCGCGATCTGCGTTATCTCAGAGCGCGAGGCGATGCCCGAAGATGCGCCGGCTTGGATTCAAGTTCACGACTCGCGAGCGTCGCTGGCTCGCGCGGCGGCGGCCGCACACGGTCATCCGTCGCGGCGATTGAAGCTGGTCGGCATCACCGGAACCAACGGCAAGACCACGACCGCACACTTGATCGATTCGATCATTCGAGCAAGCGAAGGCTCTTCTGCGATGTTCGGAACGATCAGTCATCGAATCGCCGGCCAGGAAATCGATGCGCGCAACACAACGCCCGAAGCTTCGGACATTCAGCGAATGCTTGCTCGGGCAGTCACCGTCGGCTGTCGGTCTGCCGTCATGGAGGTATCTTCTCACGCGATCGAGCTTCATCGGGCGGATGCGTTGAACTTCACGGTAGCTGTTTTCACAAATCTGACCCGCGACCATCTGGACTATCACTCGACGATGGAGAGCTACTTCGCCGCAAAAGAAAAGCTGTTCAACGGTCGCCTGGGCGCGGAGCCGCTTCTCTCGGTGATCAACGCCGACGACGAGTACGGAGTAAAGCTGCTTGGGACCGCGAAGGGCCGGAAGATCACTTACGGGTTGGTCAATGGCGCGGATGTGCGGACCGATGAGTTCGAGCTTTCTCCGAGCGGTCTCGCGTTCGTCGTCAGGACTCCGGCGGGCAAAATAGAAATCAGGTCATCGCTGGTGGGCCGTCCCCACGTCTACAACATACTTGCGGCGGTTGGCGCAGGATTGGCTCTGGGATTTGGTTTGGATGAGATCGCGCGAGGAGTGGCCGAGTGCCGAACCGTGGCGGGACGGTTCGAGCAGGTGTTGCTCGAGGACTCGGATCAACCGCCGTTCACCGTGATCGTCGATTACGCTCACACCGACGACGCATTGAAGAACGTCTTGCGCACCGCCCGGGAAATCGCGGGGCGCGAGCGACGAGTAATAGCGGTCTTCGGATGCGGGGGAGATAGAGACCGGACCAAGCGAGCGCCGATGGGCGAAATCGCGGGAAGCTTGAGCGACGTCGCTATCGTCACATCTGACAATCCGCGAAGCGAAGATCCGGCGGCGATTATCGCGGACATCGAAGTCGGTCTCAACGGCACGAGGCGTCCTTACTTGAGACTGCCGGATCGCCGCGAAGCGATCTTTCGCGCGATCGCTGAAGCTCGCGAAGGCGACGTGGTCGTAATAGCCGGCAAGGGACACGAAACATATCAAGTGCTTCGCGACAACACGATTCACTTCGACGATCACGAAGTAGCTCGCGAAGCGATGATGAAGCGTCGCGGTTCGCACGCATAACCCTGGGAGCGCGGGCGTCTCGCCCGCATCCCTCGCGAACTCATCGATTGCGGTTGCGGGCGAGACACCCGCGCTCCCAGGCAGGGTGAATGAAGCTCGGAGAGATACGAAGGCTTTTGGGATCTCAGGAGCGCTCGACTCGCGCGGCGGTGGACCTCAGCGAACGTGAGCCGCTTGGTTACTCGATCGATTCGCGTTCACTGCGAGCGGGCGAACTGTTCTTTGCAATAAAAGGTGAGAACCGCGACGCGCATCGATTCGTCGATGACGCGCTTCGGCGCGGCGCGTTGGGCGCGGTGGTCACCGGAGAATTCCTCGCTTCGTCATCCCAGGCGGACACCGGCGTGGAAGCCTGGCTGTTGCCGGTCGCTGACACTCTGGCCGCGCTGCAATCGTTGGCGGCGTCGGTACGCGGTTCATGGCGCGGTCGGGAAGTCGCAATCACCGGCAGCGTGGGCAAGACCTCTACGAAAGAGCTCACCGCCTCGACGCTTGATCGCATCGGACGAGTGAACCGGACCACCGGCAATCTGAACAACGAGTACGGGCTGCCGCTGTCGATCTTGAAGATGGAAAGTGACGGAGCTCACGCGGTTGATTTTGATTACGCGGTGCTCGAGATGGGGATGAACCATAAAGGCGAAATCGCGCGGCTTGCGAAGATTGCTCCTCCCGATGTCGGCGCGGTCACAAACGTTGCGCCTGTTCATCTCGAGTTCTTCGATTCGATCGAAGGAATCGCCGCCGCGAAAGCCGAGCTGGTTCTTGGTATCAAATCGGGCGGATTTGCGGTGTTGAACGCCGACGATGCGTTGGTGGCGGGGATGAAACAATTGCGCGACGACATTCGAGTGCACACCTTCGGAATCCAGCGCGAGGCCGCCGTGCGAGCGCGCAGGATTGAAGACAAGGGGCTCGGGGGAACACGGTTCGCGCTTCAGACGCCGCGCGGCGAAGTTGACGTCGTGTTGCCGCTTGCCGGCCGTCATCAGGTGTACAACGCGCTTGCTGCCGCAGCGGTCGCTGACGTCTGCGAGGTCCCACTCGAAGCGATCTCCGACGCGCTTGCCGAAGCGTCCAGTCCGAAGATGCGCGGCGAGGTCACCCGTTTCGCCCGAGGGTTCACGCTGGTGGACGACTCGTATAACTCGAACCCGCGCGCGCTGATTGAGATGGTTACCACAATCGCGGCGAGCGAGGGCTTTAAGCGAAAGATCGTAGTCGCCGGCGAGATGCTGGAGTTGGGAGAGACGAGCGCGGAGCTTCATCGTGTGACCGGGCGGCGACTGGCCGAGCTTGGGATTGATTTGTTGATCGGAGTTCGTGGGTTTGCGCGCGAGTTGGTCGAGGGCGCTCGCGAAGCGGGAATCAGTGCGGGGTCTGCAGTCTTCTCTGAGACACCCGAACAGGCGGCGGAAATAGTCGCTCGCGAAGCTCGAGCGGGCGATGTGATCCTGGTGAAGGGCTCGCGCGGCGTAAAAACCGAAGCAGTGATCGCACGATTGAAGGAGAAGTTTCAAGAAGCGGACAGGCGCGCGGAGCGAAGCGAATAACGACATGTACGGGCGTCTCTCCGTGGGCGCCCCTTGGTGCTGAGAATTCGCGCGCGTGTGGAGGGGCGCCCACAGAGGGACGCCCGTACATGAAGCCGTGAGGGAGGGGCGCCCGCGGAGGGACCCCATACAGGAAGTTCGATGTTCTATTACTTGCGGTTACTTCAAAGCATCGACGAGCTCTCCTTCATGCGGGTGTTTAAGGAAGTTACGTTTCGCGCAGCCTGGGCGGCGATCACAGCACTGGTGTTGAGTCTGATCTTCGGGCCGAGAATGATCGCGAAGCTCAGGCAGTTTCAGATCGGCCAGCAAATTCGAGAAGAGGGACCGCGTTCGCACGAGTCGAAGCGGGGGACGCCGACAATGGGTGGTGTGTTGGTTCTGTTGTCGGTCGCGATCTCGACGCTGCTTTGGTCTGATCTCTCGGTTGCTTATGTGTGGATCGCCGTCGGAGCGACGCTCGCTTTCGGAGCGCTTGGTTTTTGGGATGACTACTTGAAGGTAGAGCGGCGTCACAATCTCGGGTTGACGGGCAGGCAAAAACTTGTGTTGCAGTTCATTGCAGCGTTCGGGTTTGGACTCGCGCTGAAATATTTTACGACCTACTCGACCCAATTGAGCGTGCCGTTCTTCAAGTCGTTCGAGCCAGACATACCGTGGCCGATCTACCTTCTGCTCTTTGCGCCGATTGTGGTCGTAGGGTTTTCCAACGCGGTGAACCTGACTGACGGGCTTGACGGACTGGCGATCTCGGTCACAGTTGTGACCGCCGCGGCGCTGACCGGGTTCACGTACGTCAGCGGGCACTTAAGGTTCGCGGAGTATCTGGGGCTTGCGCACAACCCGGGCATCTCGGAGCTGACCATTTTCTGCGCGGCGCTGACCGGAGCGAGCCTGGGGTTCTTGTGGTTCAACGCTCCGCCCGCCGAGGTCTTCATGGGAGACGTAGGCGCTCTTGGAATCGGGGGGGCGATCGGAGCGCTTGCAGTGATGATCAAACAGGAGTTTCTGTTGGTCATGATCGGCGGGGTGTTCGTGATCGAAGCCGTTTCGGTGATCTTGCAGGTCGCTTCGTTCAAGTTGTTTCACCGGCGCATCTTCAAGATGACCCCGATTCATCATCACTTCGAATTGCTCTATCCGCCCGAGCTGTCGCGGCGCATGGAGCCAAAGATCGTCTTTCGCTTTTTGATAATCGCGATCCTGTTCGCGCTGCTCAGTCTGTCAACACTGAAGCTGAGATGAGAATGAGAGGTAGAGACCAACGCATGGCAGCCGGTTCAAGAGTGATAAGCCCGAGGTGGAAACGAGACTCAGAGTTCTTTTCGGGGAGCGCGCGAGTTCCAAAGGTTCGCGAGCTGCCGGTCGATCGCGTGCTGCTGGCAACAGTTCTGGGTCTGACGCTGTTCGGGGCAGTGATGGTCTACAGCGCGTCGGCGATCCTTGCCGAACAAAACTATGGCAGCCAGTTCTACTTTCTTTCGAGGCAGGGGCTTTGGGCGACGGTCGGCGTTATGGCGATGGCTGCGGCGATGTTCATAGACTACCGCCACTACAAACGGCCGGTGGTGCTCTATTCGGTGTTGGGCGTAACGCTTGCGATGTTGGCGGTGGTGCTGTTTCTGCCCACGGTGAACGAAACTCACCGTTGGATCAGATACGGCCGATACTTCTCGCTCCAGCCATCAGAGATAACAAAACTGGCTCTGGCAGCCTTTTTGGGGATGTTTCTCGAAAGACAAGCGAGAGAAATCGAGAACTTCAAAGCGACGTTCCTGCGAGCCGCGGGTGTGGCGGGGTTGATGATTTGTC
>DATMCM010000162.1:0-6807 GCA_035558335.1 Blastocatellia bacterium | reverse complement strand
TTGCCGATTCATCAGTTGGTGTTGGTCGCGATGGGCGTGAACATCTTTGACAACTGCGATCTTGAAGCGTTGAGTGAGGCAGCGGCAAAGCGAAATCGCTGGGAATTCCTATTGACTGCATCGCCGCTTGCGGTACCCGGCGGAACCGGCTCTCCGTTGAATCCAATAGCGACGTTTTAAAGGTTTCTGGTTTCTAGTTTCTGGTTTCTAGTTTCTAGTTTCTAGTTTCTAGTTTCTAGTTTCTGGTTTCTAGTTTCTGGTTCCTGGTTTCTGGTCTCTCGCTTCGAGACACGATGCGCTCTCCACGAACTAGAAACCAGAAACCAGAAACCAGAAACCCCAAACTAGTCTTCCGCGCGAACCCATCCGTAAGCGCGGTTTGACGCCTGGCCGCCTTCTTCCTTGTAAGCCTTCTTGAACTTTGTGAGCGCGTCCGCCGGCAGGCCGTTCCGCTTGGCCTTCACGTCAACCTTATAAAGCTTCGCCGCGTTCAATCCGAAGATGTTCGCCTTGTCCTGCTTGGTCAGTTTCTTGTAGCCGAACTTCTCGCACATCTCGTCGGTGAACTGGAATCGCTTGAACAGATCAATCGCCCATTGGGGCGAGCCCCACCACAGGCAGTCCGTCCCCCAGATCACATGGTCCGAACCGTAATACTTGATGTTCTTGCCCATCAGGTGCTGGCACATGACCGGGTTCTCAACCGCGAGCAGTCCAAACGACGAACCTATCTCGCAGTAGACGTTGTTCATCTTCGGATTGCGTTTCTTGATATCCATGAGCACGTTGTGCCACAGGAAGTCGCCGGTGGTCGTGTCGAACTGGTTGTTCGCTATGTAGTCTGGCTCATTGGGGCCGTGCTTCAGCGCTGAGTGATAGATCACAAACGTGAGATCGGGATTCTGGAGCGCGGCTTTCTCGACGTCTTTCGGATTTGCCAGGTGGCCGAGCGTTCGCGACTGATACGAGAACCCCTTGTGTACGCTAAACAACTTCACACCCAACTGCCGGGACTTCTCGTAGAACTTCGCCGACATTTCGTCGTCGAGTTGAAACCCGCCGCCGCTCTGGCCTGGATCGGTGTGGCAGTACCACTTCCACGAGTCCATGCCGTAGACCTTGACTTCGCGCTCCATCTGTTCCCAAAGCGCCGGCCAGTCGGGTTTGTCAGTCGTCTTGTTCCAGTAGTGGTTCGGCGCACAGTTGCCTTGCGATAGCGCGCGCTGGCAACCGGCCAACTCGTTGAGGTCCTTTTTGCGTTTTGCCATCAACCAGCTCGGAAGCCCGGCGCGGCTGCGATCCACGCCTTCGAGTACTTTGCCATCCGCATCGCGTTGCTTCTCTCGGGTGGGCACACCGCTGATGACGATCATGCTGGTTTCGCTGTCGAAGAATATCTCCTTCACGAAGTTGTGAAAGCTGTAGGCCTCGGCATCTGCTTTGAGATTGAAGCCCATATTCTTAAGAAACTCGTACTGACGAAAGCCGCCGCCGCCCCCCTGCCTTTCTACCCCCAGATCGTAAGAGTTGGTAAAATGGGTTTGCACGTCGAGGACAAAGTACTCGCCTTTCGGCCATCGCTCTGCGGTTGCATCAGGCTCGAATGCTTCGGCGGCGTCGACTTCCCAGTAGTGTCCGTGCACTGCGTTCATCGCGAGCACCGCCGTTGCAAATCCCATCGAGGATCGCATGAAGTCCCTGCGATTCATTCCGACGCGCTTGGCGTTCTCCGCGCCCCACTTGCCGACCAGGTACTCGACCTCTTTCTGCTTCCTGTTCTGCGGCCGAGGAAGGATCTCCTCGTTCGAGACAACTTGAGTTGGAACAGGAGAATCGACTCCTTTCAATTCATCGCGTTTGTATTTCGGTATCCACATAGCAGTTGCCTCCTGTGAAGAGAGTTCGCTGGTTCCGTTTTCAAGAAGAAGGGCTGTTTAGCATTCTACCGATCTCCGCGTAAGCTCAGCGTGCTCGGCGGCTCTGCGGTGAGTTTCCCTTTGCGAATCTGCTCACCGCAGAGCCGCAAAGCACGCTGAGCTTACGCAGATAAGGTTCATTCTCCGACAGAACGCGTCTGGTGTTACTTGTCGGAGCCCACCTTCGAGTAGATAGCGCTTCCGAGCCGTACAAAGGGCCCGCCGTCTTCGGACAGTTCTTCAGTCACCGTGAACGAGTGCGCGGCGACGACCGAAATGATCCGCTTCAACTGTACCGTTTGTCCCTTGACCTTGACGGGATCGACGGTGAAACGGATTGAGATCGGACTGCGCCAGTCGGCCTTGCTCTGAATCTGAAGACCGTTAGCAAGGCGTTCTGAAAATGTCATCGTCTTGGTCGCTTCGTCCCAGACGATCACTGCGCTTTCCTTGAAGGGTTTATCTTCGGCTTTACCCTCAACGCGGAGGTCTATCGTTTTGCCATCGGGGCGAAGCGTGAAGGTAGCAATTCCTTCTCTCGGAGCCGGACCGAGCGGGCTCTCGCGGCCCACCCATTTGAAATTCCATTGCCCTGAGAAATAGGTCGGCGATTGCTTCTGTTGAGGCTGAGGCACCTCGCGTCTGGGCTGTGCGGGAGGCTGCCCTTGCTGTGGCCCTGCCGCCACCTCGCCACCCCGTTTCAAATCGAAGTCGAAACCATAGGTCTGGCCGCCAAACTCGGCCTCGCCTTTTCCTTTCAAGGTCTCACCCGAAAGAACAAAGTCGTAGTTGATTGAGACGTTGCCATTTGGCGTTTCGATTTCAGTTTTTGCAGTAACTTTGTTGCCATCGACCTTGATGTCCTTCAGGGCCGCGTCCATCCCAGGGCGCAACCCGGTGATGGTTCCGGTGTACTTGTCGCCTTCCTTCTTGAAGGTAGCGACGGCGGGTTGTTTCCCTTGCAGTCCTTCGACAAAGCCTGCCCAACGTCCTTCAAGCTTGTCCGCGCTTTGGGCGGCTCCGACAGACTTGACTAATAAAACAATTGCTACAGCGATAAGCGCTTTGCGCATTGACTCGATCCTCCTGAGGTTATGATCGCGTTTCGCGAGATGATGTTCAGAATTCAGGCCTTTAGCCTGGTTGGTCTCGACCTTCAGCGGAAACGGGCGGCCTCTCCGTCTCGGGAGGACCGCCCGCTGGGTGTTGCTCCAAAAGATCGTCAGCCGGCTTCACTTGGCTGCAGGCGATCTAACGGCGGCTGTCTCCCGTTGTTCAGCGTCACGCGTGAAGCTGAACCAGCCTATCATCATTTCTTCCCAAGTCTGGTCACCCCAGCGCACTTCCTTGGTCGGGTCCGGATTGTATTTGTTGCGAGTCGAGTTGTCGAAATGAGCCACGCAATCCAGCCTGGTGCCCTTCGGAAGCGCCACCGGTTTCTCCAACACGTAGGTCAACTGCCAATTGAAGTCGTATTTGGGCACGCTCAGCAGAACCTCCGACCGGCCGTCGGGATAAACCGCGGTGTAGGTGAAATCCTTGCCGCGAAAATGCATGTGCGGCATGAACGACGTCAAGTGCACGTCCTCTTTCATCGTGGTCGTAGACTTGACCTCATAGCTTGGATCTCCAGCCGGAATCGCAAACCTCGCGTTCAACGCATTACCCGTGACCAAAGTCTTGGTGGGCGGCTCCTTCGCGAAGATCAGTCCGATGCTGGTGCGATCTTTTGTAGCTTCACCGTTGGTCGTGTAGTGCATTTGAAAGACTATGCTCGATCCCGCTTTAACAAGGCGTGCGGTACCCGGAGCAAGAACGATCCCGGTCTTGTTTGGAGTGATGCCTCCCAAACTTCCGCGGCCTCGCTGAGACTCACCTCCGCCGTCGGCTCGTCCGCTGCCGGCGCCGGGCTCCTGGGTGAAAGCGATGACGTGATGAACCACGCTGCGATTGCCGGGCTTGATCTCCAGCGCCTGAATCCACTTGTCTTCCTTGAAGCCGGTCGGGATGCTGAAGTAAAGATACGGCACGGTGCCATCGGCCGGCACCGAGTATTCTTCCTGCATGCTCAGCACAACGTCGGGCTTGCCTATCGTCCATCCCTCGACAAACTTCGGCGTTGGCGGCATATCCTTGTCGTCGCCCTTGGGCGCGCCTGCGTCAACCCACGAGACGATGGTGTCGATCTCCTTCTGAGAGAGACTCGGGTCGTTTGAAAACTTGCCTATGTGCGGGTCGGCGGACCAGGGCGGCATCGAGCGATCCACCACTCGTTGTCTTATCGACTTGGCCCACGGGCGAACCTCCTGATAGCTCAGCAGCGACATCGGGGCGATTTCGCCGGTTCGATGGCACTCGATGCATCGGTTGAAGAGAATTGGCGCGACGTCCTTGGTGAATGTCGCGGTCGTCCTGGATGGACCGCTTGCCGAGACTCCGATCGCGAACAGCAAACTGAGCCCTCCGATGAAGGTCGCTATTTTGAATACGCGCATTTTCATTTAATGCCCTCCTGATGCCGGCAGCTAGCGAATTGAACACGTGCCTGCGAGGGCGGCCCGTGCAATTGTGAAGGCCTACTTGGATGCGGTTTCGGTCTTGAGATTCTGACCGTCGATGGTGTAGTCCAGCCACCCGATCATCATCTCCTCCCACGTCTGCGGACCCCAGCGCACTTCCTTGGTCGGGTCGGGGTTGTACTTGTTGCGCTCGGAGTTATCGTGATGCGCAACGCATTCGATCCGGCTGCCTTTCGGCGCAGCAACGGGTTCCTTCATGAAGTAAACGAGTTGCCAGTTGAAGTCGTACCTGGGCACCTTCAACAGGATCTTCGAAGTTCCGTCCGGATAAACCAGCTTGTACTCGAAGTCCTTTCCGCGAACGTGCATATGCGGCATAAAGCTGACGATGTGCGAGTCCTCCTTGAAGTTGAAGCTCGCCTTGGATTCGTAGCTCGGTTCGCCCGCGGGGATCACCAGATTGCGAGCAACAGCGCCCGTCGTAATAACGCGTTTCTCGACCGGGGCCTTGGCGAAATAGATGCCGACGCTAGTCCTATCCGTGCTGGGCTGGCCGTTCGTCGTGTAGTGCATCTGGAAGATGAGCACCGAGCCCTTTTTGATTAACTTGGCCTGACCAGGTTGCAAAAGCAGCGGGCTCATCCCCGGCGCCCATCCGACTAACATTCCATCCGGGTTGTTGCCTCGGCCTCCACCCTGACCCGGCTGTTGTTGAGCGGTTCGGGCCTCTCCCTCTCGATTCGCGGCGGCGCCAAGGTTGATTTCACCAGCCGGTGGCAGCGGTCCCTGGCCGGGTTCGCGCACGCTGACGATCACGTGGTGAACGACGCTTGGATCGCCTCGCCTGATCTCGGCGAACTGGACGTACTTGTCCTCTGTGAAGTTGGTTGGCACAGCAAAGTGTCTGTAGGCTACGACGCCGTCTGCGGGCACGCTGGCTTCCAGCGTCATCGACAGCACCACATCCGGCGTCCCGAGCTTCCAGCCTTCAGCCGGGAACTTGGGCATCGGAGGCAGATCTTTCGGATCTCCTTCCTTAGCGCCGGCATCAACCCAGGCGACGATGGTGTCTATCTCTTTTTGTGAGAGGCGGCGGTCGTTCTTAAACTCGCCGTAATGTGGGTCGGCGAGCCAGGGCGGCATCTTGCGATCTACAACAACCTCGCGAATCGACTTGGCCCACGGGCGAACGTCCTTATAGCTGAGCAGCGACATTGGCGCTATCTCGCCCGGTCGATGGCAAGAAGCGCAGTTGTTGTGCAGAATCGGCGCCACATCCTTTGAGAAGGTTACAGCGCTCGTCGACTTGTCGCTTGCGCTCGCCGACCATCCGCAGAAAACGACCGCGCTCAAAATCAGCGCCGTACTCACCCAGAGTCCTAAGTTTCGTTTCATAGTCTCTCCTCTCCAAAGAGATTGACTGAATCCTGGTTCCACTGATCTGACGATTTGGGAAGCTTTACTACGCTATGATTCCGGGCCGGGCGACTGTACCTCGATACTATGTAACTTCAAACTCACTTCCCGACAAAAGAACAGGCCACGTGTTTTCTCTCTCAATCCGCTCACTGACCGACCGTTTGGTCGCTCCGCTTAACAGCTCCTCGATTCGCTACGTCAGAACCCTTCCGCGAACCTGCATCTAGCTTATGGCAGATAACTTTAGCTGCGCCCGGCGAGCATGTCAATTGAACAATGGTAAAAAGCCCCGGCCATTGGCAGCGGTCCCGGCAAACAGCCGTCGATGTCCCGATAAGATCCGCTGCCCAGGGCAGCCAACCGTCTGCTAGTCTGCAATGGCCTGGTAAGCCAGTTGCCTGAACTGGGTGCCGTAAGTCAGGTTGGTGTGCGGCAGAATCTGAATCATGAAGATCCCGATCATCTGCTCCTTTGGATCGATCCAGAAGCGAGTCCCCGCCGCGCCGCCCCAGAAGTACTCGCCCGCCGTTCCGGTCGTTCCGCTGCGCCCCGGGCCGCGACTAACCGCGACCGTCAACCCGAATCCGTAGCCCGGTCCCATCAGATCAGTACCGCGCGGCATATCGCCGAGATGGTCAGCGGACATCAGTTCAACGGACTTGCGACTCAAGATACGCACGCCATCCAACTCGCCTCCATTCAACAGCATCTGGCAAAACCGCAAGTAATCCTTCGCCGTAGACGTCAACTGCGAACCGCCCCCGAAGTTGATGGCGGGTTTGAGATACGAAGTCTGGGCGGCGGTGGTGTTGGGTTTGATCGATCCGCCCTCGGCCGGCGCGTACAGCTTCGCAAACCGACTCGCCTTCTCCGGCGGCACATAGTAGCCGGTGTCGACCATGGCGAGCGGCTTGAAGATTCGCTCCTCGAGAAACTTGTCATAAGGCTTGCCG
>DATMCM010000161.1:0-10330 GCA_035558335.1 Blastocatellia bacterium | reverse complement strand
GTCCGCGGCCGAGGTAGTTGCCGTGGTTGAAGAGATTGAAGCCCTCCAGCCTCAGCAGGATGCTCGTGCGTTCTGACGTCTTGATGCGACCCTCGACGAAGATCGCCACCTCGGAGGTCGGAGTGCCGCGGAACGCCGACTTGCTGATGATCTTGCCATCAATGACAGGGCGGTCGTTGTTGGCGCCGTCACCGTTGTTGTCCAGGCCGGTGGTGGCGTTGAACGGACGCGATGACGCAAGCTGTGTCAGGGTGCCGGCCGTGATGTTGTACGGAAACTCGTAGCTGAAAAAGATGACAGCGCGATGACGTTGATCGACTACGCTCGGTCCACGCTCGTCGAGTTCACCGAGGCGCAAGATGTTGCTCTGGTTCGGTCCGATGCCGTTGCCGTCCGGCTCGAATGTGTTTGTCGCCTTGGACAGCGTATAGCCGACCGACGCAAACATATGCGAGATACCTCGGTAGGTGACCTGCGTTTGCAGTCCGTCGTAATCGCCGACCCCGAGATTCATTATCGTGTTGACCTGACGTACGCCGCCCGCGACCGGCAGGATCGGACGAGTGGCATTTGCCGCCCCAACGGTTCTTACTTGTCCGGGCGCCGAGCGATCGAACACCGAGGGAGCGTTCAAGTCAACGGTGCGATCGAGATTGGTCCAGTGCTGATGCACGTAGTCCGCCTGAGCGAACAATCCTCTTATCACCTCGTGTTCAACGCCGATTGAAATGACCTGGCTGCGGGGATTCACAAACTTATCCGGATAGTTTGGCAGCTTGTTGAAATCCAGCCCGAACTTGGCGAACTGTTCCTCGTAGAAAGAGCGCTTGCCCGCGATGATCGTGATGTCTCGCGCAGGCAGTTGCGAAGCCGGCAGCGTCTTCGGATCAACGTTCACCGGCGCGCAAGTCAGACAGGTCGGGAAGCCGAGTTGTCCGGAAACCGCGGTGTAGGTTGTAAGTCCGTCCAGCCCGTTTACCAGGTATCCGGCAACCTGATTGGCCCTAATCTGCGTGTAATACATCGCGTAGCCGCCGCGGATCGACAGACGCGAATAGCCCCACGGATGCCACCCGAAACCCACACGCGGCGCGAAGTCCTTGGTCGCGTCGGTCAGGGTCTGCCGGTCATAGCGGAGCCCGAGGTCCACGGTGAAGTCGGGGTGAAAGTGGATGCTATCCTGCACGAACCCGGTCAGGAGCCACTGCGGCAGCTCGTAGCTGCTGATCCCAAAGTTGATCGGCTGCGTGTAATTCTGAACGTCGCCGAGCGTCAACTGACCGAAGGGCGCCGTGGTCGTGCTCTTGAACGTGAATGTGCCGAGGATCGCGGTACCGGGCTCGCTGCCGGTGCCGCCGGACGTGTGATGGGTCACATTTCCACCGAGGCGGAGGTAATGCTTCCCAAGCGTCCACGACAGCGTATCCGAGAATTGAAACTGGTAACTATAGATGTTGGAGAATCGCGACTGCCCAATGCTGAAGGGCACAGTCCCGCTGCGTGTGTAGGTGGTTGAGAGGTCTTGAGCTTCCCACAGCGTGACCGGATCGCCATGCAGATAGGAAAAACGCGCTTCGTTGAGAAGATGCGGGTTGAAGAACACCGTGTGATTGAGCTGAGTCGTCCACGCCCGGCGAGCATACCTGCGCGCGACGCTTGGTGCGTTCGTACCGCCAACGGCATCCTGAGGGTTGTCGTCGTCAAACCGATCGATGTTCGTTCGGAACATCAACGTTTGGTTCGGCGTGAGCTTGTGGTCCAGCCGTCCGTCGACCAGCGTCTGGCGGTAATGACCCGTGTAGGCGAGGTTGCCATCCGCCGGTAACACGAAAGCAGGTAGAGTGGGCGAGAGGAACGTCGTTCTGTTCTGCCGCGTGTAGTCAGCTGTGGCGAAGAAGAACGTCTTGTCCTTGATGATCGGCCCGCCGATCGAGCCGGAGTATTGTTGCAGCGCATCCGGAATGTCCACCGGGTTGATAGCCTGGAGCGTGCTGGGTGTGACGCAACTGAGCACGGACGGTGCGCAGAAGTTCTTGGTCGAGAATGTCTTCGCCTGCCAGTCACCTGGACGGACCATGAATACCCCTTCGCCGTGCAAGACGTTCGTGCCGGACTTGGTGACGATGTTCAACGCCGGGCCGGCGGTCCAGCCGAATTCGGCGGAAAATGCGTTGGTAAGCACCGCAAACTCCTGGACAGCGCCGATCGGCACGGTTGCAATCGCCGTCTGGCGGCCCCACCCCTCATCGTTGTTTGCGCCGTCTATTGTGAAGGTGGTCGTACGACGTGAACCGGCGCCGGTGATGAAGTAGGTCGCGTTGACGAAGAGATCGCCAGTCCCCTTGCCCTGCCGAAACGCCGAGTTGAGAAGCGGCAGCGATGTCACCTTGCGGCCGAGGATCGGCGTCTCATCGATTTGCTTGCTGCCAAGCGGAAGACCGATCTGCGGATTCGTGCGCACCCCTTCGGTGGTCCCGTAGACGGTGACTTCGCTCTTGCCGCCGCCTGCAACGAGTTTGACCTTCACAGTCGCGGTTTCACCGGCCCGCAGCTTGAGACCGGTGACATCCTCGGAGGTAAAGCCGGTCATCGCGACGGTGACCTTGTATTCGCCTGTCAGGGAGAGCGCCGCAAATGTCGCAGAGCCGTCATCTCCGGAGACGGCCTCGCGCACGGAGCCGGTCGCGGTATTCAGCACCGAAACTTTGGCATCCTTCACGACGGCGCCAGTTTGATCGACGACGTCGACGATCATCGTCGCTGTGTTGGGAGTCTGCGCGGCGACTTGCGCCGCGACCAAAGCAAAAAGCGCTATTAGCAGCAGAAGCAAGCGGAAGCGTAATCGATTCTTATTTGTCATTCTTAAGTCCCTTCTCCATTTTGAAGTAGATCCCGGGCTGATCGGTTGAATAGCGATCCCCGGTTGTAATTCTCGTTTGCTCGTACAATCCGTGGTTTCGGATAGTCACCTTACATGTTGAACTGCGCAGATAGCCTATCGAGGTCATATCCTCTGCGCTTTTCCTTTCTTTCTTGTGTGATGCGAGAGAGTGCGTCAAAACCGGCTACGGACTGCTTAGTGTTTCGTTGAGTTTGTGCGAGTCGGTCGGGGCGTCAGAAACACAAGCAACGCGCCCCCTGCTTCCCAAATCACGCCGCGAAGGAGCGCTGCGAACCGCAACATCCAACCTTGTTGAGTCTCCGTACTCAAAGGATTCTCGATACTTGGGCTCTGACATCAACGGTGGACGACCTCGATGTTGAGCACCGGATGCACCTCGTACCAGTTATGATCGGCCTGCCCGTCATAGCGGCTCACTCCGTAGACTCGCACACGGCTACCTACTGAGGGTGGGCTCAGCCGAATCGGATCGATGATCTCGCAAATGATGA
Organism: Blastocatellia bacterium; assembly: GCA_035558335.1. GTDB lineage: Bacteria > Acidobacteriota > Blastocatellia > UBA7656 > UBA7656 > Onstottus_B. The sequence goes on along the minus strand of DATMCM010000161.1, from coordinate 6,937 downwards.
ACGGGCCCGGACGCCCTAGATCATCGACGAGCTTGAAGCTAAAGTCGCCGTCTTCGTCGTTGACGCTCACCTCCGAGACATAGCCCTCAGCCATCACGTGGGGCTTTTGGTTTTGTTCGATGTCGGCGATGTTGACCGTATGAAACTCGCGAAGGTCGAGCGCCTCCGCCACCATGGTACCGGTGTTTTCCTCTTCCATTGAGCGAGCCTTGCTGAATGCGATGAGCAAAGCCCCGACCAGCGCAACAATCCCGATCACTGCAAGCGCAAGACCCGGCTTCAGCCCAAACTCGCGCCTGCGAACCGCCGCTTGTGGCCGGCTTGCAACAGGTTGAGTCCCGGAGATTGCGGCCTCGATAACCGCCCAGGAGTCTCTTGGCGGCGTGAACCGTGGCAACTCCTGCGCGAGACGGTGTCCGTTGCGCAAGTGCGCAAGACGAGTTCGGCACGACCCACAATCTAGAAGATGATCCTCGATTCGCTTGACCGCGCGGTGCTCGAGCTCGCTGTTCAAGTAGAGCGAAAACTTGTGCTGTAGATCAATTCGGCAACATCTCATAGCTTGTACTCCATGATTTCCTACAGAAGCCGCCGCAACGGTCTTAACCGCGCTTCCAGAGCCCGGAGCGCGCGATTTAATCGCGAGGCAACAGTTCCCTGGGAGCACTGAAGCACCGACGCGATCTCCTCGTACGAAAGCTCCTCCAAATACTTCAGCGCAACAACCGCCCTGAGCTTCGGTGACAACTCCATGACGGCGCGATGAATGATCTCGCGGCGTTCGCCTTCGGCCTGTTGTTGGTCCGCCGCCGCCTCGCTGTCCATTTCGTCATCGCTCCCCAGCAAGGCCTCGAATGGTATGTGATGAGCGCTCCGCCCCCGCCGCTGGTTCAGGCACTCGTTGAGCGTAATCCGATAGATCCAGGTCGCCAGACTCGCTTCAAACCTAAAACCCGGCAGACCTCGATAGATCTTCACAAACACGATCTGAAGCACGTCCTCCGCGCCTAACTCGTCGCCTAACGAATAAAAGATCAAGTTATAGACGCGGTCGCGGTAGCGATCATAGAGCGCCTTGAAAGCCACCCGGTCGCCCCCCTGAGCGGAGACGATAGTTTCCCGCTCCTCGGACTCTGTTTGCGATTGCTGGATTCTCATCGAGAAATTGCCACACCACTCCCTATGTAATCATTAGACACAGGCTAACCGGCTTTCTTCCATTTTATCGAGAGATTTTTTGAGCAGATGAGGGGAACGGGACAAGAACCTCAGATAAATACTGCAATGAACCGAAATACGGGGGCGCCGCAGTGCGCGATGCGTCCCGGATACCCATCACCGGTCAGTTCATCCTTACTTCGCCGAGCGCTCGCCTGCCGCCTTCAAATACCGATCGAAGAAGTCCACTGCCGCTCGATAGGCCCTTAACCAATTCTCATGGCGCAAGAAGTCGTGTACGTCATCAGGAAAAATCAGCTCTTCAAACTCGACGCCGCGCTCTCGCAGCTTGCGCACAAGCTCCACCGTTTGATTGAACGCGACATTTCGGTCGTCATCTCCATGAATCAGCAGCACCGGCGATTTCCATTTGTCCACCGAGCTTATCGGCGATGACTCTCGTCCGAGCTTGGCCAGATCACCCGTAGCCCACGGCGAAGGCCCGACGCGCTTGCTCCAATCATGAACCCCGTGTACATCGACTCCCGCCGCGAACAAATCAGAATCGCGCGCAAGGCCCATCGCCGTCAGGTAGCCGCCGTACGATCCTCCCCACAATCCAATTCGCTTCCCGTCTACATCGCTCCGCGATCGCAGGTACTTACCCGCCGCCACGATATCCTGATACTCAGAGGCGCCGCGGGGCCCGCGATGCTGCGCCTCGCGGAACGCGCGCCCGTAGCCGATTCCGCTTCGATAGTTCACCGACAGCACTACGTATCCCCGACTCGCCAGATACTGATTGAATGCATAAGAGTTATGGTAGTAGTAACTGTAGTGCCAGGTGGGCAGCATCTGACGAATCGGCCCTCCGTGCATGAAAACAACACCAGGCGCGCGGCCCCCCGCAACCTTTGGCTTGAACAGCTGACCATGAATCTGCGTTCCGTCAGAAGCTTTGAAGGTCACCTGTTCAGGCTCTACTAGTTGAGTGGCTGGAAAGTCCGATGGCAGAGCTTGAGGCGCCAACGGCTGCGTGCCTTCGATGGGTTCCTTGCCGGAGGATTTGAGGGACGTTATGTAAGGCAGAAACGGATGCGTTGGGGTAGCGTGCATGAAAGCAACCTGCCTGCCGCCGCTGGCGATCATCGGATACATTTCGATCGTGGCGCCTTCCGTTATCTGCCGCGGTTCCCCACGGGTCACGTTCACTTTCCACAAGTGACGATAGTTGATGGCGCCCGCGTTCGAAGAGACGATCATAAACGACCGATCCGGGGCCCACGCGACGTTCTCCACTTCGTAGTTCCCCGGCGTCAGCGTGACTGGCTGCCCGCCGCTGGAGGAAATCGAGTACAAATGCGCCCACCCGTCCTTCTCCGAAGCAAACACGATCCGGTCGCCGGCCGCCCATTGCAACTGGTTCTCGCCCATCGGTAGACGCGAGTAGGAATCCATCTCGCCACCGCCCGACTTCCAGATCTCCTTTCCCACTCCGCTCGCAACGTCAACGACTCGAATCGACCATGGAAGCAGCCGCTCTTTATCCGCCGTCAGAGTATCGACTACGTTGAACAGGCGAACATAAGCGATTCGCCTTCCGTCGGGTGACCATCGAGGCTCGATGTCGCGATCGACGCTCGGCTCCAGGAACCTGATTCGTGACGAAGCCGGCTCGTAAATCGCAATAAACGAGTGATCGCCGCGAGAGGACACGAACGCGAGACTCGAACCGTCAGGCGACCAGGTCGCAGAACCCACTTCGCCGCGAATCTCGAACATCTTCTTGGGGGGGCCGGCCAGGCGTGTCGCCCCAACGGGAACTGTTGATGCCCAGAGATGATCTTCGCGTTCGAAGATCACTCGATCGCCGCGCGGCGAAAAACTCGGCGAGCTTCCTTCCCCGATTCTGACTGTAGCGCCCGTTCGCACGTTGACCAGCCACACTTCTTGCCTGGCGCCTAGCGGATCGCTGGTCGGATTAGGGATTTCCTTTTCGCTGTTTGGAGGGCCACCGCGCACATAAGCAACCCAGCCGCCGTCCGGCGAGAAGACCGGCTCGGTGATCTCTTGCCCGTCGTCTTTGTCGTACCGAGTCAACTGGCGGCCTTTGAACGCGGGAGCCTCGGCTACCCAAAGATTGCGCTTGCCTAGATGATCGAAGACCCACCCGAGCTTGTCACCGCTTTTCGAAGCGATCAGGTCGGACGGGAACGGCGAGCTGAGCACCTGCTCCAGCGAGAAGCTCTGAGCCGAAATCGCTTGAGCCGACAGCAATATGAAAACGACACCAGCAAGCCCCAGGGCGAATCGACGTTGAGCGTTCATGATTCCTCCGAATATGAGATCGTGGTGTTGAGGCTTATAAGGTCCTGATGGTAGCCAAGTCAAGCCAACGGCGTCTCGTGATTCTGTGCTCCCTGGCCGGGAAAGCAACCCGGAAAGCGATGCAACCGTTCGTCTGGCACCGTCTTGCTACGGTTTTGTTTCCGAACGCTGTCGCAGCGACTCGATTCGAGCGGCTACGCGCTCTGCTGCCGCGCCCGCTTCGTCCTCTTTCACGTAGGTTTCCCATTCGGCGATTGCGTCTTTGATCCGGCCCATCTTCTCAAGCACCAACGCAAGCTCGCGATGACACGCGGGGCAGGCGCCGTCGGAACGGCCAATGGCGGTGAGGAGTTTGATCCGCGCCTCTTGCTGATTGCCCGAACGCGAAATGCGGCGTGCGGCTTCAACAAGCTCTTCAGCGGCGTGTTCACGGTTAGGTCGATTGTTACGCGCCTGCGCTATTATCGCCGCAGCCGCGGTATCATCCGATCCGTCGCCACCACGCGCCCGCGAGAGCGTCGATGCCGCTTCCAGTGACCTCGGGTAGAGCTTAATGGAAGTCTCGGCTTCTCGAATCGCTTGCTCGTTCTCCCCTCGAACCAGATGGGCTTCAGCCATCAACCATCGAGTATAGTAGTTGTTAGGGTCCCACTGAACCGCTTTCGCAGCAGCCGCGGTTGCCTTGTCAACGTCGCCGGCGGCAAGGGCGAGCGAAGCGAGAAGCGAATAATTCATATCGGGCGTATTCGTGTGCTTTACGGATCTCTCCGCGTGGCCGATTCCAAGCTTTAGCACCTCGCTTCGAATGATGGCCAGTTCTGCGTCTTTGGCTTGCAACGGCTTTGTTGACGAAGGCGTGGGAATTCTCTGAACCGCCTGCTCCAAAGCCCCCGCATAGAGAAAATCGTAAGCCCCCGTCGGCAGCGGGCTATTTGTAATGTCGACTCCCTCTTGCAACATTCCCTGATAGTCAAGCGGGTGCAATGGGTCGAAGAGTTTCTTATAGGCTAACTCGGCTCTGAACAGACCGAAGCAATACCAGACAGACGATGCCACCACGACACCGGCGAGTGAGTTAACAGCCAGTGACCGCCATCGGATGGTGCTGCCAGACTTCCTCGGATGCGGCTTCACCTTTCGCTCGACAACGTTGTCTTGCGGCCTTTTAGTACCGATAGTTCCCGGCAATACAAAGGCAACCGCAATGAACGCGAAGAAATACACACCGGTAGCAATCTGGTCAAAGATGAAAAAGTTATGAACGAGTACTGCTATGAAGGACGCAATCACACCAGTGGCAACGATACGCCGCGTCCCTGACGTCGCGTTTCTACGAGCTCGCCACAAAAGCACAATTGCATATGCGATGATTAGAACGTAAAGGGCAGCCCCGAGCAGACCGTAACTTATCGCGGCTTCCAAATACGCGTTGTGAGGGCTTTCGTTGTTCGCTTTAGGCGACAGCGCCGCAAGCTCTACAGACTTGTAAGCCAGGAGCGCCTTGCGGAATCCTTCCGGCCCGCATCCAATGAGTGCATATCTCGGTATCATTCTTATCGAGTCGCGCCACAAAACAACGCGTCCGGATGAAGACAATCCTTCAGTCATCAACGTCCTTGCCCTCTCGCTTACGCTGCGGAACGAGGGGCTGCGCGAGATCATAAAACCTGCCACAGCAAGAGCGACGACCGCAGCGGCGCTCACCAGAGCCAACCGGCGTTTGTTTGCCAGAATTTCTCTCCCCGCCCCCGCTTTCAATTCCAGCGTTGCGAAGACGCCGATACCAATGATTATGCCCAGCCATGCGCCGCGCGATCCGCTGAAAACAATTGCTGCGACTGAGAGCAGCACCGCCATCCCTGCAAGTAACCGACCCGTGTCTTTTGAAGCGAACGCCAGCCCCAGGGTGAGCGGGGTTGTGTAGAGAAGGAAGTTCCCGAGATAGTTCGAATGTCCGAGGCTGGAACACACTCGTATCACGGTACCCTCAGTCGAGCGAACGTATACGCGCTCAAGGCCCCAAACGGCTCAACGCCAAAAAACTGGGCAACCGCGTACGCTGACACCAGAAATCCGGCAAGCGCCATGGCTCGCAGCGCCAGAAGCAGCCGCCGCTCGCTTGCACTTATTCCTACAATCAAGCTCACGCTCCAGACAACAAAACAAAGCCGTGTGAGCAACCCCATAAAACTGCTGTTGGTGCCAAAGAACGAAACGAGCGGTGCTACGCCGAAGAGTGTTGAGACTGATACTGCGACAAGGTACAGGATGACGATTCTGACCAATGGTGACTTGAAGTTGAATGCACGCCGGTCGGCCCCGCTCGACGACAGCGCCATCGGTCGAACCAGCAAAACCGTTAGCAGGGATGATCCAACCAGCAGAACTGCGAACTTGGGGAGCGCGTATTTCGCATTTAGTGAAGTGCTAAATGCGAGAGGCACCAAGACGAGCATCGCCACCGCCGGATAGAAAACGAGCGCACCAGCGGAGTCGCCTTTCTCGGCTTTGCTGGCTGCATTTTTCCTGTGATGCTTGCTCACTGTTCTTGTATTTGGCCCGACAAGAAAGGGCGGCCTGACAGCTCGCAAATGTCCGCTTACTGATTGATCGAATACTTCTTTAGCAAGTTCCGCGCGATAACCAATCGTTGGAGCTCGTTTGTTCCGCCGCCGATTATCAACAACGGGGCGTCGCGATAGTACCGCTCAACTGGAAAGTCCTTCGCGTACCCGTTCCCTCCGAAGATTCGCATTGCTTCAAGTGAATTCTCCTGAGCGGTCTCGGTCGCAAACAGCTTTGCCATCCCGGCTTCAAGGTCGCACCGCTCGCCGCGGTCTTTTTTCTCAGCCGCCGCGTAAACAAGCAGCCTCGAAGCCTCGAGCTTCGTCGCCATTTCCGCAAGTTTCAGTTGAATCGCCTGGTGCTCGCAGATCGGCTTGCCGAACGTCTTGCGCTGTTGCGAGTACTGAATCGCTTCCTCGAAAGCCGCGCGCGCAATCCCAAGGCCCCGCGCCGCGACGTTGATCCGCTCGCTCTCGAGCCCGGTCATCACCTGCTTGAAGCCTTCGCCTTCGTGTCCCCCGATCAGGTTCGCAGCCGGCACGCGAAAATCCTCAAACAACAACTCGCAAGTCTCGAGGCTTTTGTAACCGAGCTTATCGATGTCGCGGCTCACCGTCAGCCCCGGCTCGCCCTTCTCGGCGATGAACGTGCTCATTCCGGCATATACCGGGCTTGCGTCTTTGTCGGTCTTGGTCAACAGCAGCATCAACTCCGCTCGCCGCCCGTTGGTGATCCACATCTTCGAGCCGTTTATGAAATAATGGTCGCCGCGCCGCTCGGCCGTCGTTGTAATCGCCTGAAGATCGGTGCCTGCGTGAGGCTCTGATAAACAAATCGCTCCGCGCTTGTCGGCTCGCGCAAGCATTGGCAGATACTTCTGCTTCTG
>DATMCM010000160.1:0-2503 GCA_035558335.1 Blastocatellia bacterium | reverse complement strand
GCCGTCCTCAGTCAACAGCAGGATGGCGGCGGCATCCGCGCTCAGCAGTTCCCGGACGCGGTACAGCATCTCGTGTAACAAGTCGTCCACGGCGAGGTGCGAAAGGACGCTATCGGTGATCGTTTGAAGCCTTCGAACTATCTCAGCTGATTCTTCTGCCTCCGAGCGAGCGGCCTGCTCGCTGATCAGAAGCTGATTGCGCTCCTCCTCGGCAAGTTTGCGTTCAGTAATATCGACCATCAAGCCGCGCAGTTGTTGCACATTGCCATCCGCGCCGCGCACTACAAAAACCTTATCATGCAACCATACGACTCGGCCGTCCGCTGCTGTTGCGCGGTACTCGAAGTCGTGGTCACGGCCTTCTGCGGTCGCGTTGCGGCATAGCTCAACCGCCGCTTCGCGATCATCCGGATGGATGAGGTTGATCCAGAAGTCCGGTTCTCTCAGCCATCGATCGACGGTGTAACCGAGGATGGCTTCGGCTCTTCGGCTAACGAACGTAAACCGGAAGGTAGCCGCATCGGCCTCCCAGACGATTGCGTCCAATCCATGAACCAGATTGTGATAGCGGATCTCGGCTTCTTCGGCAAACGCGCGTAAGCTCTGCTCGCGGACAAGCAGTTCAGTGCGTACGTCCTCCGCGCGCTTGGCGTCAGTGATGTCGCTGGTGAAGCATCGGGTGTGGATGAACCGGCCATCCTCCCACAATACATTTGAATTGATCAGCACGTGCCGGATCGAGCCGTCTTTGGCTCGCAGCCTGGCTTGATAGTCAACAAGCGTCTCCCCATCCTTGAGCCGTTCAAGGATATCTTCAATCACCTCGGGGTCGGAATGAAACTCCGCGACGTTATGGCCGACGTACTCCTCACGCGTATAGCCGAGCATCTCGAGTTCGGCCCTGTTTGCGCGCTCGATGATGCCGGTCGATCCGACCCAGTGCAGACCGACGGGCGCATTCTCGAAGAAGTCAGTCAGTTCCTCACGGATGCGGAGCGACTCTCTCTCGACCCGCTCACGCTCCGCCACCTCGTTTTTCAGAGCTTCATTTGCTTGTGTCAAGTCGGCTGTTCGATCCTCGACCCGTGTCTCCAGTTCGTCGTACGCGATCCGAAGTTGGTTCTGCGTTTTCTGGCGCTCGGCATCCATCACATGCATCAATTGAGCGTTGCGCCAGATCACGATCATGAATACAACCATGTTTGCGGCTACCAACAAGGCTACGCCGAACTCTCTGCTATATAAGCCCGCTTCGGTGCCGGCGACGTTTAGCCAGCCGAGGATCGACGGAACGCCGACTACCGCCAGAATCAGACGACGGAGCATGAAGCCGCCTGCACTCAAGCTTGTCGCCACCGCCATCAACCCTCGGTCCGGATGAACACTCAGAATTCCTCCGGACAGCAGGAGGAGCGCGACTGCGCTGTGTATGGACATATTAGGGCTGATTCGATAGAGGACGACCACTCCGTAGCTGTAACCTAGAAGCGTAAGCATGGCGATCAGAATGGAAGTCAGGGCAAGCAATTGAGCCGGTCGCCAGCCGCGGCGAGTCTCAACGTTCAACAACAGCAGCGCTCCCGCTGTCAGTACAAGGCTCACTGCGGTGCTGATCGGCGCCCGGAGTTCGCCACTCAATCCAAACATCCAGCCATCAAGGCCGGGGTAGAGCGCGAAGAAGTGATCCATGAGCACGGTGAAGCCCACCAGCGCAGTCATTAGAGCGCAGGCGCAACCCAGGACGCGCCGGACTCGATTGCTCGGTTGCCCACTCAACAACCACAGGGACGCCGCTCCGAGGATCATCGCAATCGCTACGCTTGGCAGCATTGGCTGCATGCTGGGCAGACCGCTCCTCAAGGCTACGCTGCCCACAAGCCAGCCAACCAGCGCCAGGCCGCCGATGAGAATAACGGCCAGGCTGGCTATTGCTGGGATTCGGCGGGCTTTGGAACTCACCGCAAAACTACTCATCAGTCACCATTGGTCGCCAGTCGACACGCCCGCCGGCTGGGGTCCAGATTGATTTTGTAGCTAAAGCTTGCATCTCTGCGTACCAAAAGAAGGAAGGAAGGCCAGAAGCGGTCCGACACGGTGCCGGGCGATCCTGAATCGAATAACGATACATCGAAAGCGATCCGTGAGGCGTACAAACAAAGCTGGGGCACGACTGTTTCAAGATGAAAGGGGCCGGCTGCGCGTTGACAATCCCGTTTCGGGCCGACGTCGACTTCGATGGAGGCGCGAACTCCCTCCCACTAGTCAGGCGACAGCCCATGAACCGCACTCCGTGGTCAGCCTGGCCCCTCACGCTGCGATTCTGCAAAGCTTGGGCCAGTTTTTTTCGCAAGCCTCCCTTTGATAACACGGCAGTTTTTACCTGATAAGGAGCCCGTCAAGGCGTTGGGTTCTGGCCGCTGTATGCAGGCAATACGCAAAGAATGGAATCCGTACACGGTTTTATCGATTGTCATCGTTCCTTGCGTGCGCGGGTGCCGGGGCC
>DATMCM010000159.1:0-3698 GCA_035558335.1 Blastocatellia bacterium | reverse complement strand
CCAATAGTGCGGGAGAGCCCTGACCTGGGACACTGAACTAGACGGAAAGGGTAGTCATGATGAGAGTTTATCGGCGTTGTAGCTTTACCCTCATTTTCGTAGCCATCGCCTTGATGGCATGCGCTTCCTGTTCTCGCGGCACTCAAGAAAACAAGACTGGGAAGAAGCATAGGGAACAAGCCCGCTCGGTATTCGTTCGTGATTGGAAGCGCTTCCCGGCTGTGATCGAGCGTGACACAAAAAACGAAGTAGTTGCGCTTGGCGATGTTCACGGCGGTTATGAAAGACTCGTGAGTCTTCTGTCTTTGGCTGGGCTCATTAAGCCGGACGGGCAATCACCCGTTGGGTATTCCTGGTCCGGCGGTAATCGATTGCTGATATGCACAGGCGATTTGATAAACAAGGGCGACCGCTCGATTGAAGTCATCGATCTATTTAGATCAATAGAAATCCAGGCCCCAGCCTCTCGGGGAGAGGTCCTTATCACCCTGGGAAATCACGAGGCTGAGTTCTTAGCTAATCCAACGAAGAAGAAAGCAACCGAGTTCGGCGATGAGCTACGCAACAGGGGAATAGATCCGGACACGCTCACGCGCGGAGAGCCGCCCTACGGGGAATGGCTGATGAACCGCCCGTTCGCAGCCAGAATCAACGATTGGTTTTTCGCTCACGGTGGGAACACCTCGGGCAAGACCATTCCCGAGTTGTCCGAAGGGTTTCGTACGGCTGTCGATCGAGGCGATTGGGGCTCGCCATTCATCATTGGCGATGATTCTCTACTCGAGGCCCAGGAATGGTGGAGGGGGGAGGGCAAAGCCAAAGACCTGTTAGACGGCTATCTGTCAGCGCTCAACTGTAAGCATATCGTCTTCGGTCACGATCCCAGCGCATTCCACAACAAAGGCGAGATAGGGCAAGACAAAGATGGAAGGATCTTTCTTATAGACGTTGGTATGTCTCCCGCGATTGACTACAGCAAAGGCGCGTTACTGCTGATAGACGCTATTGGTAATGAAGTAGTAGCGACCAGTCTCGACGCCGAAGGGCGGAAAAGGGAAGTATGGCGGGAAACGAGTTCCAAACGTGGCCAGTGAGCTTTGCCAGACATCACATTCCAAGTTTTCGGTCGCGGTCTCGATCCAAACGATGAGTCAGCTAAAACCACACAGCCTGCGTAAAGCCAAGACGAGCGCCTCCCGATTTTTCTGGCCGCATCCGGGAGCGAAGCTGTGAGTCTCGCGCAGGTAGTCTCCAGTCAATCACGCGCGGTCATGGTGCTGGTCGGGTTGCTCTGCGTCGGCGGACTCTACGCCGCGTTTAGATTGCCGGTAGCCATCTTCCCTCAAACTGATTTCCCCCGCGTCGTGATAATTATCGACGACGGCGTAGTCCCGGCTCAGCAAGTCCTCGTATCAGTCACACGTCCGATCGAAGAGGCAATGAACGGGCTCCCCGGCGTCAACCGAATTCGATCCACCACACAGCGAGGCGGGTGCGACATCAGTTTATTCTTCGATTGGGATGTCGACGTAATCCTATCGCTCCAAATGGCTCAGGAGCGGCTTGCGCAAATGGCCGCAAGCCTCCCGCCGACCGCTTCGATTCGCCGAGTTGAACGACTCACCTTCGCAGTGTTTCCCGTAGCCGGGTACAGCCTGACGTCGGACGATCGGGAACCCGCGAGCTTACGCGACCTGGGGACTTACGTCGTCAGGCCGCGGCTAGCTCGGCTGCCGGGAATTGCTTCGGTGAGCGTCGCCGGTGGCCAGACTCGTGAGTTCCACGTCACGGTGGATCCTGCGCGGCTCGTCGCGCGCGGAGTGTCGCTCGAGCAGGTGGTGGACGCGGTGAACAAAGCGAACATCATCGCTTCGCCGGGACTGGTCGAGGAAAACCACCAACTGGAGCTCACGCTTGTCAGCGGGCAGGCTAAGAAGCCCGAAGAGCTGAACTCGATTGTGGTCGCGGTTGTGAACAACGCGCCGGTTACGGTCTCCGACATCGCCACTGTTGGCGAAGGCGTTGCGCCAAATTACACGATCGTCAGCGCCGACGGTCATCCGGCGGTACTGCTCAACATCACTCGCCAGCCGAACGCGAACACGGTCGAGGTTGTCGACGAAGTCAAAGCAGAACTGGCGGCGATGCGCTCGCAGCTTCCGAAGGATGTAAAGGTTGCGCCTTTCTACGATCAGTCGCTGCTGGTGCGCGCGTCGATCACTTCTGTTCGCGATTCGATCCTGGTCGGCCTGCTCCTGTCAATCGCGATACTCTACGGGTTTCTACGAAACGCGGGCACGACGTTCGTCGCGATTCTTGTGATACCAGTGACGGTGCTGGCGACGTTTCTTGCGATGTGGCTTGCGGGACTGAGCTTCGATTTGATGACTCTGGGCGGCGTCGCTGCAGCGATCGGGCTTGTAATAGATGACGCGATAGTAGTAGTCGAAAACATCTATACCCATCGAGCGCGGGGCGAGTCCCGGCACGACGCGGTTCAGCACGCAGTGTCGGAGATAACTATTCCGATCATCGGCTCGACGATCACGCCGGTAGTCGTGTTCCTGCCGCTCACTCTGCTGACCGGAGTGACCGGCGTGTTCTTTCGCTCGCTTGCGCTGACGATGGCCGTAGCTCTGCTTACTTCGCTCGTGCTCGCGCTTTCTTTCACACCTGTGCTCGCCGAGCGATTCATCAAAGCTAAGCCTCGCTCCAAAGACCCGGAAGACAGCCTCTCGGACGCCGAATTGGAGGGTGAGCAGGCGGCAGAGGAACGGGAAGAAGCCAGAGAACAGGGGAGGCTGTTGCGTGCGATCGTCAGGCGGTACGAGTGGCTGCTCGGAAAGGCTCTGGACAACCGCGCGCTTGTCATCGTCGTGTGCCTGCTCGTGATTACGTTGTCCTTTTTCATTTATCAAAACCTTGGCTCGGAGTTCTTGCCCGAGTTTGACGAAGGCGCTTTCGTGCTGGACTACTTCACCCCGCCGGGGACCTCGCTTGCGGAGACCGATCGAATCCTGAAGCACGTCGAGGAGATGTTGAAGGACGCGCCCGAAGTCGAAAGCTATTCGCGGCGGACTGGACTGCAGCTCGGTCTGTTTATCACCGAGCCAAACACCGGCGACTTTCTTGTGAAGCTGAAGCCCGATCGCAAGCGCTCGACTGAAGAGGTGAAAGACGCGCTTCGCGAAGAAATCGCCTCGACCGAACCTGGCCTGTCTCGCGTCGAACTGCCCGGCATACTCGGCGATCTGATAGGCGACTTGACCAGCGAGCCTCAGCCGATCGAGATAAAACTGTTCAGCGAAGACGCGACCGCGCTCCATCAGAAGGCTGCCGAGATAGAGAGCGTGATCAAAAAGATCCCCGGCGTCGTGGACACGTTCGACGGAGTGACAGTAAGCGGGCCGGCGATCACCTTCAAAATCGACCCCCAGCGCGCTGCGGCGCTGGGCGTAAATGCGACGGATGTTGCGAATACGGTGACAACAGCGATGACCGGTGATGCGACGTCGGTGATCATTCAGCAGGACCGTTTGATAAACGTTCGAGTTGTTTTGCCGAAGGAGGCGCGCGCATCTCTTGATACGCTGCGCGCGCTCCCGATTCGCTCGGCAGCGAAGAACACCATCTTCCGACTCGATCAGGTCGCCGACGTCGAGTACGACAAAGGGCAGACGGAAATCGCTCGCGACGGC
>DATMCM010000158.1:0-8861 GCA_035558335.1 Blastocatellia bacterium | reverse complement strand
TGATCGTCGTCGCTCTGTCGCATGTTGATGTCCAGTTTTTGCTTGACCCCGCTCTGATCGTCGAAGCTCGCGGAGAAAGTTATGGTCTTGCCGCCATCAGCGCTGGTTCCGATCAGGCTCATTATTGACGTTGACATCGTGTAGGTCCAGATTCCCTCGTATTGTTTGCTGGCATTGTTGTAACCGACCATCTTGAAGCTTTTTGTCTGCTGTCCAAAGAAAGAACCCGAGTCTTCTTCGGCGAGGAAACGTCCGTCGAGCGTCATCCAGAGCCTCGCGTCGCCCGCTGACTCCTGGGGCTGAGCGCCTGGCTGCATGAACACCTTGGTCGAAGTCGTATATTCGCCCGCAAGCTTTGCGAGAGCGGCGTGCGGCGCCCCAGGCATCGAGTGGAGCATCATCTGCTCCTCGGATGGCTGCGAGGCTCCGGGCTTCGGCATGTTCTGAGTTTTCTTTTGCGTCGTCTGCGCGCCTACGGTGACGCAAAGCGCCAGCAAGCCGGCAGCGCAACGAACAACTGCTGATGTTCTAATCTTCATTTGCGTCTTTCTCCTGTGAAAGTATCGGACACCCCGAAGTTTGTCGACCTCAATGGAAAGTTGATGGATTCGGATTCAAACTTTGCAAACTCCAGCGACAAACTTCAGGTGGTCTGACATTCCGCGCCCTCTAATCTTCTTTGTGCTGCGTCAGACTAAACCAGTTACCCGAGTTATCCTTGAAAAGCGCCTCGATTCCGTAAGGCCGCTCTGCCGGAGGCGAAAGAAACTCGACGCCTTTGGCAGACAACTCTTCATAAGCAGCCTGGCAGTTCGGAGTATTGAATACGCCCGCTCCGAGCTTTCCATTAGCTATCAGAGTTCTTAACTGACTGGCGGTTTCTTCGTCGAACATCGGCCCGGCTATCGGCTCCATCAGGGCGATCTCGAAGTCAGACTGATCTTTCGGTGCGACAGTCAACCATCTGAATCCACCGTCCATCGTCGCATCTGTTACAACTTTGAATCCCAGCTTGTCGCGATAGAACTCCAGCGCCTGGTTCTGGTCTGTAACGTAAATAGTGGTGTGTGACATTCTCGAAATCATAGCGAGTCTCCTCCTTTCAGATGACCAAGGATAAATCAAGAGAGGCGAATCTGGCTTCTCGAAAATTGCTAACTTTTCTCGGGCGCGAAGTTTTCTACTCGATACATCATCAGGAAGCAGGCGGGAACTTTGCGTTGCCTCTCGAGCCGGCGCTCGAAGACTATCGTACGGTAGGTGATTGGAGGGTGGCCCACATGTTTATGAAACAGGCTGCTAAACGAACCAAGGCTCTCGAAGCCAACCTCGAAACAGACGTCGGTTACGGTCAGACCGCTCGAAGAGAGCAACTCTTTAGCCTTTTCGATGCGGCGCTGCGTCAGGTATTGATGAGGAGTCTTGTTGAACGCCTGTCGAAAGAGCCTCAAGAAATGGAACCGTGACAGACAGGCTTCGCCCGAGATTTGTTGAAGATCGAGCGGCAGGTGGTAGCACTCGTCCATGAGCTTCCGCGCGCGTGTGAGCCTCTGGTAAGTGTCGGCCGCGACTGATGGTTGGTCTGGTTGTACTATGGTCTGTTTTTCCATCGAAGCCCGCGATTGGCGACGCCGCTTCGCACTATGCCACTTGATCCGCCGGATGATCAAGCTGGCCCTGCAATCGCGCAGCCGCTACGTGTCGATAGACCGGAGATCACAAATGCCCCGGGGCCGCGTAGCGGCTACCTATCGATAGACACAGAGATCACAAATGCCCGGGCCGCGTAGCGGCTGCCTATCGATAGACGCGGAGATCATAAATGCCCAGGGCCGCGTAGCGGCTACCTATCGATAGACACGGAGATCATAAATGCCCGGGCCGCGTAGCGGCTACCTATAGCCGCAATATCACAAGTCCTCGACTCTCAGCTTCACTTGTGCCCTCTTCCACGCCGAATCGAATTCTCTTCGTACCCAATCCGCTTGTGCCGGCTTGTTCTGAGTCTTGAGACTCTCCATCAAACCGAACAACGAACGCGGGTTTCGAGGATTGCGTTTCAGGTCTTCGCGGAACACCGCCTCGGCTTCCGCAGCCTGACCGCTCCGCAACAACGCGCCGCCCAGCGACTCGCGGACCGGGTAGTACCAGGTCGGCGGCTCATCGTAAGACAACGCGTCTTCAGCCTCGACCGCTCGATTCCAAAACGTGATAGCTGCTTTGTCATTAGCCGCGATTCTTGCGTCGATCACCGCCGCCGCGACTTTCAAAACGTCACGGGCGGTGTTGAACGAGAGCATCGCGCCGGCCGGGACCTTGTTTCGGGCCTCTTCAAACGCTTGTTGTTCCTTGCGAGCACCGTCTTTGTTTCCCTTAGCCGCGAGCGCCGAGGCTCGCGCGTAACGCCAGAACGCGTTGAGATAGACCAACTGTTGATCGGGTTGCGCGCTCTTGAGGATTTCATCCCAGCGCTGAAACCGAAGCAACACGTAGAGCTGAACCGGCATGAAGTAGTCGGCCATCATTGGCATCACTTTGACTGCGGGCGCTGCGTTGGCGGCGAGCAGATCAGCCGCTCGCTTGGCGTCATCGAATCTGCCCTGCGCCGCGTTGGCCATCGCAACGAAGTGAATGTTGTGAGAGTAATAGCCAAGCGTGTACACGTTGGGCTCGACGCCGGTCAGCTTTATGTAATCCTGATCCGCGGCGACCGCGCGATCATTTGTGAACGCCGCAAGTTCGTAGTCGCCCAATCGCATGAAGATGTGCCCAGGCATATGGACCAGGTGACCTATGCCGGGCACGACCCCCATCAGCCTGGCCGCGCTCGGCAACGCTCGCTCGGGAGTTGGGGACATCTCAACCGCGTGAAGGAAATAATGGTTTGCGCCCGGGTGAAGCGGATTGCGCCTCAACACTGATTCGAGTGCGCTGACCGCTTCGACGGTGCCTTCGCCAGGCTTGCCATCGGGAGTCCACCATTTCCAGCGGCTCAAAACCATCAAGCTTTCCCCGTAAAGAGTCGCTGCATCCAGATCGTCGGGATAGCGTTTCACCAACTCACCCATCGCCGTGGCGTAGTCACGAGCAAGCTTTCGCGGATCGGCCTTCGGATCGTTTGAGAAGCGCTTTGCAAGCGCTTCAACATAGGCGCGCTCGTTTTCAGACGCATTCCGGCTCATCGCCAGCGCCTTCTGAATTGTTTCGTAGCCAGCTTTCCCATCTACGTCCATGTCGCCATCCATGTTGATGTGCGGTCCGACTGCGAGCGCCATTCCCCAGATCGGCATGATCGCGCCTGGATCGAGCTCGGCTGCACGCTTGAATGAGCGAAAACCTTCCGGACGATTAAAGCCGTAGACCAGGGTCAGGCCTTGATCGAAGAACTTCTGAGCCTCGGGGTTGCTCGTGGCGATTGGATGATGAAGCTCGCCCATTCCCGGCAACAGCATTGCTGGCTTCTCAGCTTCTTGACCCGAATGGTGTTGGGCCTGCGCTGACGTAGTATTGAACGATAGAGCTAACAACACGATTGAAATCAGCAAGCAAGAAATGGCTCTCATCGCTTGGGGCATTGTCGTGTTTCCTTCAAAAAGCACCATGTCAGTTGGTTCTCCTATTTCATTTTTCCTTGTTTGCGTTGCGCTGACAACGAATTCGTTGCGTCGAGCGGGAACGGATTCAAACTTTGCCGAATTCCGGGTGATACTTCACCAGTCCTTTCCTTCCACGCAATGCTCCCGGGATCAGCTCGGCTATCATGAACACTTCATCGGGAACATCATACTCGGAGCGAATGCCTTTATTGGCTGCGGGCGTAAAGCCAAATCGAGGATAGTACTCCGAGTGTCCAAGCACAACGACCACCTCGTGGCCGATGAGAAGGCACTCTTTGAGCCCCGCCCAGACTAACTCGGTTCCTATACCCTTGCATTGATGGCCGGGCAATATCGCAAGCGGAGCCAGCCCCATCGCACCAAAAGCATAGCCTTCAGATTCGATTGAGACGGGGCTGAAGAAAATGTGGCCGACAACTTCGTCATCAATCAGAGCGACAAGCGAGATGTGCGGATGAGCATGCTGGCGCAGAGCCTCTACCAAGTTGGCCTCGTTCGGCTGGCCAAACGCCAACTCGACGACATGGCGAATTGAGTCATGGTCTTCTACTTGTTCAGTTCGAACTGTGCTCATCGGTTCTTCTTTGTCGTCGTCGGTCGATTGTACTTTTTGTGCTCTCAGTGGATCAACCGCCGGCATCCTTGATATCAGCCAACGACTCGGGTTAGCCAGACGTCAAGGGGCGGCCACGGAGGACCGCCCCTACAGTCGGTTGTAAATCAAGAACCGGCCAACGGATCCCGTTTCGACACCAACCCAGCCGAAGTTGTTCCGCGCTTGAAGCGCATGGTACGCTGATCCTCGCGCAGCGGTCCCGCAGAGGTATTTGCTTTGATCGATGAACTTAGCTCACTCCTCGAAAACAGCCGCCGCGTGGTCGTCTTCACCGGCGCGGGCATAAGCACGGAGTCCGGCATCCCTGACTTCCGCAGCCCCGGCGGCTTCTGGTCAAACAATCAGCCGATCTATTTCAAGGACTTTCTTGCCTGGGAAGACATGCGGCGGGAAGCCTGGCGGCGCAAGCTGGCCTTCGAAGAAGCCTTCAAGCAGGCTCAACCCAATCGCGGGCACCGCGCGATTGCGCATCTCCTGTCTCAAGGCAAATGCGCCAGCGTAATCACTCAAAACATCGACGGCTTGCATCAACAATCCGGAGTTCCGGACGACAAAGTGATCGAGCTGCACGGCAACAGCACGTACGCAGTCTGTCTCGGCTGCGCGCGTCGATTTGAGCTTGCGCCGATACTGGCGAAGTTCAGCATTGATGAGCAACCTCCCGAGTGCGAGTGTGGCGGCTTCATCAAGACGGCAACAATTTCGTTTGGTCAGCCCATGCCGCTCGAGGCGATGCAAGACGCCAAACGCGAGACCGAGGCGTGTGACTTATTTTTGGCGGTCGGATCGTCGTTAGTCGTCTATCCAGCGGCGGGTTTTCCCGCGCTCGCCAAGGAACGAGGCGCGAGGCTGGTGATAGTCAATCGCGATCCGACTGATTTGGATTATCTTGCCGATCTGGTATTGAACACCGAGATTGGAGAGACGCTGGGCGCCGTGACCGGCATCGAGTGACAGATCAAAAGCCCGTGGTTTGTGAGGACCGTGAGTATGAGTGTTTATGAGAATCCATATGGATTGAATTGTTGTGAGAATCCCGTAGGGATGGAATGTTTGTAGTAGGCAAGCGGATACCTCGGCCGAGCTCCGTAGGAACGCAATGTTCACGTAAGATCGAAAGCACGGTTTGAATTGCTGGTTTGATCATAAATGAGGTGTACCACTTCTGCGGAGCCTGCGTCGTGAACTCTTGTCGGTTACTAGAAACATCGCGCTCCTGCGGAGCTCGCGCAGTCAACTCCTGCGATTGCTAACATTGCGCTCTTACGAAGCTCGCGCCGTCAACTCGGGCGATTGCTACAAACATCGCGCTCCTACGGAGCTCGCGGATTGATCAGCGCAGGCTTCATTGCTGTCAGGAGCCGTTGCATCTTCAAACCATAGCGCCATCCACCGGACTCAGTCTTACCGGAACGTACTTGTGATAAGGCGTGCCAGCAATCGGGTCTCGATCTTCGGCAGAAGTCAGCTCGTTGATGTGCGCTCCAGTCCTGCTGCGCTTGCCGTTGGACTCGGGATGTTCCATGCCGTAGCCGTGCGGCAGCGTCACCTGGCCCCGAGCGACCTGATCGCTCACCTCAACTCGAACAAGAACAGCGCCGCGTTTGGATTCGCAGCGCGCCCACCCGCCGTCGGTTAGTCCTCGCTGAGCCGCGTCATCCGGATGGACCTTGAGCGCGCCGTCGCGATCGGTCTTGCGCCAGTCGGGATCTCGATAGATTGTGTTTGCGTTGTAAGAGCGCCGCTCACCGGCCACCAACACAAACGGATAATCGGTGGCCTCAGGCTGTTTGGGATCAAGCGCGCGCAACGCTTCGAGCATCTCGGGTATCTCGAGATGAATAAGCCCGTCTTCATGCTTGATGAAACGCCACGTGTCTTCGTAGTCATTCACACTGAAGTCCACGCCCGAACGCGAGCAGAGGATCGCTTCGAACAACGATTCGCCGAGCATCGGACCCTCGCCTTTGTGACCGGCGCGCCGGACGGCGTCGGGTTCCTTTCGCGCGAACGCGTGAGCAGTCGCCCAGAGAAACGCCGCCCCGGCTGCGCCTTCGGGCAGCGTTTCGCCCAGCGTCCGATAGAGAATGATCGAGGCGTAATCAGCCAACTCAGGATGAGCCGCAAGGAAACTCTGAAAAGCCTTCGCAAAAACCAGCCGGTTCGCTTTCGCTGCCTGATTCAGTTCAGGAAATTCAGCCGGCAACTCTCCCATTGCAGTCAGGAGGCGCGTGTAGATCTCAGGCTCAGCGAGCGTTCCCGGCAACGGCTCGAACAACGGCTTGCGTAGATGAAACGCGTTCCTCGGGAACTCCAGATTGAAGAAGGTCGCCTCCCACTTCTCGAACTGCGAAGATGCCGGCAACACGTAATGAGCCGCACGCGCAGTCTCGGTCATCGCCACATCGATCACAACCAGAAGGTCGAGCTTTGCGAAAGCTTCTCGATACGCCTTTGTGTCGGCCATCGTTACCATCGGGTTGGCGCTATCGACGACCAGCCCGCTGGTGCGTTCCGGGTGATCGGTGTTGATTTCGGCCGGCAGGATATTCGGCGGCAACAGGTTCCCAATAAAAGGGAAGCCCGTCACTGCCGAGCGTTGCTGTCGCGGGCCTTCGGGGGAATGGCCAATGAGCGGCACCAGCGCAGTGTGTAGATTGTTACCGCCGGCCTTGGCGAAGTTTCCGGTGAGCAGCGAAAGCAGGGAACGCAGATAAGCGTTGAGCGTGCTGTTGAGCGTCTGTTCGATTCCCAGATCGGTGCGGACTGCGCAACTAGAGGCATTCGCGATCATCCGCGCACCCTCGTAGACATCATCGAGAGCGATCCCAGCACGCTCGGCGTAGGCTTCGATTGGAACAGCAAGAAGAGCTTCTCGCACCGGAGCGAAACCCGTCGTGCGGGTGTTGATGAACTGGTGTGCTTCGTGAGCTTCGCGAACGATCACCGCCAGTATCGCCGACATGAGAAACGCATCGGCGCCCGGGCTCACTTGCAAGTGCAGATCGGCCATCTCAGCCGTTTCGGTCTTACGAGGATCGATGACGATGATCTTGCGATTCGGATCTTTGTGAATCTCACGCAGGACCACTCGCGCGTTGCGGATGCCGTGCGACTGCCACGGATTCGTGCCGATGAATAGCACCACTTCGGCGTTCTCGACGTCTTCAGTCGCATGGCAGTTCTGCTTGCCGTAGAGGCGCCCATCCACCCAGAAGCCGCCGGTCTTTTCTTGCGCAAGCGCGCTGTAGTAGTTGCGCGTACCCATCGCGGTCCGCAGAGCCTTGCCGTAAGGTCCGGCCAGATGATTGCCCTGGCCTCCGCCCCCAAAGTAGGCAAGCGTCCGTCCTCCGAACGTATCGCGCAAGTGGACCAGTTTTCCCGCGATCTCGCGAATAGCCGCGTCCCAGGAGATCTCCTCAAAGGTGCCGTCTTCGCGGCGGCGCAGCGGGGAAGTGAGTCGATCGGCATGGTTCTGATAGTAATTCAGCCGTTGCGCTTTTTGGCAAAGGTAGCCTTCGGAGACTGGATGCGAGTGGTCTCCGCGGATGCGTTTCATTTCGCGGCCCTGGACTTCGACTTCGATGCCGCAGTTACGCGAGCAGAGTATGCAAGCCGTTGGAACCCACTGGCCCGTTGTGGCGGTGGAACTCATCGAACACCTCCGTGGCGCAAGCTGGCAGCTTGCGTCCGTTGAACAGACGATTTGTCAATGCGAGCCCGCAAGCTGGCAGCTTGCGCTACATTTTCATCGCCGCGTCGCGGCACGACTTTAGAATCTGATCCGAGAGCTTCTGGTCCTTTACCGCGCGCGAGAGCATCAACCCGCCGACACACTGAGCCACCACAGCCAGCGCCCGGTCTCTCCGTGACGCGGAGACTCCGGGCAGAAGGGCTTCAATCTCATTGACGTACCCTAAAAACTGTCGCTCATAGCTCTCGCGAGTGGCGTCGCTCTTTCGCGCGACGTCAGGCGTCAGCGCCGGGAGCGGACAACCGTCAGCAACAGCGTCGCGGTGCGTGCGACTCAAATAGCCTTTGATCAAAGCCACAAACGGATCGGCCGCGGCAGTCGCGGAACCGCCTGCGGCTTGCAATGTCTTGCCGGGAGCGAGCGCGGCTGCCATCGCCTCGGAGAAGAGCGCTTCTTTTGAAGGGAAGTGAGAATAGAAGCCGCCCGCGGTCAGCCCGACTTCATTCATAATGGCATCGACTCCGACACCGTCGTAACCCGACTCTCGGAACATCCTCGCCGCCGCGTCCAGGATTCGCCTGCGAGTTTCCGCTTTTTGCTCTCTTGGATAGCGCACGGCGCTATGATATGACGATCGTAATATAAAGACAAGGAGAAAACCTACTAAAGATCGTCAAGGTGGTATAGATGAGCGATTCCGGGGTGGGCTGGGCGATTTCTTACTCTGTTTCCGCCTCGCTTAGCTTCCGCAGGTGGTATCCCATCGCCGCGAGCCTCAGCGAGTCTGCAAGCTTGTCGCGATGTTTGGCGATCGCTTCCCGCAGAAAGCGCCAGAATTCTCCTCGATCGTGGTCCAGGATCCCAAGCTTTAGGGTAATGCGCGAAAGCGACATGAGATCATGCATGATGCTGGAGTATCGAGGCGACGGACCAT
>DATMCM010000157.1:0-2793 GCA_035558335.1 Blastocatellia bacterium | reverse complement strand
CAAGCCTACTGAGATGTCTCGATGGTCGAAGGGACCGTTTCGCTCAGGCGATGTCGGTCCGTAGATTCCTACGATCGGTGTCCCGGTGGCTGCCGCGAGGTGAAGCGGACCAGTGTCCGCGCCTACAAAGAGCCGTGCGTGTCGTGTGAGCGCGACGAACTCCTTGATAGTTGAAGCCAGTGGCCGAGCTGCACGCGCTTCCGAGGCGGCGACGACCTTGTTGGCCAGGCCCTCCTCTCCAGGACCGTAAGTAACAATCGATTGGAGCCCGTGTTTTTCAAGCAGCAAATCAGCGAGTTGCCCAAAACGCTCGGCGGGCCAGAGCTTGGTGGGCCAACCGCCGCCCGGATTTAGAATCGCGAAGGGCTGTTCCAGTTCGCCAGCCGCCGTAGCAGCGAAGCCCTCTTCGTCGGTGGAAAGCTTGATCGGGAATTCGTACCGTCCGCCGATTGCGGCCGAACCGGTTTCTTCAACGATGGCGCGCGCAAGCGCCAGGTTCTTCTCGATCACATGAGTGAACTCCGAAGTATCGACTTGCTCGGTCAGGAACACACAGCTCGCCTTCTCGCGCAGCTCGCTCGAATAGAATCCGATCCGTCGTTTCGCTCCGGAGGCTCGAGCGATGATTCCGGACTTGATCAATCCTTGAAGGTCGAGAGCCACGTCGACGAGGGAGTTGCCATTCTTATCCGGACCGACTTGCCTCAGGTCGTCCAGACTCGCGCGGGCCTCGAACATCGTGCGCCTGCTGAAGATCTGCTTGCGCCAGGAACGTGTGTCGATCTCGATCAACTGATCGATCACCGTCGAGTTTTTCAAAATGGCGCCGGCGCTTCGCTCGACGACCCACGAGATGTGGGCCTCGGGCATCGCTCGCCGTAGGAAAGCTGCGGCGGGTAAGGCGTGAACTACGTCGCCGATCGAGCTGAGTTTGACGATAAGAATTCGCATGCGGAGACGGTCGAGCCGAACACCGATTATATCATCCGTCCTTTGCGTCTCGGCTCCTCCGCGGTGAAAGGAGGGCTGAAAATAACACCAATCGCAGAAGTCCGGGCCGGCGCGGGCTTAGCCGTAGCCAGACCTCCTACTCTTTTAGAGTCGTCGTGCCGGATCCGATTTCGGGGGAGAGCAGTGTTAACGGCGCCACAGCCGATCTGGAGTCCTGAACCGCAAGGTAGCGTTATGCCCGGGACATAATTGAGCTCCAAACGATTTCGTGGGAATCGGAAAACTTTTCGTTTTCCTTAGCTGTTGTTATGATTTCGGCGACGCTCACACGCACGGGATCAAAAAAGGGAAACAATGAGATTCTCAATTACTAATCCGTTCACCGAGGACCTGGCAATCGACCTGGGCACAGTTCACACATTCATCTACGGACGCGGGCGAGGGATGGTAGTGAATGAGCCGTCGTTGGTGGCAAACGATCGCGTCTCCGGCGAAGTGATAGCGGTCGGTAACGAAGCTCTGGAGATGCTCGGGCGATCACCGGAGGACGTCGAAGTCGCGTATCCGATGCAAGACGGAGTAGTCGCCGATTCCGAGCTAGCGCAGAAGATGCTTCAGAAATTCGTGCGCAAGGCACGTGGCGGCCGCGCGCGCTTCTCGCGGCGGATCATACACAGCGTGCCGTCGGGCATCAGCTCCGTCGAGCGATTCGCGATTCGCGAAGTGGTTCGCGGCATCGGCGCAAGCCGTGTCTATCTTGTCGAGGTGGGATTGGCGGCGGCGATCGGCGCAAAGCTGCCTGTGGCTGAGATGAAAGCTTCGATGGTAGTGGATGTGGGCGGTGCTACCACTTCGATCGCTGTGGCGGCCAACGCGGGGGTGGTCGAGTCCGAGACGCTGCGAATCGGTGGGCTTGATATGGACCGCGCGATAACCAACTACATCAAACGCGAACGCCGGGTGTTGATCGGGGAACGCACCGCCGAACGGCTAAAAATGGTCTTGGGCTCGGCAACCGATCCGATTGAAGACCATAAGAGTGTGGTCAAGGGGCAGAACATGAGCGAAGGCGGCCCGGAGGTCATTGAAGTTTCCTCGCACGAGATTCACCACGCGATTGACGGGATTGTGAGGCACATCGTCGAAGCCGTGCGCGCGGTGCTCGAAAGAGTGCCTCCCGAAGTAGCCGGTGACGTGCACGATCGAGGTATGGTGTTGACTGGCGGAATGGCGCTGCTGGCCGGCATGGATGAGCGCATCAGCGAGGGTACGAAGCTCAAGGTTGCAGTCGCGGAGAGCCCGCGCCAGTCGGTTGGACGCGGACTGATCGCGCTCTACGACCAGCCGTTACTTCTTCGCCGGGTCGCGCGAAACATCGAGATGAGCTAGTTGGGTCTGCCTCTAGCGCGAGACATCGCCGGGTCACTTTCGGGCAGGTTTGTCGTTTCGAACGCGGCGGGGCCTCGAGCTTGTCTTTCGAAGGCTGACGAGGTTAGCGAGCACTCGGTAAGCGCCCGCGTTCATCGATAGCAGTTGGCTGCGCCAGTTGAAGCTCGTGAGGACGTAAGTCCCTTCGCCCACCTGAGCGACAAGCAAGCCGCCCTTACTTGCAGCTTCGCCCGGATCGTTCGATTCAAGAAGCGGAACATACTCGGTTGACCACTCGCGAGGAAGATTCACCGCTTGATCGCCGACCCAACCCTCGAAATCCTTTTCGGTTATTCTGTTTGGCTTCGATAACAGCGGATGGGTTTCATCTAATATCGTGACCGGCGCATTCTCCGCGGCAATGCGGTCCTTCGAAAGTTTGATCGGGTAAGGGACAAACGGCGTCCGGTTCAA
>DATMCM010000156.1:0-9026 GCA_035558335.1 Blastocatellia bacterium | reverse complement strand
CGGTCAGCTTCTTGTTCTTTCTGTTCCATCCTTTCGAAGATGGCGCGACCAAAGCCTGGACCTTCACTCCGCGAGCTACGGCATAGCTCATCGCATCGCGGACGATCGGGTCATCCATCCGAAAGATAGTCATCTTTATTTCTTGTTGCGCGCTGTCGATGGCATCGACCATCGGAAAGAAGCTGTCACCCGGCTGAATGATCAGCGACAGGTTTTGCGCCTTGCGGTATGCATCCATCGGTAAGTTCGTCTCATGCGTTGGGGATCCTCGCACACTTACGTTTACCACACGATGATGCCGGATGAAAGCAAAAACGGATAGTCATGCAATAGCGTGTTGGGAGCGGTTTTGCCACAAAGACTCCAAGGCACGAGGGTCCACTAAGGCCTTCTTTGTGCGGCTTTGTGTCTTGGTGGCTTTGTGGCAGGCGCTTCCTCGATCATCGACACACTAATACCACTACCCAAGAACCTTGTAGGCGTGTAACCGGATCTTGAGCGTTCTTTTCGCTTTCTCGGTCCTTTTGGCTATAATCCGGAGTCGAGGCCCGCAATGAAAACGATCGAAATAACTGAACGGGAAGAACTGCTGGATCGCATCGCGTCATCGGAACGGCTGTCTTATGAAGAATGGAAGTCAGTCGAAGACTCCGCGCCAACCGAACAGCTGGGGCGTCTGGCGAAGGAGCTTCGGCGTTCGCTTCATCCCGACGGAGCCGTGACCTATGTCGTGGATCGAAACGTAAACTACTCGAACGTATGCGTCTCGGTTTGCTCATTCTGCGCGTTCTATCGCAAGCCAGGCTCGCCCGAAGGTTACGTTCACAGCTACGAGGAGATCTTTGAGAAAGTCGAAGAGATGATCGAGCTCGGCGGAAGCGGCGTGTTGATGCAGGGCGGCCTGCACCCCGATCTGCCGCTCGATTACTACACCGGGCTGCTGCGCGAGCTCAAGACGCGTTATAAGATTCACCTTCATTGCTTCTCGCCGCCGGAACTCGATCACCTGGCAAAGATCACCGGGCTCGGAGTCGAAGGCGTGCTTCGCGAGCTGCGAGAAGCGGGGCTCGACTCGATACCGGGCGGCGGCGGCGAGATCCTGGTCGACGAGATTCGCCGCAAGCGCCGCACTCACTGCAACACCGAAGAGTGGCTCAACGTGATGGATGTCGCGCACTCGATGGGCATTCCTACCACGGCGACGATGATGTTCGGGATGGGCGAGACGCGAGACCAACGCCTGATGCATCTGGAACGATTGCGCGAGCTTCAAGAACGCAATCCTGGTTTTGTTTCATTCATACCGTGGACGCTTCAGCCGGACAACACTCCGATTGGCAAGATCTTTCCCGATCGAATTCCGGGCGATGAGTATTTGAGATGGCTTGCGATCGGGCGACTCTATCTGTCGAGCATTCCGAATGTGCAGGTCTCGTGGCTGACGCAGGGGCTTGATGTCGGAAGACGAGGGTTGCACTACGGCGCGAATGATATGGGCAGCACGATGATCGAGGAGAATGTGATAACTCCAGCGGGCGCAAATCATCGCGCGACGGAGATGATGCTTCGAGAGGCAATCATCGCGGAAGGGTTCATTCCTGTTAAGCGAAAAGCCGACTATTCAATTCTCTAGCATCAATGGGCTGACGCGCAATCGGGGAGTTTACAACTCTGATGACGAAGAGTTTTCCCAACAGGGGGAAAGTTTATCCAAACATCGTCCGCGCTTGGTTCGATACAGTCTTGAATCCCTTGCTTCAGGCATTGGATGTCGAACAGGAGCGTTTGGATAGGAAGGATTGGACTTGGCGGTTCATTCCTGGCGGCTTAGAGGAGATACGGGTTGTCTGCGCACACCTGGATATTGATGCCAGGGATAATCTTGAGCAGTTTCTTGAACTGCACACTGCCGTCGCTTTGTTTGTACGAGCACACGACAAGAACGTGACCCTTCTGTCCGACAAGTGTGAACAACTACAGCGTCGCCTCGAACTCAGCCCCGAATTGTTCAGTTTATATAAGAGGGTTACTTCTCGTGAGGCTCTTTCGGATATCGGAGCGAATCTCAAAGAGATTTTTGGCGCCTATCCGCGAGACCAACACCTCTCTCTCCTTGCGCAATACATCGTGAATAACACTGGGGACCTTCCTGAGTATCACTCAACGGCGCGACTCTGGAACAAACACAGGGACGAATTCCTCGCAATTCTGCGCCACCGCTCAATAATCCTGCATTCTGCGGCGACCAACCGGGCTGGGGCCGCACTCCTTAATACTGTGGTGCGTCTGTTTCGTTTGTTAAAAGACACTAGGCTCAATCTCTCTCTTGAACACGACGTCCCCTACGTCGCGACAACTAGATTGCGTAACGGGGGAGTACTTTGAAGACGAAGTACTATCGGGAGCGGCCAATAATCAAAGCAATCCTTGACGCGTCTCCCCTCTTCGCTGTGCTTATTCTGGAACTAGTCGAGAAGAGTCCCGCATCGCATCGAAAGGCCATATTGGAGAAGAGTGCTCTGCCTGATTACTTGGCAAGAAACGCGAGTCGGCAACGAGCATTCACTCAGTTACTAAGGTCAATTCCAAAATTACTGACAACCTCACACGTCATAGCAGAAGTTAATGGTGTTTTAAAGAGGGAACATATCAAAGGGGAGCGTTATAGAGCGTTCTGGACTTGGGGGATGGACCTACTAAATGCCAGAGCTCCGGACGAACGTTCTTTCCTTCGCCTTCTCGACATGTATGTATGTCGTTGCCGATTTGATGGAAGGGGTTTGTACGATTGGTCCCGTGGACACTGCTCTTATTGATCTAACTCGGCGGGAGGGAGGTGCACTTCTGACCGACGACGCAACTCTCGCCCGTCGCGCTTGGAAGGTTGGTGTAGATTGCAGGCTGATATACAACTTAATCTCACAGAGACGGGAATAAAGGCGAAAGCAAAGGACGTAGCGGATGGATCGTGAGAATCCACTCGGCGATATGAATCCGGAGGACTTTCGACGCTACGGTCATCAGGTCGTCGATTGGATCGCGGACTATCTAGCTCATCCCGAAAGGTATCCGGTCCTGTCGCAAAACGAGCCCGGTCAATTGAAAGAAGCTCTGCCATCTGCTGCGCCCGAACGCGGCGAGGCGATGGAAGCGATGCTTGCCGATCTCGACCGCCTTATCGTTCCGGGAATGACACATTGGAACCACCCTGGGTTCTTCGCTTACTTCGCAACTAGCGGTTCGGCACCAGGTATTCTCGGTGAGATGCTCACGGCGGCGTTCAACGTCAACGCGATGCTTTGGCGTACGTCGCCCTCCGCAACTGAGCTTGAAGAGGTCACGCTCGAATGGCTCAGACAGATAATCGGGCTGCCGGAGTCGTTCGGAGGAGTGATCTACGACACGGCTTCGATCTCGACTCTGTGCGCGATAGCGGCCGCGCGGGAAGCCGTTCCCGGCTTGCGAGTTCGCGAGGACGGTCTCGGCGTCACCGGTGCAAAACTTCGGTTGTATGCTTCCGAGCACGTTCACTCCTCAGTCGACAAATCGGCGATCACGCTTGGCATCGGACAGGCCGGCCTTCGCAAGATCACAAGCGACGCGGAGTACCGCATGGACGCAAGAGCACTCTCCGCTGCAATTGACAAGGACCGGGCGAACGGCTGGATACCGTTTTGTGTGGTCGCCACGACGGGAACAACTTCGACGACCAGCATCGACCCTGTTCCGGCGATCGCGGACATCTGCGAGCGCGAAGGTTTGTGGTTGCACGTGGACGCGGCCTACGGCGGATCCGCGGCGGTCGTGCCCGAGATGCGGTGGGTGCTCGCGGGAGCCGAGCGGGCCGACTCGCTGGTCGCGAATCCTCACAAGGGCTTATTTGTTCCTGTTGATCTGAGCGTGCTCTACTGTCGGAAGATGGCGGTGCTCCGCAGCGCGTTTAGCCTGGTGCCCGAGTACTTGCGCACGGAGGAAGGAGATCAAGTCAAGAACTTCATGGATTACGGACCGCAGCTCGGGCGGCGCTTTCGTGCGTTGAAGTTCTGGTTCGTGATGCGTTACTTCGGTGTCGAGGGTTTGCAAGCTCGGATTCGAAATCAGCTCGCGCTGGCTCGCGAGTTTGCCGAATGGGTCGATAAGAGCGAGGACTTCGAACGGCTTGCGCCAGTTCCGTTCAGCGTTGTTTGCTTTAGGGCGCGTCCGTCCGGTGTGACCGATGATGCCGAGTTGGATGCTTTGAACGGACGACTGATGGACGAAGTGAATCGACGAGGGAAGGTGTTTATCTCACATACAAAGCTTCATGGGAAGCTGACCTTGCGGCTTGCTATTGGAAATATTCGAACTACGGGAGAGCACGTTCGGATGGCGTGGGATGAATTGAATGTGGCGTTGGTAAAGATCGCTGATAGAAGATAGAGGTCAAGCTATCCTCTGACCTCGATCCTCGAGCCTGGGTCAGTGAAAGCTGATAGATTCGATATCGCTCCACTTCACTTCGACTCGCGACGCCGACCCCAGCTTCACTGCAACAGAGTCTCCATTCAGATTGAACTCCTTGCACTTTAGCTCGCTCCCGCCCTTGAGTTTTATCCGTATCGAATCGGTGTCACTGGATGAGGACCGTATGTCAACGGTGTCGTCGGGCGAGATCATCGCGTAACTCTTGGCTACGCCGGAACCGGTCTCGGAAATCGCCAACCGCAGGGTGCCGCTCGATTCGTCCCGGGTGAGCGTGCGGCCCCGAATGCTGCTGCCGTTTTTCAGCGAGATAACAAACCCCGATTGCGCGGCGTCTTGAGCTATGGCGAAGCTCGCCATAACCAATACCATCAATGTTGAGAGCAGTGTTCTTTTCATCTTATTTGTCGCGTTTCTTCTCGTAGACTGACTTGAGTTTATCGAGATAGTCCTTTCGGTCGACGGCATAGTACACGGCGCTCGGTCCCGAATCAACTATCTTGACGATGGCCTGTTCGAACGCTTCGAGTGGCTCGTGAGCGTCGATGCCGCGAGCTTCGAAGTAGCCGATGCGGCGCAGCCGTCGCATCAGCTCGGGAAGAGTCAAACGACCCTCGAAGGTTCGCCCGCCGTGAAGGTGAGATCGCGAGATCAAATGCTGAACCATCAACGCGTCGCCGTAGATACCCGGCGAGACGTACAACCAGCCGGCCTCATAGCGCCAGCCTTCCTCGACATCTCGCGAAAGCTGGACGCGCCGTACTCCGCCGGCCAGCGCGATCTCCCAATCGCTCGATGGCAAAGACCGTTTGATGTTCGAGACTGCCACGTCGAGCAGCCAATGGTCGCCTTCGAAATCGATGCTGCGATTCAACCGCTCGAGCCACTCGGAAAATATTTGCATCTTGGTGCGCTCGGGACTCCAGACCGTAAAGCGATCGGGCGCCTTCTTGAGTGCCGTCCAAAGCTTCTTCCGTTCCTTCTCAAACGACGGATGCGAGTCTATGCGTCGCGCGTGAAAGTCGGCGAACCAGCGCTTCGTTCCGTTGCAGAAGGGGCAGTGATCGGTTTGCTGTTCGGCCAAGAAATGAGGACGGGAGGTTGCGGCTCCGCTGAAGTCCGACTCTTCGGGAACGTGCTTCTTCAGTTCTGAGTAAGCGGTTCGAGTCGTGAGCTTCAGTTGCTTGGTTATGACGTCGAACGCGCACTTGAGACAAATCTTGAGAGTCGTTTCCGAGACGGCGGAGCTTGGGAGAGAATCGAAGCTGATTTCAGCCTTCTTCATAACGCGATCAGGACTGCGGACTGAGTAGATCTGTGCGCGGACCGGTAGGAGTCGGTTCTCAGTCCTCAGTCCTCATCGCTCAGTCCTATGAATGGTGGGGATGGTGGGAATCGAACCCACACAAGGTTACCCTTAAAGGTTTTTGAGACCTTCGCGTCTGCCAATTCCGCCACATCCCCGCGTGATTGCGTCGAAACGTGACGGTCATTCTAGCTTTCAAGGGCACGCGAGTCAACGTGCGCGCTTTGTGGGTAGTCGCAGCAATTGCACGTTGAGAAGAGTTCGCCACGAAGACACCGAGACGCGAAGGACCACAAAATTAGTCTTTGTGCAGCTTCGTGACTTGGTGCCTTTGTGGCAAGACAGACTCCGCAAGCGCGTCAACGCGCGCGCTTTGCAGGTAGTCGTAGCAATTGCATGTTGAGAAGAGTTCGCCACGAAGACACCAAGACACCAAGACACGAAGGACCCACAGAATCAGTCTTTGTGCAGCTTCGTGACTTGGTGCCTTTGTGGCAAGACAGACTCCGCAAGCCCAACAAACTAATGCACCACTACGGCTTTGCGAGGCTTGGTGACGTTTCGATTTCGACGGAGCGATGAGCCCGATTCATCGGGCGTTCCCGCAGGGCAAGTAGGCCAGTCCTTTAGGGCTGGTGACACGCGGCGACGAACCATGGCGAGCGCTTTAGCGTGCTTCCATGGCGAGCGGCTTTACCCTAAGCGGGTTTGCTAAAGCCCGACAGAGAAAGCCCGTTGAAACGGGCTCAACCCTAACGATCGCGTGGTGAACCAGCCGTAAACGGCTGGCCTATCTGCCTGCGGAAAGCCGCGTGAACGCGGCTCGGAGGAAGGGCACCCGGGCTGGTTATTTTCAAGATCCAGCCGCCCGCGGACCAAAGCCACAAGTTGGAATCGGCAGCTACAGGTTGGAATCGGCAGCTACGGGTTGGAATCGGCAGCTACAGGTTGGAATCGGCAGCTACAGGTTGGAATCGGCAGCTACAGTTGGAATCGGCAGCTACGAATTGGAACCGGCAGCTGCGGGTTAGAATCGGAACAGCCGACTCTAACCCGCGCCCGGTTTTGTTCATCGAACGAATACGCATTCGCTAATCGTCCGTCTTGTCGGGGCCCCTTGGATCCTTGAGCTCTACATCGGTTACCAGAGCTCCGGCTGGTGAAAGGCCGTGTCTGCCGATCTCATGCTCGAGGTAGTGCTTCATGACGCTGTGCTTGCGGCCGTAAGCGAAGTAGATTACAAATCCTATCAACAGCCAGATGATCAGGCGCCACCAGTTTTCCGCGGGCAGCGAGAACATCAGAAGCAAGCAGGTCAGTATGCCGAGGATGGGGACTAGCGGAACGAGCGGCGCGCGGAACGGGCGGTTTGCATCGGGGTTCGTCTTGCGCATCACCAGCACCGCGCCGCAGACGATCACGAAGGCGAACAACGTCCCGATGTTTGTCATTTCGGCTAGGAGAGAGAGCGGTAAAAACCCCGCCATTGACGCAACGAACAGGCCGGTAAGAATCGTTGACTTCCAGGGCGTTCGGAACTTGGGATGAATATCACCAAAGAACCCCTTGGGCACAAGACCGTCGCGAGCCAACGCCAGCATGACACGCGGCTGGCTGAGCATCATCACCAGGAGCACGGAGGTGATTCCGGTCATCGCGCCCGCGGCTACCAGGTATTGCATCCAGGTCAGACCTACACGTCTGAAGGCATCTACCACGGCGGCGTCTTTGTTGATATCGGGAGTGGCGACCATTCCCGTCAGCACCGCCGAGACCGCGATGTAAAGGATGGTGCAGATGATCAGCGAGGAGATGATGCCGATCGGCACATCGCGAGCGGGCTGTTTTGCTTCTTCGGAGTGCACCGATACCGAGTCGAAACCGATATAAGCAAAAAAGATGATAGCCGCGCCGGCAAACATGCCTAACGGTTGTCCGCCCTCCGCGGTCTGGCCGAACAGCGTGTGACCGAAGAAGCTGATGCCCGTATACCCATATGGCGCAAACGGATGCCAGTTGGCGGGATTGATATAGAAGACTCCGATGCCGATCACCATCAGCACGATGATGAGCTTGATAGCAACCATCACAGCGTTGAAGCTCGCGCTTTCCTTGATGCCCTTGACCAGAATGACGGTGAGAATGAATGTGATCAGAATCGCAGGCAGATCGAAATATGCCCCGGTGGCGATGAATCCTGTGTGTGGGCAACCCTTATCAACGGTTACGCAGTAGTCAAACGGACCCTTCGAAAGAACGTAGGGCAGATACTTGTCGAGACCGAATAGCGGGATGAACTCCTGAAAGTGCGCCGACCATCCATGCGCAACTGTCGCAGAGCCCACCGCGTATTCGAGGATTAGATCCCACCCGATGATCCACGCGAAGAGTTCGCCGAGCGTTGCATAAGCATAGGTGTAGGCGGAACCGGCTACCGGAACCATCGAGGCAAACTCGGCATAGCAGAGCGCCGCGAACACGCACGCAAAGCCCGCAACGACGAAAGAGAGCATAAGCGCGGGGCCGGTTCTGTCGTGCGCGGCCACGCCAGTGAGGATGAAGATGCCGGTGCCTATGATCGCCCCGACCCCAAGCGCCGAGAGCTGAACCGGGCCCAGAATCCGGCGCAATCGGTGCTCGCCCGCCATTTCATCCAACAACAGACTGAGTGGTTTTCTTGCCCAGAGTTGATTCGCCATTTCGTAAGTCCTCCGCGAGTCCTAAAGATTAGTGTTCAGTAATAAGTGATGAATCTCAAACAAGAAACCTTGGGCGGGCCTTCGGTCTCAATCCTTCTCCATCACTCATCGTTTGAAGAATGTGCATCGCCAATGTCGAGTATCACTGTGCTTCCTGCTCCGGCGACGCCGTTCCTACTTTTCGCCAGATGAAGTAAACCGGGATGCCGGTGGCTATTATGATCAACCCCGGCCAGGTTGTCGCCGTCTGGTAAATGAATAACACGGCGAGGATAACTGCCGCGCCGATGATGTACAGGGCGGGAACGATCGGGTAACCGAACGCTCGATAAGGTCTTTCGGCGTCGGGTCGGGTCTTTCGCAGTCTGAAAATGCCCGCGATGGTCAAGATGTAGAAGATCAACGCCGCCGATATGACGTAGGTCAGCAGATTGCCATACAGGTTCCCATAGGTCGGCGCGCCGGTAGTTGAGTCAGTCCCGGTCACCACCCGCGGCAGGACCAGCGCTGCGGACCAGATCCCCTGAATCACCAGACCCCAGGCGGGCACGTGCTGGCTG
>DATMCM010000155.1:0-3690 GCA_035558335.1 Blastocatellia bacterium | reverse complement strand
CCTTGATCTCAACGGCAATCGCGCGCTGCACGGTCCTTTCGGAATACAGCAACAGCCCGGAAAGCCACCTGCGCGCAGCCTTGCGGCTACGTTGAGTCAGATCGGCAGGACCCCATCTCGCTCCACACAAGCAGCTTCTGTTCATCAGCTCGTAAGCTCGGAGAGGCGGATTCAACAACAGCAGGAGTTGTCTGCCGCTTCAGCGGTGAAGATTACGATAAGAGAAGAAGGCTGGTACTCGGTGAAGCGACAAGAGCTCTTAGCTGCGGGGCTCGATCCGAATTCGGACCCGCGCAAACTGCAACTCTACCTGCACGGTCAGCAGGTGCCGATCAGCGTCGTCGGTGAGGAAGGCCAGAGCTTTGACAGCATAGAGTTTTATGGCACAGGGCAAGACACGCCTTCGACCGATGGACACGTCTACTGGCTGACATCGACCGGCCGAGACGGCTTGCGCATCAACCACGTCAAAGGTGACGGCGCACGACAAACGGCGGCAAGTTTTCCGTTCACCGTCGAGCGCAAGGACCGCACGATCTATTTCTCGGGACTGCGAAACGGCGATAAGGAAAACTTCTTCGGCCCGGTTATTTCGCAACTGCCGATAGAGCAGACTCTCACTCTGTCGCATCTCGCTTCCAGTTCAAATGCTACTGCTCGTCTCGAGGTGAAACTGCAAGGTGTGACGATGGTCTCGCACATGGTTGGAGTCCAGCTTAACGGGACTTTTGTGGGTCAGGTGTTTTTCAACGGCCAGGCTGAAGGATCGTTGGCTATGGACGCGTCGCAATCGGTCTTGAGAGAGGGAGTCAATATCGTCAGCTTGACCGGCCAGGGCGGCCCCAGCGATATCAGCCTGGTAGCTTCGATCCGCATTACCTACCAACATGCTTTCACTGTGGATGGGGACTCGCTGCGATTCCTCGCGCCGGGCAATCAGGAGGTGCGCATCGAGGGCTTCAGCAGCGCAGCGGTCAGGGCGATAGATATTACCGACTTGGATTCACCGACGGAGATCGAAGGCAAGGCGGAGGAGGAGAAGTCGGGCTTTGCACTCACCGTTATCTCTCCGTTTTTGGGCAACCGCACGTTGATCGCCTTCTCGGATTCCGAAAAGAAGCATCCGGCTTCAATTGAAGCGAACGTCTCCTCGAGCTGGCGACGAAAGGAACAGGCAGCCGATCTGGTGATTATCACCCGTCGTGATTTCTTCGCGTCCGCCGACAGGTTGAAAACCGCCAGACAGAAGCAGGGACTTCAAGTGGCGCTCGTCGATATTGAAGACATTTATGACGAGTTCAACTACGGGGAGAAGTCACCGGAAACGGTGAAGGACTTCCTATCGTTTACCGGTAGTAATTGGAAACTGGCACCCCGCTTCGTGCTGATGATTGGCGACGCAAGCTTCGACACCAGAAATTACCTTGGCGCCGGAGACTTCGACCTCGTCCCCACGAAACTCCTGGACACCGAATTCATGGAGACAGCTTCGGACGATTGGCTAGCGGACTTCAACAACGATGCCCTGCCGGAGATGGCCCTGGGTCGATTACCCGCCCGCACATCGGACGAAGCCGACGTGATGATAGCGAAGATTCTGGACTACGCATCTGCACTGCCGTCCGAAGAGGCATTACTCGTGGCTGACCTTAATGACGGATACGACTTTGAGACGGCCACGCGACAGCTTCGCCCGTTGCTTCCGGCGTCGCTACGAATAGAGGAGATAGATCGAGGTGCGTTGGATCCAGCGACCGCGAAGCGACGATTACTCGAGGGCATAACCCGCGGGCCGCTGGTGGTCAACTATGCGGGTCACGGGAACGTTGATATGTGGCGAGGGGAGTTGCTGACCGGCGCCGACGCAAGCGGCCTTGCAAATTCAGGAAAGCCGTCGGTGTTCGTAATGATGACTTGCCTGAACGGTTACTTCCAGGATCCGTTACTGAACGGGTTGGCTGAATCGTTGATGAAGGTTGAACGAGGTGGCGCGGTGGCGGTGTGGGCGTCATCGGGGATGACTCTGCCAACGGATCAGTGGCTTATGGATCGGCAGCTCTATCGATTGTTGTTTGGAAGGAGGAGCGTCGGCGCGCCGCCGATGACGTTGGGTGAGGCAGTAGTGCGAGCCAAGGCGTCTATAGGCGATCGGGATATTCGGCATACGTGGATCCTGTTCGGCGATCCAACAATGCGGGTCAGATAATCGTGGCGCGACCCACCGAGAAGAGATTTTCAAAGGATATCAGTACTAACTTCCTAGGCCGCCTTCAGGGGCTTGATCTTCTGATAATTACTTACCGTTCGCATCGAGTGCGTCCCAGACATCGACGGCGGCTTGCATGTTCATCCACACCTCGGGTGTCGTGTTCAGCACGCGCGCCAGCCGATGCGCCATATCCGCGGTGACGCCGCGACGTTCTTGGCAGATCTCATTCACGGTGCGTCGCGATACGCCCATTCGCTTCGCGAGCTCCCCTTGCGTAATCTTGGCGCCAGGCAGTATCTCTTCACGAAGCAGCTCTCCCGGATGGGTAGGACGCCGTTGTCGCTTGTTCAGCCTCGCGTTACTCATCAATGGTAGTCCTCCAACTCGCATCACCGCCTTCGAATCGAAATGTTATTCGCCAGTTTCCCGAGACGCTAACAGCCCACGTACCTTTTCGCGCGCCTTTCAATTGGTGCAGTTTCCAGCCCGGAAGGCTCATATCCGTCACTTCCCTCGCCGCGTCGAGAACGTCAAGCTCGCGCCTGATTCGGGCTCCGTGTTGGGCAGCAATGCCTCGAAGATCGCCTGACTCAAAGAACCTCTTCAGTCCCTTGTGGCGAAAGCTTGCGATCACTTGTTGGAGTGTAACGCAACTAGTTACAACGTGCAATGTCGCCCATTGACCCGCGAAGAATCTTGAAAGGACATTCGTGGCCAGATGTTTCTCTGCAAGAGGATGATCGAAATGCGTTCCTTTCGTCAGTAGCCCAGCGTGCTTGCTGTGAAGCGATCTCAATCGATACCGTGCTCTCATGAAAAGGACAAACCTATGAATAATCCACGTTCTCTCAAGATTGTCAGCGCTTTGATCGCGGTATTGTCTCTCGCATTGCCAACGGTCGGCCGTTCAAACCAAATACGAAAGGAGAAGAACGAAGAGTGGAAACTGGCAGAGTCGTCCGGCTTCCCTGTTTGGATTGCGTCCAATTTTGTGATCCACGCGCCCGCGCTTAGCCATCGCCACATCTATCTTCTAATCGATGGCAATGATTTCAGTGAAAACAATATAAGGACCTTGTTTACTTCTCTCGCCGCAGAGTTCGCCAAACCACAGGAGCTCTTCATTTACGCTTACAGTGAAAGAGCTGTGCTGCAGAAGAAACTTGATAAGGCGAACAGCGGGATTCTCTTTAGCGGCGCTTTCGCAAATTCGCCGGAAGGACGCCGAACGTCCCGCAATTCTGGGATCAGGGACGAGCCCAAACGGAGTGGGTATTATCGCGCCGAGTATTTCCGCTTTTCAGATGGCAGGGAGCAAATAGAGTATAGCCCCCAACCTGAGCAAGAACACGTCATCAAGATAGACTTGAGGAACACCATACCTCAGTACAGCGGCGATCCAAACAA
Organism: Blastocatellia bacterium; assembly: GCA_035558335.1. Taxonomy (GTDB): domain Bacteria; phylum Acidobacteriota; class Blastocatellia; order UBA7656; family UBA7656; genus Onstottus_B. The sequence goes on along the minus strand of DATMCM010000155.1, from coordinate 74 downwards.
GGACGTGGTGAGCGCTTCGGAGCGCGGCGACCTCGAACGGTTAGACGACCTGATTGCGCAGGGGGCCGATGTGA
>DATMCM010000154.1:0-4819 GCA_035558335.1 Blastocatellia bacterium | reverse complement strand
GAACTCGCGCCAACCTGGGCAACGACGATGCGATCGCTTTCGAGGAAAAGCGTCCGAAGCGGCTGCGAGGGAATACCCATCGCGCCCATGACCTCGACGAGCTTTTCCATCGCAATATCGAATCGCCGAGCCTCTCCCTGTTGCAGAATGACGTCGTGATGCTTCACGATTCCGTAGCCCTTCGCGCGGATTTCTAGGATGTAGGTTCTTGGCGCGAGGCTTTCAAAGCGAAACTCGCCTTCCTCGGAGGTAACTTGCGACAGCACTTCTCCCGACGCCTCGCTGGTTAGCGTGACAATCGCGCCAGTGAGAGGCGCTCCTTTCTCGTCGGAAACGATGCCTGTAATTGCTGGGATGTTGCTGCCCGGCGCAGGGCGTTTTGCTCTGTGACCGGACTCGTTCAGCGAATAGCTCGAACCCGCCACGGCTTGATGTCCTTTTGCGAGGGCCGCAGCGCCGGGCGTGATGCTGATCATCGCGCCGACGACGGCGGTTGCGATCGGCCCCGGACGCCACCCGAGTAGCCGGACCGGCGGCAGAGAATCAACGGTTAACGTCTTGCCATCCAGATCGCGGGTAAATCGAGCACACATCTGGTCCCGTCTTCCAGCGACGAGCGCCTCCGCTTCGCGCCGAGTCATCTCCAAGAGGTTGTAAACGTACTTGTGGCACTCCGAGCAGTATCGGATTTGCTCGGTGCCGGTCATCTCATTCCAATCGGCAGTGCAGGGTGAAGTGATCTCAATTCTGTCGAGGAAATTCCTTGGGCTTGTCATTCTGTTCCCTCCGCAGCAGTCAGTAATTCCGAAGCTTGCACGGTTGGATCGGAAAACACAGGGTCCGACTCATGAACCACGAGCCTCTTAAAGCTTGCAGAGGGTCCCGTGTTTGGATCGATCAGGAGCGATCTATGCGGCGCCTGAGTATTAGACGCGATTGAGGAAGGTTGGTTCCCGTTTGTCTAGATTTCATCGCTGCGGCGGTCTGTTACACGAGCGGCACGACCAGAGATCGCGCGGAGTGCTGTCGCGGTTCACACTCACTTTCGGTCCTGGATGGGAGTGGCGATCTGCCAAATGTTGTTGCATGGATCTTTGATCATCGCGCGGCGATCGCCATAGGGCAGGTCTTGCGGCTCTTCGAGCGTTACGGCGCCGGCTTCCAGGGCGTGCCGGTATGTATCGTCGATGTCATCGACATAGAGGTAGAGAAATGCAGCCATCGCGTCACGAGGCCCAACGCTGCTAATCATAACGAGTGAGTCGCCAATGGTTATCACCGACGGCATATCCGTGCGGAAGTCTCCTGTCGCGTCGAACGCCTGCTTGAGGAAGTTGACCAGTTTTGCCGCATCTTCAACAACCAGCCGAGGGGTCACGCTGTGCCAGTCCTTTGGCATCCTTTTGGTCATTAGTGCTTCCTTTCCGGGGGAGATTATACTTAGCCGCTTTTCATTCGCGAAGGCAGAAGCGCGAAAAGCAGCATTACCGCCAACGCCGCTAAACCGGCGCCAAAATAAAATGTCGCCCGTGAGTTGATCTTGTCCCAAAGCAAGCCGCCGACATAGCTTGCGGCTATCTGCGTCAAACCCATGACCATCGAGTAGATCCCAATCGCGGTTGCGCGTCCGGCCTTGCCCGCGGTGTCTACCGCGAGCGCTTTGCCGACTCCGTCGGTCAGGGCAGGGAACAGGCCATACAAAGCGAACAGCGGCCACACCAACCAACCCGCGCTTGCGGCGCCGAATCCCGCATAGCTCACAGCGTAGATCCCAAACCCGATGATCAGCACGTTGCGCCGCCCGAAGCGGTCGCTTGCAGCGCCGGCGGGCATCGATGCCAACGACGCTACCGCGTTGTAAAGCGCGTAAGCCAGAATAGTCCACTTTCGATCGAGCCCCAGTTGCTCCGAGCGCAAAATCAAAAATACGTTAGCCGAGTTCGCCAGCCCAAACACTCCAGTCACCAGAAGCAGCCGCTTGTACTCGCGAGTCGTACCGGCGAGCGAAAACTTCAGGTTGTTCTCCCTTGCGGCATCGCTCCGGCGCTCGCTTACGGTGAGGATCAGCAGGGCCGCCAGCATGGCGGGAATGCCCGAGATCAGAAAAATACTTCGTGCGCCGAGCCCAACCCACCCGACAAGAACCAGAGCGACTAGCGGACCAATCACCGCGCCCGCTGAATCCATCGCGCGCTCGAATCCGAACGCGCGACCCCGATATTCCTCAGCCGTAGATTCGGCCAGCAAGGCGTCACGCGGGGCGGTGCGTATTCCTTTCCCAAAACGCTCGGCGAAGCGTGCGCCTAGTACAACCTGCCAGACCTGCGCGCCGGCGATCATCGGTCGAGTCACCGCGGTCAACAAGTAGCCCGCGAACGCTACGGGCTTGCGTCGGCCGATTCGGTCGGAGAGCCAACCGGAAACCCCGCCGATCGCAGTCGAGGCGCCGACGGCGATTCCTTCTATCAAGCCAACGACGGCGGCGGGCGCGCGCAGAGTTTCGGTAAGAAACAGCGGAAGGATCGGATAGATCATCTCGCTGCTGATGTCGGCAAGAAGGCTTACTAACCCAAGGATGATCGCGCTACGCGAGAGATCGGTGAAAATGGAAGCGACCCGTGGCGGAGATGCAGGGAGGCGGGGGTGCGGTGGAGCAGGGGAGCCGCTCCTGCGTTCTCGGAACTCTGTTTTCTTAGCTTCGTCTTCCACTGCGCCTGCCTGGGCTAGTTATCCGCCAGCGTCAGTTTTGGAATGAAGTACCACGAACCTGAAGCTTCCAACTGAATGTTGCCGACGCGGGCGCGCGCGACCAGCACGTTCGCTGGATACCAGAGATATATCTGCGGCAGCTCATCGGAAACCGTCTTTTGAAGCTTCGAGTAGATCGCTTTTTGTTCGGCGCGACTGTTTGCGCGCTCGGCCTCTACGATCCAGTTATCGACTTGCGGGTTGCAGTAACGCATTCGGTTCTGGCCGCCTCGGTCGGTTAGCAACGAGAAGATCTTGATGTACAACTGTTTTTTCATTACGGCTTCCCGCACTGAATCCAGCGAAGCAGCCTGAACGCCGAGCCCGTCCACTTCTGGAGAAGGACAATACTCGCGCCTCGCGAGGATCGAAGCGAGTTGAGCAAACACCGGCTGCATTTGTGCTGCGTCCTCGGTTGCTCGCAGCTTCGCGATCGCTTCAATGAACTGCGGGTTTTGATAACGACTGTGATAGACGAATTGAAACGCGTCCGTGCTCTGATTGAAGCCGATCCCGATCAGGTAATACATGTCGAACTGCGCCTTTGCGAGTTTGTCGAACATCGTCGCTGACTCGAGCGATTGAAGTTCGAGCTGAATCCCGACCCGCCTTAACTGGTCCTGGATGATCGATGCAATGTTTCGCGACAACTGAGTTGTCGAGGTCAGGATCGCTAATCGAAGCCGAGGCTCGGGGCCTTCACCGTCCGGGTCAGGAAAGCCGGCCTCATCGAGCAACTCTTTAGCTCGCTCGGGGTCGTGGTCGTAGATCGTGTTCCCAGCCTCGGAGGCCCAATGATCCGGCGGCATCAACGCGTTCGCTTTGCGAGCCTGGTCTCGAAGCAAACGATGAATGATCACCTCGCGGTCAATGCCGTAAGCGACAGCCTGCCGCACTTTTTGATTCGACAGGAGCGATGACGAAGTGAGATTAAGACCCAGGTATCCGATGCTTGCGCCATCGGCGAGCTTGACTTGAATGTCGCTTCGGCGGCTGAGTGCGCGAACCGTCTCCGGGTCGAACTGCGCGTTGTAAGCAAGATCGACTTCGCCGCTCATCAATTCGGCTTGCCGCGTGCTGTTGTCCGTCACCACCTTGATATTCACGCGCGGGATGCTCGGCGCGCCGGCCCAGTAGCTCGAGTTGGCTTCGAGCTTCAACTCATCGCCTTCTTTATAAGAAAGAAACTTGTACGGGCCGCTTCCGACCGGCGAGTTGATCAGCTCTAATCCCGCGCCGTCGGGAATTATCCCGATAGCCGGAAGGTTGCCGATAAACGTGTAGTACGGTTCGCTAGAGCGAAAGACAACCGTCGCAGCGTCGGGCGCTTCGATGGAAGCGATCTTCTCGACTGTGCCGCGGATGGGAGACCTGGTCGCTGGCGCGAGTATCGAATCAAAGGTGTACTTGACGTCCGCGGATGTGACCGATTTGCCGTTGTGGAACATCACACCCGAGCGGAGATGAAAAGTAAACGTGCGATGGTCGTCGGATTCCTCAAAGCTTTCGGCGAGCGAAGGCACGAACTCGAACTTGTCGTCCTTTACCAGCAGCGTGTCGTAGACCAACTGCATCACGCGGGCGGAAACCTGAAAGGTTGTTGAGAAACGCGGGTCGAACCCTCGCGGCGGCTGTTCAATAGCGATGACAAGCGTGCCCGGCTTACCTCCGCGCTTGCACGAAGCGGTTGTAATCAAAAAGAGGGTGAATAGAACAAAAAGAAAGAGCTTGTAAGGGCGGCCGCCCGTGGCCGCCCCCGATCGCAAATCCAGAGACAGATGGCGTCCGGGGTTAGTCAATGAGGGGCGGCCACGGAGGGCCGCCCGTACAGGACGGGCTTTCTGTCGATCGATCTCAATGAGCACTATTTGGAATGCTGCAAGATCAGGTTCAACTCGGCGACGCGCTCGCGAAGCCGGATCACCGCGTTTTCGCTGTGGGCGAGGGGCGGCGACATCATTGATTTGATACGGGCGATGTGATCGAACGAGCGGCTGAAGTGGTTCTTACTGATTCGTCCATCCTGCGCAGCGGACACCATTGCTTCCCAGGCGGCCGCCGGCGCCTCTTG
>DATMCM010000153.1:0-9980 GCA_035558335.1 Blastocatellia bacterium | reverse complement strand
AAGCCGGGCGACTCGAGCGCAGGACGGAAAGATGGGGACGTTCAAGCCGGGTGAGTTGAAGCCGGATATCGCCTCAGCGATCTCGACGTTAAAGCCGGGCGAAGTGACGGAGCCCATCAGGCTACAGGACGGCTTTCAGATCATTCGGGTCGACGATCGGAAAGCGCCTAAGACACTCGCGTTCACCGATCCGGAAGTACAGCAGGCAATAAACCGCGCAGCTACGATGGAAAAGGCGGACGACGCTCGCCGGAAGTACATGAAGAAGTTGCGCGAAGAAGCGTTCATCGAAATCACAAAAGGCTACCAGGTCGAAGAAGTGAAGTCGGAGAAGACCGGCGAGTAGGAGCGGGGGAGCAGAGGAGCAGGGGGAGCGGAGGAGCGGAGGAGCTGAGGAGTTGAGGAGCGAGGAAGAAGAGGAGCAAGCTCCCCATCTCCCCATCTCCCTATCTCCCCATCTCCCCGGCTCCCCTGCTCCCCTGCTCCTCTTCTTCCGTCGTGCCCCCAGTCTCGCAGCTACCCACCATGCGTTTGGATATTTTCCTAAAACTCTCCCGGCTGGAACCGCGGCGTACGCTTGCGCAGAAGATGTGTGAAGCAGGCGCGATCCAAATCAACGGCACGAAAGCAAAGAGCGCACGCGAAGTCCGAACCGGCGATCTGATAACCTTGAGAAGACGCGGGCGCCTCACGACGCTACGCGTCGCCGATCTTCCTGCCCGCCCGCCTTCAAAGGCCCAGGCAGGAACAATGTACGAGACGATCAGCGTCCAGTCCTATGAAACTAATTGACTCTGGTCGCCGCCCTTCAGATCGTCAGCACCTTTTAAGAATTTGGCGACTCTGCTCAAAACGAGACTCGGGCAAAAGCCGCAAGGACGCGACAAGAACTTCTCGAGCACCTGAAGTTCGGCGGTAGCGCGGCCCTGGGATCGCGGTTAGAATCTCCGGACAAATGCACAAGCGTTTCACGATCGAAGAGCACGTCCGATGGTCGGATATCGATCGCGCGGGTATTATTTACTACGGTCAGTTTCTGCGCTTCTTCGAGATCGCCGAGACCGAGTTGTTTCGCGAGGTCGGCCTGTCCTATCAAGCCGTCTTTGATCGTTTCGACATCTGGCTCCCGCGAGTGCAAATCCACTTCGATTTCAAGAAGCCGCTGGTGCTGGATGACCTGATCGAGGTCTCGGCATTTGTTGGACGCTTCGGCAACAAGTCGCTGACGCTTCGATTCGAGGTGAACAAGAAAGGCGAGACCGATCTGGTCGCCGAAGGTCACATAGTGCTGGCGTGCGTCTCGCGGTCCAGTTTCAAATCGACGCCCGTTCCTGCCGAGATGATCGAGCGGCTCAAACCCTACGCCGCCGAATGAGCCTTTGGAAAGAACGATCAAAAGCCGGGCGCATATCCTGGATGACTTCTCAAACGCGGACTGAAGTGGCTTACCGTTTCCGACCGAGTGTTCGCTCAACCTCACCGACTCGCTTCTCGATTAGGCATTCCAGATTACTATCGAGCTTGATCGCTTGTTTGAAATCGGCCTGTGCTTCGGAAGTGTGTCCTTCGATCAGCCGGGCCAGGCCGCGATTCGCATAAGCCAACGCCAATCGCGGTTCGATCTGGATTGCTCGATCGTAGTCAGCAATCGCGCTTGCAAAGTCCTTTCTTGCTGCACGCGCCGCGCCACGAGCGAGATAAGCTTCGGCCCGTCGCGGGTTGATCCGAATCGCACGGTCGCAGTCCGCAATCGCGCCTTGAAAGTCACCCTTAGCCCCGCGAGCATTTGCGCGGTTGCTATAGGCCTGCTCCAACTGGGGATTGATTTTGATCGCATCATCATAGTCCGCGATCGCTGAGTCCAATTCACCCTTTGCATAGCGCGCATTGCCTCGATTGAAATAGGCGCGATCCAGCCGCGGGTTTATCAGGATCGCCTTGGTGAGGTCGGCGATTGCTTCGTCAAGATCGGCCTTCAATTGCCGGGCGTTTCCGCGATTGGCGTATGCTTCGGCGAAGCGCGGGGTGAGTTCGATAGCTCTGTCATAGTCGGCAAGGGCCCCTTCGAGATTGCCTCTATCGAGGCGCGCGTTTCCCCGATTGTTGTAAGCGCAAGCCAAACTGGGATCGAACGTGATGGCGACATCGAAATCGGCAATCGCTCCGTCGATATCGCCCTTCGAGTAGCGTTCGTTGGCCCGATCGAAGTAGCTTCTCGCGGAACGGGAAGCCTGCGCCTGGGCAGTTGCACAGAAGGGGAGAAGAAGAGTAACAATCAGAAGGAATCTTTGCATTGCAGCCTCCGGCTGGAACGAGTTAACAAACCGATGAGCAAGGGCGGGAGGTTCACGACTCGGACCCTCAGTCTTCAGCGTTTGAACCTGTTGCTCCGGCCGGAGGCTTACAGTAGAATGGCCCGGCACTCGAACTGATTCGCACTCAATTCTCCGATGCCGGCCCACTCGAATTGGAACATACGCTGAACACTGTTCAGATGTCCTTAGAAACGCGCTTAGAGTTTCTTTGAAGTTCTTAGAGGGACGGCCATGACCAGGACAGCCCAGCATTTCTACGAATTCGGATCTTTCCGCATTGACGCAGCAAAGCGTCTGCTGCTGCGGGAGGGGAATGTTGTGCCGCTCACTCCCAAGGCATTCGACCTGCTGCTCGCGCTTGTGGAAGAGGGCGGACAGGTGGTCGAGAAGGCCGCACTGATGAGCAGAGTCTGGCCTGATAGCTTCGTCGAAGAAGGCAACCTCACATACAACGTCTCGATGCTAAGGAAGGCGCTGGGAGAGCGCGCCGGGGAGCATCAGTACATAGTGACCGTGCCCGGAAGAGGATACCGGTTTGTAGCTAATCTGAGTGAAATCCGCGGCGTCGACAAGGAACCAACCGACCAGCACAACGAATTGAGCGCCATGATGGAAGCCACTTTGACCGGCAAAGACAATAGCGATGGGGCTAAGGCAAATACCGAGAAGATGCCGTTTCCAGCGGGTGGCGAACAGGTAACGGCAGAAGTCGTCGAGATGAAACTTCTCAGGACGAGACGAACAGCCGTAATCATCGCGCTTCTGATTGCGCTACCAGGCATTGGCTACCTGGTGAACAAATTCATCATACGAAAAGCCTCTCACCCGTTCCAGAGCATGACGATGACCCGGCTCACGACTAACGGTCGTATCGCCGACGCAGTAATCTCGCCCGATGGCAAGTATGTCGCTTATGTAATTGGAGAGGCCGGTAGTCAAAGCGTCTGCGTCAGACAAGTGGCGGCGGCAAGCATTGTTCCGGTACTTCCGCCGGCTGACGTCAAATACTACGGAGTAACTTTCACACAAGACGGCAATCATATCTTCTACGTGCGCGATGAACATAACAGCGCCATGGCATCTCTATATCAAGTGCCCTTATTGGGAGGAACCTCAAAGAAGCTGATATCCGACGTTGACAGTCGCGTCTCCGTCTCGCCCGACGGGAGCCGGTTGGCTTTCATACGCTTTTATCCACTTGAAAAGTTGAGCAAGCTGGTCGTTGCGAACGCCGACGGCAGTAGCGAACAGATACTTGCTGTGCGTAAAGGCTCAGAAGGGTTCGGACAATACCAAAACGGACCGGCGTGGTCGCCAGATGGCAAAATAATTGCGTGTTCCGCGTATAACCACGACGCTAGCGGTCTTTATGTAAACATAGTCGGGGTACGCATAGAGAACGGCGAACAGAAACCGATTACATCTGAGCGCTGGTCTGATGTTGGTCGCATCGCATGGCTTCAAGATGCCAGCGGCATGGTGACGACCATTGGCGATCAAACATCGTCATCAGCGCAAATATGGCTTATCAGTTATCCGAGCGGCGAGGCGCGCAGGATCACAAATGACCTGAATGCTTATAATAGCGTGACCTTGGCGGCGAATTCTTCCTCTATGGTCGCCGTTCACACTGTTCGCGTTTGCACTTTATGGATTGCACCAAACGGTGAGGCCGCGCGCGCCAGACAACTGGCTTCAGGCAAATTTATTGTCGGCGCCGATACCGCGTGTGTCCCTTATACCACGGTCGCCTGGACTCCGGACGGCAGGATCGTATTCACATCAACCAAGAGCGGCAACCGGGACATATGGATAATGGACGCGGACGGGGGCGATCAGAAACAACTTACGATCGAGGTCGGAGCAAACTTTTCTCCCACCGTGTCGCCCGATGGTCGTTACATCGTTTTCGTATCTGACCGGGCGGGCTCTCCAAATATATGGAGGATGGATATAGAAGGCGGCAATCCGAAGAGGCTGACGAGTGGCAGCTTTGACATTTGGCCGCGATGTGCGTCCGATGGCAGATGGGTGTTTTATGGTGGCACAAGCTTTGATAAACCCATGGTGTCCAAAGTGCCGATTGATGGTGGTGCTTCTGTCCGATTGAGCGAAAAGTTCTTGAGTCGCCCGTCCATCTCGCCTAATGGAAAGTTGGTTGCTTGTACCTACACAGACGAGCAGCACCCTGAGTTACCGCAACGGCTTGCTCTTGTTTCCTCTGAGCAGGGAGAAATCGTAAGGGTTATTGACAGTGCAACAAATGACTCTCCTATGTACGGCTGGACAGGGGATGGCAGCGCGGTTATGTGCATACGCACCCGCGACGGCATTTCTAATATCTACAGCCAGCCGCTTGATGGGAGCCCGCCGAAGCAGGTGACCGACTTTAATTCCGACCAGATATTTCAATTTGCGTGGTCACCCGATGGCAAGAACCTTCTTTGCTCTCGCGGCGTCGAGACGAGTGATGTAGTGCTCATAAGCAATTTCAGATAGGCGGCGAGTTGTGGTGCAACCATCCCACCAACACATCTACGAATTCGGCCCGTTTCGCATAGACGACACCAAACGTCTTCTTCTTCGCGACGGGCAGGTCGCGCCGCTCACACCTAAGTGTTTTGACTTACTGCTTGCCCTTGTAGAGCACAGCGGAAAGGTGATCGAGAAAGACGACCTTATGAAGCGCGTCTGGCCCGATAGCTTCGTCGAAGAAGGCAACCTCACCTATAACATCTCAATACTGCGCAAGGCGCTAGGCGAGCGCGCGGACGAACATCAATACATAGTCACCGTTCCTGGTCGCGGGTATCGCTTTGTTGCAAGCGTGAGCGGACCGCTGGACGAAGGAGACAACTCGCCGGCTCAGAACGGCTCAGTCACAATGGCTGACTTTGGTGAGCGGACATCAACAGATCCACAGGCAGGAGGGGCGGCATCGAAGACGGGCCCAAGTAAGATCAGACGCTCAAGTGTAGCCGCGATCGCTGTCCTGTCGGTTGTGGCCGTGTGCGTTGCTGCGCTCACCCTGAAATCCTTTTTGAAAGAGCAAGAGAATGTAGAGCGCATCCCGATTGCAGTCGTTGACTTTGTAAACGAAACAGACGACGAAGAACTAAACGGGCTGTCGGGCTTGCTTATTACCTCGCTTGAACAGTCTCGCAGGCTTTCGGTGTTGACCCGCTCCCGCCTGTTCGAAATCCTCAAGCAGATGGGAAAAGAGAGCGCCGACCGCATAGATGAGTCGCTCGGAAGAGAGATTTGCAATCGTGCGAATGTAAGCGCGCTTGTCGTCGCGTCCGTTCGCAAGTTCGATCAACTTTACACGATTGACCTGAAAGTGCTCGACCCTCAGACGAATCAATATATCTTCACGGCGAAAGAAGAGGGAGAAGGCAAAGCCCGAATTCCTTCGATGATTGACAAGTTGTCCGAGAGAACGCGAGCGGGGCTGAGAGAGAGGACTGCCGAAATTCAGGCTGCAAATCGGGAGGTCGCAGACGTTACTACCACAAACCTCGAAGCCTACCGTCACTATTTTCTTGGCGAGGAGCTGTACGGCAAAGACAAGACACATGAGGCGGCGGAAGAGTTCGAGAAAGCTATCCAGCTAGATCCAACCTTCGCGCTTGCCCACTACCGGCTTGCTTATATGATTGCCTGGAGTAATCCGGGCCTTGCCGAAGAGCCGGTTCAGAGGGCGATGAGGCACATTGACCGGGCACCCGAAAAAGAACGCTACATGATCCGTGCGGTTCAGGCCTATGTTGAAGGAAATCCTAATGAAGCGATAGCGATAAGCCAGGAGGCGCTCAAACTGTACCCTACCTACTGGGAAGCGCTTTGGATGGTTGGCGATAATTCATTCCATCTGGGCGATTACCAAACCGCCATAACGTACATCGAAAAAGTCCTCGAACTTGATCCACACTTTGAGCCGGCCAGAGGTCATCTACTGTGGGTATTTAGAGACTCTGGGGATTACAACAGAATGGAGCAGTATGCGATGCGGTACGTTGAAGAGGCGCCCACCGAAGAAGTCTACCAGTATCTTGTCGAAGCTCATGTCCTGCAACACGATTTCGATAGCGCCGCCCAGGCCAATCGCCGTTTTCTGGAAGCATTTCCGAGAGGCTGGATACCAATCTGGGTCGCGGGCCAAACATATCTTTTGGAGAATGACTATAAGGAAGCAGAAAGGGAAGGCGGTAAATTAATCGAAGGATCGCGACCTCCCGAAGACAAAGGTGAGGGCTACGGGCTTCTGTCCGAGTCCTATGTGTACCGCGGCAAGTACCGCGAGGCCGTGAACGCGATCGACAGGGCAATCGAGACTGCGTTGAACGAGGGAAATCGGCGCGCTCTCGCCTTTTACTATGCAAAGAAAGCTTACTGGTTGCTTATCGGACATAACGATACTGACGAGGCCCTTGGGACAATCGATCAGATGACAAAGTTGAATGCCGGAGGCGCTCTCGCTTATCAATCATTGTTTTACTGCTATCTGACGATGGGGGAATACGAGAAGGCATCTCCGATAGTTATGCGTCATCTCGGGGCGCTCGGGCCTTTTGGTGATGCCGTGGTGAGCGGCTACGCTCACCGGGCCAGTGGCGAATATGAGGCTGCGATAAGAGAATTTCAGACAGTCAGCGAGCGCGGGTTTCCAGTCGACAAGATGATGACAGGGTATGAACTGGCTCGATGTTATTTTGAGACTGGGCAACATGAGAAGGCGATTGAGGCAGTGTGGAAAATGCAAAGGTTGTACGCTTTCGGTATGCGGGCTAATCAGTACCGCGCCACAGTATATCCCAGGGGGTTTTACCTGCTTGGAAGGATTTATGAGAACAAGCAAGATCAGAAAGCCGCCGTTGAGAACTATGAGAAGTTTCTGGATCTCTGGAAAGATGCCGACCGGGACTTGCCTGAACTCATCGACGCCAAATCCCGCCTCGCGAGAATTAAGGCCGTATCATCGGGACCGCGGTCCGGTCGCAAGAACTCATCGGGTCGCTGAACGATCACGAAGCCCCAGCCACCCCGTGAACGGCCAATGCTCCAAAGACTCTCGCGTGCGGTACGACGCCGCGTCGATCTTGAATCGCCGCTAAAACTACGCGGCGCGGACCTATCGCGGGCTCACGCGACCCTCTTCGGTTATTTGGAAGCTCCCCGGTTTGATCGCAGGCGTGGGCAGAGGAAAGATGACTCTAAAGCCCGGTTCCAGGATTTGGCCACGAGGGTTCTTCGAAATCTCAGAAGCAAAGGCCTGAGCTCGCCTGTCCGCCAGGAGCTGATACAGTTTGATTACCGCGTCGCTGGTCTCCAGATTTTTCTGGCACAGCTCCAGGAAGCTGGCCGCCCGCCCTTGATGAAACGCCTGCGTGCGCGCCGGGTCAGTCAGGTTGTCGAGCAATTCCTGCGCCGCCGGATTAGTCTTCGCGTTGGATTTGAGCGAGGCTTTGAAGGCTTTTTGCCAGTCGCCGGCCGCGCTGTTGGGCAACAAACGCAGCAAGCTGCATCGAGCAGCCGAGAACACCGGGTTGGTCATGTCCACCGCCAGCACATCAACGGCAAACTCTCGATCGATGAGCCCCTCGTTGATCAGCGACTCAATTACCTCCGTGTCGGAGAACGCCTTAACCGGAGTTAGCCAGCCGTGATCGGCATCGGCCCGCGAAATTTCGGGAAATGAAACCTTAAGCGCTGCCAGAGCCGCATCATAGTGCGCGCGACTGATCACGATGTCCTTTCGCGCCAGGCGGGGATCGACAAAGAAATCCGAAGGAATCGTGAGCTGAGCGGCCTTGTCATCAAACGGCTGAGCATCCGACTCGAGGTTCAACTCGACCGGACAGAACAGCGGACGGAGTTGCTCTTGAAACGAACGCGTTTTTCTGGCTGCCTGGAACTTCTCGCTCGCTTTGAGGTGCGCCGCTCCAACTTTAACCGAAGCCGCCAACGCATCGGCATCAACCAAGCCTTTCAAGATGCGTAGCAGTTCGGGATCGGGTTTCTGCGAGCCAAAAGGAAGGGGGCGATTGCTCATCCACCAGTCATTGTGAGGCCCGGCCAGCTCTTTCATGATCAGGCCGCCTGCCGTGTGGCAGCCCGAACATCGCAGCCGTTTCCCGAATTGCGGGCGTGTCGGCACTGGTTGCCGATGCAGCAGTTCTACGTCGGCCATGATGTCCATCGAGTCGCCGCGATAAAACCACTGGCTCCGCTGGCCGTCCCCGATTACTTCGTAGAAGTTGAAGACCTGCTTCACCGGATCCCAGGCGATCAACTCGACCATCAGACCATCGGGCTGCTGGTTTGCGATAAGCTTGCTGCCGCTCGTCCCAGTGAAATGCCCGAACAGGAACTCTCCGTCGGCGATCTCGATTCCGAGCGGCGAAAGCTTCCCCGAGACGATCTCGAACATACTGAAGCTGCCATCTCCCGGATTGTGAAAACCGCGATTAGCGACAAATGTCGTTTTGATTGTAGCTCCCGCGGCGAGCAGACGCGCTCGAAGCTCAAAGACGTTTGGCGGGCAGGCACCACTCGAGAGCAAGAGCTTCCCGAGCGCGTCACTGTTGTTCAGAACGGCCTTTCCCGCGTTGTCTCGAATCACGCACAACGGTTCGGCGGAGGAGCCGGGTGTTTCCAGATTGCCGGCCGCGCTATCCCAGGGCATTGGCGCCAGCGGCAACAGTCCGCAAATAACCACGACAACACCCGCCACATTTCTGCTAAGGCTCTTTCCAGGGAGCATGAATTCTCCTCCTTTGCCGCAAAGATTTTGACAACGCTACGCCCAAATCGCATGAAGTGAAAGCTACGCCTGCGGAACACTAAGGACTGAGGACTGAGGACTGAGGATTTTAAGATTGAGGATTGAAGATTGAGCATTGAAGGTATCCATACTCTAATCAATCCTCGATCCCTCAGTGCTCAGTCCTCAGTCCTCAGTCCTTTTGTTCTCCGATGCACCGTGGTTGCATTGCTGCACGGCAGACCTTAACCTAATGCCTCGAAGCTTGTTCCTCGAGGTGGCGATGGCAAAGAAACACAACCTTCTGAGCGGCAATCCGATTGACCCCAAGCCAGTGACCGGCTCGATGACCGTAGCCGACCTGGTCGAGTCGGCGTTCCTCGCTTACAACGCCGCTCGGCTTCGCGAGTCGTGCCAGTTGTTTGTCGGAAAGATGCTCGAAGACGATGTTACCGTTGGAATGAGCCTGACCGGCGCGCTGACACCGGCCGGGCTGGGCATGTCGGCGATCATACCGCTTATAGAGAACGGGTTTGTCGATTGGATAGTCTCGACCGGCGCAAACCTTTATCACGACACCCACTTCGGAATCGGACTCCGGATGCATCGCGGCAATCCGCAAACAAGCGATGTTGTCTTGAGAGAAGAAGGAGTCGTTAGAATCTACGACATCTTCTTTGAATACGACGTGCTGCTTTCAACCGATGAGTTCTATCGCAAGATGATCGAAGGCCCGGAGTTTCAACGTGACATGAGCACCGCCGAGTTCCACTACCTCGCGGGCAAATACGTTGCGGAGCGAGAGCGAGTGCTCGGGATAGCGGGCAAGAGCCTGCTGGCGGCGGCTCACACAGCCGCGGTGCCCGTGTACACCTCATCGCCCGGCGACAGCTCGATCGGCA
>DATMCM010000152.1:0-8912 GCA_035558335.1 Blastocatellia bacterium | reverse complement strand
GCTGCTTACGATGTTTGCTTCTCTTGCGGCAGCGGCGATCGATCATACGCTGCTCCACCGGCAGGTAATGCGGCAGCGGGGCGCCGAAAGCGAGCTTGAGCTTGCTCGCAAGGTCGTCGATAGCTTGTTGCCTCGCTCCTTTCCGATCATCGAGGGTTTCGACATCTATGGCGCAACGATACCGGTGCGGGAAGTGGGAGGGGATTATCTCGACTTCATCGACTCGATCACTGACAGGCTTGCCGTCATAGTAGCCGATGTCTCGGGCAAGGGCCTTGCGGCAGCACTCATAATGGTCACGTTCCGCGCGTACATACACGCTACGGTGATAAACGAGCTTGCAATGCGCGTTGTTATGGCGCGAGTCAATCGGTTGATTCACGAGACAACTGCTGGTGATCGGTTCATTACCAGCTTTTACGGCTTGATCGATCCCGAGCACAAGCGCCTGCTGTACATCAACGCGGGGCACAATCCTCCGATGTTGTTGAGAGCGGACGGCACGAGACAGTTGTTGCAGGAAGGCGGGCTTCCGCTGGGGGTCTTTGTGGATTCGCGCTACTCCGAATCGGTGGTTGAATTCCGCTCGGGCGACATCCTTGTCCTCTACACTGACGGCGTGATCGAGGCGAACAATCAGCGCGACGAAGAGTTTGGCTTGGAAAGACTGGAAAGAATCGTTCGAGGGGCGAGCGGCCGTCGCGCTCACGAAATAGTTGAAGCGATCACTAGTGCGGTTGATGAATACTCGGCTGAGGTAGGCGGCGCCGAAGATGACCTCACGGTCTCGATCATCAAGGTCAAGTAACTACATCACTTTGTACTGGCCAAGCTCGCTCGTTCCCAAACCACTCGACTGGGCGAAAAGTGCTTTGCGGCGACTCTTGTCGGCGTACATGGCGCGGTCCGCTGCCAGCAACAAGGTGTCCAGCGTATCGCCGTCCGTCGGGAAGCTCGCTGTGCCCACGCTTATTCCGATGAACAGCTTCATTCCGTTAAGGCCAAAATCTCGCGTGTCGACCGTGTTCTGCATGCGCCTCGCCAACTCGGCCACCTCTTCGTTTCCTACCTGCAGTATCGCGACGAACTCATCGCCCGCATACCGGCTGACAAAGTCGACCGAGCGAATCTGGCTCAACAGCAATCGCGCGATCTCCCTCAGCAGTTGATCTCCAGCCTGATGGCCGAGGCGGTCGTTCACTGCCTTGAATCCGTCCAGGTCCATCATTATCACTGAGAAACTATCGCGGTGCCGTCGCGCGCGATCCGCTTCTTCTTCGAAGCGGTATCGCAATGCCCGTGCGTTGGGCAAGCCCGTAAGCAGATCGGTGACCGCACTGGTCTCAGTCCGTTCGTGTTTAACGGCGTTAGCGATCGCGTCCGTGGCGAGCTTCGCAACTGCTTCTATCAACCTGAGATGATCCGCCGTATACGAGTCCTGATCCGCTGAGTAAAGCGCCAGGGCGCCCAACACCGACTTGTCCCTGATGAGCGGCACTACGGTAGCCGTCTGATACTGCTCGCTCGATTCGACCTTGAGAGCGTCGAGGTCGAGGCGCGGGTCGCAGTTGTGCATCGCGGTCGCGTTTGCGACCACCCAACCAGTAATCCCTCCGCCGGACGGCACTCGCTTGCCGCGGAATCGCTCTGCGTCACGGCCGGCGACGTGCGCGGCTTCTAAGTCAGTCGAGTCCGGATTAACAAGAAACAAAACGCAGGTAGTGTAGTTGACAATGTCCTCCAGTCTCGACGCGAAGACTGCGAACGTGTCTCGAAGATCCAGGCTCGTCCCGATGGTCTGCGCGATATCGTAAAGGGTGATGACCTCTCGATGCGCACTACGTATTCGCTCGAAGACGAGCGGGCCGCTCTCCCCAAGTTCGACTTCGAGACCGCCTGTCGCCTGGTGCGTTCCAACAGCCTGTGGCTCGACGCGCTGCTCACGGACTTCAGCCTCGAAGTCGTCCAGATGGTCGAGAAACGTTTTGACCACGTTTGGGTCAAAGACCGATCCGCTGCCTTCCTTGAGCATGGCTATCGCTTCGTCGTGGGTCATCGCCTTGCGATACTTGCGATCCTCGCGGACTGCATCGAAGCAGTCGGCCAGCGTCATTATCCGCGCGGTAATTGGTATCTCGTCACCGCGAAGACCGTCAGGATAGCCTCGGCCGTCCCATCTTTCGTGATGGTGCCTCACGACCGGAACAACCGGGTAAGGAAATCCAACACGATCAAGGATTTCAGCTCCGACTATCGTGTGCACCTTCATCCGATCGAATTCCGCCGGCGTCAGCGGACCGGGTTTGTTCAAAATGTAGTCCGGAACGGCGAGCTTGCCTATGTCGTGAAGCAGAGCTCCCGCCTTCAGGGCTTCGATCTCGGGCTCGGACAAGCCGAACAACCGTGCAAGGCCGGTGGCGTAAATCTGCACCCGCCGCACATGGTCGTGAGTCACTTCGTCCTTGGCGTCGATCGCGATTGCCAACGCTTCGATCGTCTTTAGGTGCAGGTCGGCAACCTGCTCCGCGTGTCGGTTCGAAGTCTCGACGCGGTCCAAATAGGTTTTATAGGTGAAGTAGGTGATCGCAAGGATCGGCACTGAGATGATCAGGGCATAAAAGGGGACTATCGTAACGAGCCTGACGATCAGACAAGCCATGGCGGCCGTGCCCACGTAGGAAAGCGCAGTCCAGGCGAAACGGTCCCGCCAGGTTGTCGTCGCATCGCTTTCCCTACCGAATTTGGCGACTACGCTCGTTACCCCCGCGTTGACAACGAAATGAATAACGCTCAGCAGCGCCACCGCCATTGCCAGGTGGCTTAGATTGCCCCCCATCCGATGGTCGTCGCCAAAAGCGAGGTTGACCGCCTCACCCGCTGCAAAGATCGAGAGGCTCATGAGCGCCGACTTGTACAACAAAACCTTGCCGCGCTGTTTGGATTGTAGCGCGAGCGCTGCGGCGTTAGCCCCCGCGAGAATCACGGACGCCGGAGCGCCGTACAACAGCATCGAAATGAAAACGAAAGTATCAGAGAGGGTGAGCGAACTTTCACTTTTGTGGATTCCAGTGTCGACGCGCGAAACCATTAGCACGGTCACAAGGCTCAACAGAATATACTCAAACTCGACGTGGCCGGTGGCTAGAGACCATCCTGCGTGTACCAGCACGCACAGGCCCAAAACGGTCACCGCAGTGACCACGAGGTTGGCAATCTGGTTGCGTTGCTCGCCCCTGATCGGTGCCATAAGCCGGCCTCTCTTGCTGAACAAACAAATGGGAATCGGATTCCCTAATGCGACGCGTGTTCCAGAGGCGTTGGTTCCGCTTAAGTCTATGCAGGCAAGCAAGTCCCGGCTCTATCGAGGAAATGGCAGCGGGCCGGAAGCGAGCGAGGTTGACTCGGTTGATTGAAGGATTTCGGTCAAAATGCCCTTGTGCTTTATCGGATCAGTTCACGAAGTGAAGGTGATCGACGCTTGGAATCCTTCGCGCAAATCCCACTAAATGACAGAACCGACGCGAGCCATCTTTGCGTAGTCGTCAAGGATACGGTATAACTTATTAAGCCGTGCTAAGCCGAGTTTTTGAAGGGTAAGTCGTATCAAGTGAATCAAAGAAGTATCGTCGTCCCGTTCATCATTCTTTCCTGCGCAATTGTTTCGATCACCTCAATAGTGCTCGTAAACGCAGGTCCTCCAGCAACGGATCCTGCGGCACTCGAGAATTCGCAACCGGGCGAACCCCTCGAAGAGTCAAGCGCTACAGTAGCAGCCACCCTTCCCGTGTTTCATCGTCTGAGCCAAGGTTACGCGCGGGGCGCCGAGCCGGCTCGCGGCGGCATCGGAACACTGACGCGTCTTGGCGTGAAGACAGTCATTGACTTGCGCTCGAACTACGAGCACACAGACGAAATAGGTGAGGCGGTCAAGCGCGCCGGGCTTCGTTATTGCTGGCTGCCGACAAGTGTGTGGGATCCGCCAAGTGACGCCGAAGCGAACAGATTTGTTTCCATGGTCAAGGATGAATCGAACGGGCCATTCTTTGTCTTTTGCGCCGACGGGATAAATCGAACCGGCGAGATGAGCGCTCTATACCGAGTAGCAGTTGAGAGGTGGACAGTCGAGCAAGCGCTCAAAGAGGCTGACGAACTCGGCTTCAACCCGTATTACTACACGCTTCGGAACTACGTTTGGACCTACGGCAGAAAGTTCCAGCCTGAAGCGGTGCCCAACGGCGCCCGTGGGCTGACCGCTTCTGAACTGAAACCTAACTGAATCGGATAACCCGATCCATTTCCCAGCTACCACAAAACCCAAAGCTGTTGGTAAATACCAAGACCAACTCTTTATGCGTTGAACATTGCATCTTCGAGGCCTCGAGCCTCCAGGCGCGTTCTTCGTAGCGCTCTGCTCTGCTTCCAGGATGCTAGTCTTCACAGAGCTAGCTTGATAGAATTTGACCAGTTATGGATGGTTCGTCGCTATCAGAGGCTTTGCTCAAGCTAGCGGTTGTTTTGCTCCTTGTTCTCGCCAACGGGTTCTTTGTCGCCTCAGAGTATGCGCTTGTGAGCGTGCGGCGGTCGCGAATCTCGGCACTGGTGGCCGACGGTAACAAGCGCGCGCGCACCGTAATGCGCATAATCGAAAATCTCAGCGCTTATATCTCCGCGTTTCAGCTGGGCGTAACACTGGCAAGTCTCGCACTAGGATGGTTGGGAGAGAACACGATCGCAGGGCTCCTTCTACCATTGTTGGAAAAAGTGCTGCCCACATCGACCGTCGCTGTAGCTGCCCACTCGATCGCTGCGGCCTGTGCTTTTGTGATCATCACTTACTTTCACATCGTACTCGGTGAGCTGGTGCCCAAGACGCTCGCGCTCGAACGAGCCGAGCAAATGGCGTTGGCAGTCGCCCTGCCGGTTCACGTTTTCTACCGAACATTTAAAGCGCCCATCTGGCTGCTGGATCGCTCTGGTACCGCCGTAGTCCGATGGCTTGGCTTTTCGTCCTCGGCTCGCGAGACCGCGGTTTACAACGAAGAAGAACTGCGCCAACTGGTCGCCCTCAGTCACAAGAGTGGCCACTTGATCGAGGATGAGCGGCAACTGATTTCCAACGTATTTGATTTCACCGAGGCCACGGTTGAAAGCGTAATGGTGCCCCGCACGGAGATCGAAGCGCTGGACGCAAGCCTCGAACCCCTCGAGATGCTCGACCTCTTCGAGGAGACTGGCTACTCGCGCATGCCTGTGTTCCGCGAATCGCTCGACGACATAATCGGCATCCTCCTGCATAAGGACCTGAGCCGGGTTGTGCGTCGAGGCGGACTTGTCGATCTGCGAGAGATCATGAGGCCTCCGGTCTTTCTACCAACCTCTGTGATGCTCAACGATGCGCTGCGTAGATTGCGTCGCTCCACCGAACACATGGCCCTGGTGGTGGACGAGCACGGCGGAGTCGAAGGGTTGGTTACGCTCGAAGACCTGCTTGAAGAAATAGTTGGCGACATTCGCGACGAACACGACGATGCGGCAGTGCGGCAGATAGTCGAGCTTCCCGATGGCAGCTTCAGTGTAAAGGGGAACCTCTCGATTCGAGACGCGAACAAGCGGCTCGAGTTAGGTTTGCCTGAGGCGGACAGCTACCACACAATTGCGGGGTTTATGATGGCGCGGGCGGGTCGCATTCTGCGGTCCGGCGAGAGCGTTGAGTACAATGACCTGCGATTGACCGTTCAATCAACGCATGGCAACCGCATCGTAGAAACCAAAATCGAGCGAGTCGCCAATCAAGCCGCAACAGTCCCTTCGGCTACGTAGAGCTGACTTGAGAAGTCTCTCCTCATCGCGACTTCATTTCTCTGCCATCGCATCGGTGACTTTGATCCGCCCGGCGATGATGTCTTGTTTGGCGCGCTCAACTTCATCGAGAACTGACTGCGGTATCAGGCTTCGGTTATAGTCATCCAACGCGTAGCCTATCCCATCGTTGTCTAACCCGAACAAATGGATGCCGCCGGCAAATCGACCTTCGGACAGTTCCTTGATCACGTTGAATACCGAAACGTCAACGCGCTTGATCATGCTTGTGAGAATAAAGCCGGGCTTCACCCAATTCTGATTAGAGTCCACCCCTATTGCGAGCGTCTTCGTTTCCTCCGCGGCGTCAAACACGCCAAGCCCGGAGTTGCCGGCGGCTTGGAAGATGACATCGGCTCCGCGTTCAATCTGCGCCTTCGCAAGCTCCTTGCCCTTCCCCGGGTTGTTCCACGAAGCATCGCTGACGCCCACATAATTCTCGAATACCTGGATCTTCGGGTTCGCGTAGCGCGCGCCTTCCTCGTAGCCGGTGTGGAACTTGTGAATCAGCGGTATGTCCATGCCTCCGACAAAGCCAATCTTGCCGGTCTTTGACTCGCGAGCCGCGATCATTCCGACAAGAAACGAGCCTTCATGCTCTTTGAAGATCAGAGATGCGACGTTCGGGGCGTCGATCACGCCGTCGATGATCGCAAACTTCAAGCCCGGATAGTCGTGAGCCACATCGTTCATGATCGGGGCTTGAGCAAAGCCGACGCCGATTATCAAATCGTAGCCCCGCTCGGCGAACGCACGCATCGAGGGCTCGATCGAAGTCGGATCACCCGGCTCGACGTCCCGAAGAAAGATGCCCAGTTCTTCTTTGGCCCGCTTGACGCCCTGCCACGCCGCGGCGTTGAAAGACTTATCGTCCTTGCCTCCGATATCGAAGACTATTCCCACCCGAAGCTTGCCGCCCGACTCGTCGCGCTTGCCCAGCGCGCTGCCACAACCGGGCGAAATGAGCGCTGCCGAGAGGAGAATCGCCAATCCGAGACCTCTTGTTCTGTTATTCACCGCCTTACATTCTATCATTTGGAAGTTTCACTAAGCCTGCTGTACTTCTTCATCACCTGCTTGAGCCGTTCATGCGGAATTGCTATGACCTTATGTCCGTCGGCGCCCGTCATCGTTTCAGCAGCCACTAGCGCGTTGATGATCGCTTCTTCAGTAGCCTGGACCGTCGCTTCAAAGACTGGATTCAGCAAATCATTGGGCAGCATTGTTACCTGAACCGGACCGGTTGGCTTCGCGGCTTCGGTGTTCGCGGTTGAAAAAGCTATGAAGATATCGCCCGAGCCATTGCCCGAACTACTGCCGGTTCGCGCAACGCCGAGAGCCGCTCGACGCGCCAGGCGCTTCAACTGATGCGCAAGCAGCGGCGCATCAGTCGCGACCACGATTATGATCGACCCCACATCTTCATCCCGCGGTCCTCGTTGATCGAGAGCAACATTGTCGTCTTTGATCTCAGCACCAACTGGAACGCCGTCGATGCGAAGTTGGTTGCGGCGTCCGAAGTTCGCCTGAACTAAAACGCCAATCGTGTAGCCGCCCGCTTTCCCGTCGAGTTTCCTCGAAGCGGACCCGATTCCGCCCTTGAAGCCGTAACAAACCATACCAGTTCCGCCGCCAACGTTGCCTTCCACAACTGGTCCCGGCTTCGCGGTATCGAGCGCTTCGAAGGCATGCTTCTCTTTGACATGAAACCCGTTGATATCATTCAGGTATCCATCATAAGTTTCTGCGACTACAGGCAGCGACCACCAGTAGCCGCTCGCGTCGGGCGAGCCATGTCTCACACGCCACGCCACAACCGAATCCCGCACCACGCCCACGCTATGAGTGTTGGTAATCATCACCGGCCCTTCGAGAAAGCCGGATTCTTCAACCCACGTGGTGCCTGTCATCTCACCGTTGCCGTTTAGCGAGAACCATCCTGCGAAGACCGGCGTATTGGCGGATTGTTTTCCGCGCGGCAAGACCGCCGTGACACCGGTGCGCACCGGGCCTGATCCCACCACCAGCTTCCCTTCTCCTTCGATGAGAGTCGCGTGGCCGACCTCGACGCCTTTCACATCGGTGATGGCGTTGAGCGGGCCCGGAGTTCCCTCAAACTGGATACCGAGATCGCGAGCGCGTGGTTTTTTCTGAGCGTGTCCGACTTGAGTCATAGCGATGACGAGCATTACGCAGCAGCCGAATGTGCAGAAACTATTCTTCATCGAGAGACCGTTTCGCAAACGAGGGGTGCTACTTGTCGGGTGATTCATAAAGGTACGCAATGTCATGAAGCTTGTTCTCCCGCCCATCGTTCACCGCGTACTGAACTCGTTTATGCTCGCCTTTCTTGTTGACCGAGTAGCCCCACAGCGCGCCGCCTCCGTACTCGCCACTCTTGTTCAATGCGTAGAAGTTGATGCTGAAGGTCCGCAGCTTTTTCATGTTTCCGTTGTACGAGTTCGAGACTCGCTTGCAAGCTTCGAGGCACGCCTCCGTGGGAGACGTACCGCGGCGCATCATCTCGACGATCGTGTGAGCGCCACATATCTTGATGTTCTCTTCGCCACGCCCGGTTGATCCCGCCGCACCGACTTCGTTATCGACGAACAAGCCGGCACCGATGATCGGCGAGTCGCCTACGCGCCCGGGAATTTTGAATGCCAGACCGCTCGTGGTAGTCGTGCCCGAGATGTCTCCGCGCTCGTTGACCGCGATGCAATTAATCGTGCCCGTCGGCGGATGAGCGATTATCTGATCTGCGAGCGCAATGATTTCGTCGCGCTTCATCGGACCGTCGTAGAAAAAGCTTTGAGTTGGATCTACGCCGTCGGGCGCCGTCAGGCCCGGTCCCCACGCATCCTTGTCGCTCATCGTCTCTTTCCACTTTAGCCAAACCGCTCGCGACTCTTCAGTGAGCAGGTCTTCCTTTTTGAAGCCGTGAGCCAGCGCGAAACGCAAAGCTCCTTCACCCACCAGCAGCAGGTGGTCAGTGCGATCCATGACGAGCCGCGCAACTTTCGAAGGGTTCTTGATGTGGCGAATAGAAGCTA
>DATMCM010000151.1:0-6887 GCA_035558335.1 Blastocatellia bacterium | reverse complement strand
TTTGCCCGGTTTCTTAATCGGCGGCGCTTCTTGAAATCGCACCGGAATTCCGCGCGGCGGATAATCGCCTTCCTGATGATGAGCGAACAACAACGACGCTTGCAGAAACCGCAACCCGTACATGAAGTTCATGTGAAAGGGAGGCGACAACGGATCGCGATGCCACGACGCCCCTGGGATCTTGCGGCCCACTTTTCTCAATTTGGTGTCGTCAAGGGCGGCAATCACCGGGCGCTTTGGGTAGCGCTCCAGGTACTCATCGATCACCGGGTCGAACAACCGCTCCGGCTTCCAGCGACACCGCGAGAACATCTTGTAATCGGCGCTCCAGTCCTGCTCCCATCGGCCCAAGGCACCCAGCGTGCGCGAGATGGTGCGGCGGCCAAACACGCACGGCAAAGCGATGGCATGTTGGATGGCGCGCTTCTGGCTGCGAGCTCTAGGAAACGCCGACCGCCATCCACGCTCAAGCAGGGAGTGAAATTCTTGAATCAACATTCAGTCCCCTCCTTTGAGTCCAAAGACATTCTTATCGGTGCGCACGAACACGGAGCCCCGATTGACCTTCTTAGTGAGAGTCGAAACGATCGACTCGCGTTCGAGCTCGATTCCACGCAGCTTGCGTACCCGCTCGATGATTTCCGAGACGTGAAGCGGCTTGCCGGCGCGTTGGAGTACGTCATGAACCATATCGATCTGCGACGTACCTTTCCGAGCGCCCTTCGCCTCGCGAGGACCCGCACGCAACCGGCGAACGGCTTTGAGTTGAGCTTCGAGCGAGACCTCGACAGCATGCAGTACAGCAGCTTCGATTTCATCCTTTTCCATAGACGGCATCCTCCAGTTGACAGCCCAGGCGGGCTCCGATCTCGGTCCGAAGGATACCATAACCCAAGTACGTCTGTCAATCGAGTAAATGACTTACGTACTCAAATTGTCCAAACTCCAGAAGCCCGATGAATCGGGCTCGTTGCCGCCGCGAAAACATGATGCGCACCCCTGGAAATGATTCCCGTCAACATCCTTGAATGAAAGTCCGCGCGAACCCTCGTGAAAGTGCTGACCGCGCAGGGTCTCCTGTCGACAGTACCTGAGGAGCAGCATCAGCCGGGCAGCATATCGGCTACCTCTGATGCACAAATCTCCGAGGCGTCGTCTTCCCGTATCGCACCGCGTCAGCAGGGATTCGGATAGCCGCCACGCGGCCAGACTACTCCTGGTTATTCCGTACTATCGACAGGAGAACGCTACGCGGTCAGCGATGAAATCAGCGAGATAATCTGATGCTCAATTCGCGAAGCTGCGGGGGTGTGAAGCGTTTTCGTCCGCGAGCGCTCAACAAGCTTGTTGGCGGCGTCGGTTAACTAGCCTTCTGTTTCACATTGAAGATTCGTCCCGCGACGGTGATCGTACCTTTTCGCGACACGCCAGTGTTGTTCATTTGGACCGAGTACGAAACGCTGCCATTGCCTACACCGGCAGTCGCGGACGTCAGTATTATCCAGTTCGCGTTGCTCTTCGCAGTCCAAACGCACTCTACTCCGGCGTTGACGGTCACGGTCCCCAGGGATCCAGCGGCGTTTGCAACAATTCCAAGTGGCGCGATCGAGTTTTCGCAACTGCCGGGCGGTACTCCGGACTGTATGATCGTGAAGTTTCTTTGCGCGACATTCAACGTCCCGATTCGGAAATGCCCGGTGAGATTCTCTTTGAGTGCATAGTTGATCACTCCTGAGCCGGTCCCACTGCTCTGAGAAGTGATGATGATCCAGCTGTCATTGCTGGTGGCAGTCCACTGAGTCGTGATCGTCGGAGCGTTGATCGTTACGAATCCTTGTCCGCCTCGTCTTTCAGCGACCGCGCTTGTTGGTGCAATGGTTGTAAGCGCCAAGTCAACCGCGCCCTTGACGTCGAGCCGACCGTAGCCGAATACGTTGTTTGGAAACCCGCTGCTGCTGCACGAAGACGAGGAGATATGAAAGGCTGCATCTTTCAGAATGCCTTCGATAGTCGACACTTGCCCTCGGCGGCTTGGGTCCGCTGAAAGCATCAATGCCACAGCGCCTGCAACATGCGGCGTGGCCATCGAAGTTCCGCTCAGCGAGCCGTAGGTGTTGCCGCGTAAGCACGACCGTGTGCTTGTGCCTGGGGCGGCGATGTCAGGCTTCTGGCGGTTGCTGCCGTCAACGGTCACAGGACCGAGGCTGCTGAATGAAGCGATCGTGTCCAGTCCCGTGTTCAGTGCGCCGACACTGAAAGACTCGGCATAGATGGATGGCGGGTCCGACACTGTTGCGCAGCCTGAGCCCGAATTGCCCGCCGCGACAACCGTAACAATACCCGCCGCCCGCTGGGCAGCGATGACTGATTGCAAGGTCAAAGCCGAGCAACCTTCCGATGCCGGGCATCCCCATGAGTTAGTGGTGACATCGGGTGCCTTGGTCGGGTCTCCCTGTGCTGGAGTCCCGCCAACCGGATACGGTGCCAGAAAGAACTGGAAGCACTCAGTGTAGGTCGCCGGCGTTCCATTTCCCTCATCCATATTCCGGCAGCCGATCCATTTCGCGCCGGGCGCCATTCCTATCTGATTCGCCGCGCCATCATCTCCAGTCGCGGTGCCCATGGTGTGCGTACCGTGAGAAGGATTACCGTCATCGCATGGTTGCGTAGCATTATTGCCGCAAGGGTTGCCGCTACTCGAATGAATACTGTCGTGCCAGTTGTAATCATGATTTGCGATCGTGCCGTTCCAGCCGCGATAGTGCGGCTTAAGCGCCGGGTGGTCCCACTGATAACCTGTGTCGCCGCCACCAACAACTATCCCTTGTCCAGTATAGCCCAGCGCCCACACCTGCGGCGCGTTCGTGTAGCTGATTCCAGGCTCGATCGCTTCGGGCGCCAGCGGCTTAGCGGCCTTAGGTGTGGGAGACGGTTCCGGAAGATCGTTATGGATGACTGGATTGCCGTCGATTCGCCCCACATCGGCTCGCGCAGCAAGCGCCGCCGCGACGTCGATTTTCCCTTTCACCCAGATCATGTTGACGATGTAATAGGACCGATGCTCAATCCCGTTCGCCTCGAGCCAATCGAGAATCGGACCCTGCGTCGACTGCGCTTTCTCATAAAGAGTCTTGTAGACATACCAGCCCTTTTCTTCCTTAGTCTGCAATTTCTCGGCGTCGCTCAAGTCAGCTTGATCCGCAAGGACGACCAGGAACTCGGCATCTTTGCCGTCTGTGGTGTGCTCGAGCACCCAGGAAGCAATCTTGGCCGAGGTCAACCGATCGAGTTGCTGTCCTCCCGCTGCACTCGAATGCCCGCTGGCAAAGATCGAAACGACAAGGATGAAAATGGCGAGCAGGCGCAACTTCATGTGATGGGTTCCCCTTGGGAGATCTGTTGGACTCTCAAATCACTCTCAACGAGTGGGATATACAGCACTCGAAGAGAGCGAGTCAACGGTAAGTTCCTCCACCGTCTTCGGCTCTCGCAGTATGACTTCCTCGGACAGGTTTGCCCGCGCATGATAGTTGGATCACAACCCCAGCTTCGGCCAGAGCTGATCGATCCTTCGCCGCACCTCTTCGCTCATTTGAAGCTCCCTGGGCCACGGCCGATCGAATCCCTCGGTCTTCCACTTGCGAGTAGCGTCGATTCCCATCTTCGAGCCAAAGTTCGGCAACCGTGATGAATGATCCAACTGATCGACCGGGCCGAGCATGAATTGTATGTCGCGCTCGGGGTCGATGTTGTTCAACACTCGCCACGTTACTTCGCTCGAGTCGCGCACGTTGGTGTCATCGTCGACTACAACTATGCACTTGGTGAACATAGCTTGAGGCAGCGACCAGATTCCATTCATCACCTTGCGCGCGTGTCCGGGATAGTTCTTCTTGATCGATACGATCATCAGATTGTGAAACACCCCGGCGAACGGCATGTGATAGTCGACGACCTCCGGAAACTGCCGCTGCATCAACGGAAGAAAGATTCGCTCGATTGCTTCGCCCATCCAGCAGTCTTCCATCGGCGGCTTGCCTACGATCGTCGTCTGATAGATCGGGTGCTTACGATGAGTAACGCAGGTGACATGAAACACTGGGAACTCGTCTTCAAGCGAGTAGTAACCAGTGTGGTCGCCAAACGGGCCTTCGGTTCGAAGCTCGCTCGTATCGACGTACCCTTCGAGCACGATCTCGGCGTTTGCCGGCACTTCGACGTCTACGGTCTCGCAGCGAACCATCTCGACCGGCTGCTCACGCAGGAAACCCGCGATCATCATCTCGTCCAGGTCTTCGGGCAACGGCATTATCGCCGAGAAGACCGTCACCGGATCGGCTCCAATTGCCACTCCTACGTCAAGTCGTCCTCCGCCGCCGCGCTTCAAGTTTCGAAAGTGCTGCGCGCCGTGCTTGTGAATCTGCCAGTGCATTCCGGTAGTCCGCTCGTCGTAGATCTGCATTCGATACATTCCGCAGTTGCGCTTGCCCGTCTCGGGGTTCTTTGTGAACACCAGCGGCATCGTGATGAAGGGGCCGCCGTCTTCGGGCCAGCACTTGATGATCGGAAGATCCAGCAGCGAGAACTTTCCTTCTCCGAGCACGCATTCCTTGCACGGGCCGTCCTTGACGACCTTCGGAAACATCCTGGCGAGGTCGGCGAGCCGCGGCACCATCTTGATCTTCTCTATCAAGCCCTGCGGTGATTTGACATCGGTCAGCTCCAGCAAGCGTCCGGTAACCTCGCTGTAGTCAGCTATTCCAAGCGCCATCAGCATTCGCTCGCGGCTCCCGAGTGCGTTGATGAGAACCGGAATAGAGCTGCCTTTTACGTTTTCAAACAGCAGCGCCGGGCCGCCTTGTTTGGACACGCGGTCGGTTATCTCGGCTATTTCAAGCTCCGGGTCAACCTGCGCGCGAATGCGCTTGAGCTGCCCGGCTTTGTCGAGTGCTTTGATGAACTCTCTCAGGTCTTGGAATGGCATAGGTTGGCGCAACGGCTGCTGGTTTAGAAGTGCAGAGCGTATCACGCAAGGTGAATGAAAACAAATTTGAGCAGCGCGGGTTAACGGTAAGGCAAGAGCCGCACGCCGGTTACAGAGCTGACAAAGTGAAGCGCACGGGTGTGATTAAAAGTGGGACGCGCGGCGAGCAAATCACTTTACCAAAGTCGATGGCTGGTTGTTGGCCCTCCGTCAGGAGGGACATGTTTATAGATCCATTGCGAAGCGGTTCTGCCCTCCGCCAGGAGGGCCATGTGACGTTGCGAAGCCGTTGCTTCCACGCCTACGGAGCAATGGTTTGATGTTCAACCATCTATACTTCGGGTCAGACATGGCCCTCCTGGCGGAGGGCGAGAAACACCACCATTCGCAGCTATAAACATGTCCCTCCTGGCGGAGGGCCAGCAGTCCTAACCGTCTTTCTCATGTGACTCAGACTCTGAAGGCTTCAAGTCCCACTTTTAATCACACCCGAAGCGCACTTCAACGCTCGCCTTTTCTTGGCAGTGCCTTAATTACGTCGTCCTCTCTGCGTAGCAAGCTTTCCGTCTCAGCGTCTCTGCGGTTAGATAGCATCGAAACCTGATAACCGCAGAGCCGCCGAGACGCAGAGCCGGCGCGGAGAGATTGCAAATTAAGGCACCGCCCCTTTCTTTACTTTCTTCTCGAAGCTGTTTTATTTTGATTTGTGCCAACGCCGAAACCGACCGTTGCGCTCGATCGGGATTCTCTCGATAAGGAAACTCGGGCAAAAGTAATCCCGGTTATCAGTTAGAATTCAACGCACTATTCACCCGTACGGAGGAAATAAAGATGTCAGATCACTACCATGGCGGAAACGATCTCAAACTTCTCAAGGACATGAAGCAACTGGCGCCCGAAGACTTCACCGCCTGGCTCAATCTGAACAGCATAGTCGGGCGAGACGGCGCCATTCCGAAGAAATACCGCGAGCTGATCGCCATCGCAGTTGCTTGTACGACTCAGTGCCCGTACTGCATCGAAGCGCATTCCAAGGCGGCTAAATCCGCCGGCGCTTCACGCGCAGAAATCGTCGAAGCGGCATTCGTAGCGGCGGCGCTTCGAGCCGGGGGCGCAACGACTCACGGCGCTATGGCGCTCAAGTTCTTCGACCAGGATTAATCGCGGGCGTGGCGGAAGTCACCCGTGTGAGCGCGAGCCGACGCTTGACGCTTACACGGCTACTGGCGTCGTTTGGCGCCCGACGTTGGACGCGAATTCTACTTTCCCACCCAGGCCAGTCCATCGGGTTGCTGGCCCGGCTGCTTTAGCCCTTGAACGCGTACACTAAAGCCTGAATTAGAAGCCCGTTTCAACGGGCTCAACGCCAACGGTCTCGGGGCGAACCAGCCGTAAACGGCTGGCCTAATTGCCTGCGGGAGCCGCGTGAACACGGCTCAGTTCCGCCGCTGCAAGGTGAGCGGATTAACGGGAAGGAAAGGGCTGCAAGCCGGGCTTCGAGAAAAATTCCGACTTTCCCGAATCGGCCGCGATCCAAACGAAGACACAACGGAGACGATGATCTTTATCTTCAGAGTGTCCTCCAAACGGCCGGGATTTGTTTTTACGCCGGCCGCATAAGCTGAGCCGCGGTGATCGGTAAAACCTACCATCCGCACTCGCGCCACCGAAATCCGCGGCCCAGCTCTTTCATTCGATGAGCCCTTACTGCTTCTAGTCGTTCACAATACAACCCCGTTGGATGGACCGTTCTCTTCTTCAACGAAGCAGCGCTGAAGTCAGCTCGTGCTGGGCGCACCTCGTGAGATAAACTTTTACAAGCTACAACACGAGGAGGCCGACTGCCGATGAAGCGCTTGCATTCGAATCCTGTCATCTTTCGTTGGCTCATCCTGGCTACTTT
>DATMCM010000150.1:0-2749 GCA_035558335.1 Blastocatellia bacterium | reverse complement strand
GTAGTACACCTTTCCATCCGGAGGAATCATGTTGCCCGTCACAGTCAGGGTAATTTTCTGCGGTGCGGTGGCGATGGCGCTTTGAGGGCTCAGCCCGGTCAGCACGATCGGCGGCGGAGGTGGTGGCGGCGGTTGAGGAATTGGCGGCGCAACATAAAACGCGAAAATATTGCCTCGCTCGCTGGGCTTCGAGCTGCCAACCGGTCGCGACAACACTGCAGAGTTGAGCGGCGTCGTATCGGAAAGCATCGCTACCAAAAGCGCCTCTTGAGCTCCGGAGGCGGAAATATTCCTGGGCTGCGGCGTCGACTGCCCTGCCTGCGTCGCCGGTTGCGAAGATGGAGTCGAGGGGGTGGGCATTGACGACAGCGCTGCGTTCCCATTTCGCGTGCCAAGTGTGGGTCTTGGCGTTGGCGCGCTGAAGAAGAGTTGATAAACAAGTACCAGCACCATCATGACGCCAAGTGCCGCCGCCAGTATCTTCTTTATCTTTTCAGATGATTTGCCCTTGCCAGCCATGCTTCCTCAGAGTTCCTTGTCGCGGCATGTTACTTCATCGAAAGTACGCCGCCATATCGATCGAAAGCGTCAGCCCGCCCGCTGAAGCCGGCTGGGCACGAGCGCCTTTCCCGGTAACCTTAGCCTCTTGCGTCATCATGCCTATTGTCTTGATCACGATTAACTGTTTGCTGCTCTCCAACTCGCTCACAAAAGCGCGAAGGTTCGCGTAATCGCCCGCCACGGAGAATCTCGCCGTGAGCGCCGGAAACGCATTCAGTATCTCTTCCTGTTTCTTTATTCTCGGAGCCTTCTTCTCTGTGGAGGTCTCTTCCTCGACCTGCCCCGGGATCTTCGAATTGGTGTCTATTCCGCTCGCCAACTGAACATGATTCTTTTTTGCCAGCGCGTTCAGCTCGTTCAACAGCTCAATCTCGCCGGAGTGCAAAGGCTTCAAATGACGGCTCTTGAATTGTTCGAGGCTCTCGAGCGCGTCTCTTGCAATGTCGCTCGGGGACGCCGTGCTCGACGAACCGCCGACGTTCAAGTTGATATCCCGCTGCTGATCCGCGAACTGACGCTCGAGCTGGCTCAGTTGCGCCTGCTCGGGTCGCAATGTCGTCCAGTAATAAGTCACTGCAATCGCCAGAGACGCCACAGCGACAAACGTCGCCACTATCTCGACTCCGGTCAGCCCAAAAGGCATCGTGTTGCCCCGCGGCAACCCCGCGTCCAGGCGCGATACTCGTTCTCGCACTTGCATCACCGAGCAGCACCTCCCGTTGGCCTGTTGTAGCTAACCGCCAGTGTGAACGGGGTCTCGCCCGTGTCGGTCATCGCTTCCTGATCGGCTTGAACGACGACAAATAGTCCGCCCGATTTCTCGATGTTAGTCATCATCTCGGTCATCCGGGCCGGTGTTGAGCCCAGCGCCTTTACCTGAACTGCGGCCGCAGCCGGGCCCTGCTCGCCAGATGCTGTCTCCACCTTGATGGAGGTGATTCGCGCTTCCTTAGGAACGAGTTGTTCCAAATCAGAGATCATTTGGTTCCACGAAAAGGACTTGTCCTGGAGCAAACGTCGGGCGGACGCAAGTTCCAGCTTGTCCTGTTCGGAGAGCACGATCTTCGGTTGCTCGCGTTCTTTCTTATCCCGTTCCGCCTTTGCAGCTTCCACCAGGGCCTTCTGATTTTCGATTCGCAGCTTGAGGTTCTCGACCTTCGCACTTACCTGGGCGTGCTCGGCTGCTACCCACAAGAAAAACCAAAGGCTAGCGAAGAGAACGAGCATCACCCCGATCCAAAGTAGACGGTGATTGGTGAATGGACGACTCGAGAGGTTGAGACTTGTTCGCATCACGGTCAAGGATAACTGAAACCGGCAGCCTGTGGCCAGTGATCAGCCTTCAAAACTTCCTTGCGGATCACCAATTTGCCCGGGATGATTGCGGGCCAAGAACTTGCCACCGAACAACGAACTGGGGGGCAACTCCTGTGTGGGGCAAACGCATCTGTCCAATGGAAGTTCCTGTAGTTTAAGGCCGCAACTGATGACGTCACGCAAGCCCACGCGAGTTCTCGAGCTGGTGATGAAGACTTGTCCGGTATGCGGACTCGACGTTGAAGACTCGTACCTGTTTTGCCCTGACGACGGAGCGCCGCTACTGGACGCACCGGCAGACGAGGTTCTCACGAGCTCTGCGACGGTTCACAGCCCGCCGAAGGTCGCCCAAGCCTCCGCACCAAGGGATTCACCGGTTGACGCCCCGCCGAAGGTCGCCCAAGTCTCCGCACCAAGGTACAAAACGGTCGACGCCCCGCCGAAGATCGCCCAAGCCTCCGCATCAAGGGATACGACGGTTGACATTCCGCCGAGGGTGCCCCAAGGCTCCGCGGCAATCGATGCGACGGTTGACGCCCCGCCGAAGGTCGCCCAAGCCTCCGCTCCAAGGGGTACGACGGTTGACGCCTTGCCGAAGGTCCCCCAAGCCTCCGCTGCGAGGGATGAACCAGTTGGGGCGTACTGCGGAGAGTGTGCCGTCGAATATCCGATGACCTTTGTCGAGTGTCCCCTTCATCACTCTTTGCTTATCAAACGTATGATTCGAACAGCGCCGGCGGCTCCTGCGAAGCCATCGGTGCCACCTCCATCGGTGCCACCTACAGACCCGGCAGAAGGTCGACAAGCCAGCGTCGATTTCGATCTCTCGAGTGGCCCTCGCTCAGTATCCAAACCACTGCCTGCAGCTTCT
>DATMCM010000149.1:0-2280 GCA_035558335.1 Blastocatellia bacterium | reverse complement strand
CTCCGTGAGCAAGTCCATCTTGGCGGTCCCACCGACCCGTCCTTTGCTTGAACGGTTCACTTGAATCTCCTTCTCTCAACTCAGTTGGCGGCCTAGCGCAGACCGCCAGAGGCCAGAATTATTTCTCCTGTCAGCCAACTTGCCTCTTCGGAGGCCAGGAACACTGCGACCCGTCCGATGTCCGAGGGCTGTCCGATGCGACCGAGTGGCGTCATGGCAAGCAATTGCTTCTCGAAATCACTTCCGACTCCGATTACGCCGGCCGCGCGAGCACCTTCGGTTGCCGTTGCACCGGGGTTGATCGAGTTCACTCGAATCTTTTTCGGACCCAACTCCTTTGCGAGCACCCGCGTGATTGCATCGAGGGCGCTTTTAGTTGCCGTGTAGATCGAAGTGTTAGGAGAATTCAATTGTGACCCCATCGACCCGATGTTGATGATGCTGCCACCGCTCGGCCCGAAGTACTTGACGGCCTCACGAATCATCAGAAGGGGGCCGAGTACATTGGTGTTGAACTCCCGGTGGAATTCTTCCTCGGTCATCTCCTCTATTGGCCCGTGTTTGTAGACCGCGGCATTGTTCACGAGCACGTCTAGCGCGCCGTAGACGGCCTTAACTTCGACGAAAAGCTGCGCCACATCGGCTGACTTCGAAACGTCGCCTTGGACCACCATTGCCTGGCCGCCGGAGGCGGTGATCGCTGCAACCACAGCTTCCGCGCCGGGCCGGTCGGAGGCGTAATTCACCGCGACCGATGCTCCGGCCACGGCCAATTGTTTCGCAATACCGGCGCCGATCCCCTTCGAAGCGCCCGTTACCACCGCCGTTTTCCCGTTTAGTTTCCCGTTCTTCATTTTCTTCCTTTCAATTTCCAGTTGAATCCAAATTCGTTCACTACCGACAACATCCCATCGGTCGCGCGCTTCAGTAAAGACGATGTTTCTTGTCTCGATATGCCGTCGGGGCATAGTTGGAATGACAGTGGAACTACGGCACCTTCGTTACTTCGTCGCTGTGGCAGAGACTCAAAACGTCTTGCGTGCTGCGACGCAGAAACTTCATATTTCGCAACCGGCCGTGAGTCGGCAGATCCGTGATCTCGAAGACGAGCTGGGCGTGCAGTTATTCGAACGCACAGGCAAAGCGCTCAGTTTGAGTGAGGCGGGATCGCTGTTTCTCAAAGAAGCACGAGCGATATTGGAGCGAGCAGACGAAGCAGTACGAAAAGTGCACGCGTTCGCGCAAGGCGGCGAAAGAGAACTGCACATTGGCTATACGCCGGTATTTAGGACACAGGTCCTGTCGCCGGCGTTGCGCGCGTTTCAACGGGCAATGCCTAAAGTTCACGTGAAACTGCACGATTGGACCAGCGAGAAGATCGTCACCAGTCTGCGTGATGGACGATTGCAGCTGGCGTTTATTGTTCGTCCCGCAAAACGCGGTGCGTTTCGCGATCTCCGCTTCGAAGAATTACTCCGTGAGCAAGTCCATCTTGCGGTCCCGCCGACCCATCCACTTGCGCATCGTCGCTCCGTCTCGCTCGCCGTCGCGGCGCGGGAACCTTTCGTGGGGTTAACGCGCGAAGACTTTCCCGATTATTGCGCCTACCTCGCCGCGGTATTTGCTCCAGTAAAAAATAAGCCGCGAGTGGTAGAGGAGCATAATGGCATGACCAGTGTTATCTCAGCCGTCGAAGCCGGCACAGGAGTAGGTCTGGCCGTGCTTGATTACAGTTTCGGCAGCCGAGTGAAACTAGTGCGACTAACACCCGCGCCCAAGCCCTTCTCGCTTGGCATGGCCGCGCGAAAAGGTCGGCTTAGTCCCGCGACCGAGAAATTCTGGCAATGCGCAAAGGAAGCTGCCGCGTCAATCGGAGTCTTTTCGAAAAAGTAGCATCACGACAACCTCGCAACGGTTCATTAGGCATTGTCATCGAGCGATTGCACCAATTGATCGACCGCGCGCATTGCGTCTGCCGCATCGGGTCCTTCGATACGGATCCACACCTTTGTCCCTTCCGGTGGGGCCAGCTTCATCAGGTCCAGTACGCTTTTGCCGTCGACTTCCGTTCCATTGTAGCCGACTCGGACATTGGAATGAAACGGAAGCATGGTGCGCACGAACCTGGATTCCGACCAGATGTAACGCCTGCTCTTTCTTACCGTGATTTCCTTTTCCAGCTTCTCGACTCTGTTGCTTTGATTTTTCAGACGACTCGGCGGCGGCGCCATGTGTCGCATGATTGCTTCAATCGTTCTGCTCATAGATTTTGCCTCCGTT
>DATMCM010000148.1:0-18628 GCA_035558335.1 Blastocatellia bacterium | reverse complement strand
TGGCTGAACGACGCCAGGCAGACGAAAGACAAAGGGAGTTTGAGAGCTGAGATGATTTTAGATGTCGTAAGATACGGCGATCCGATCTTGACCAAGCCCGCCGAAGCAGTAACCGAATTCGATGCAAAGTTGCATAAGCTCGTCGACGACATGTTTGAGACGATGTACGCCGCTCCGGGCGTCGGGCTCGCCGCGCCCCAGATCGGACTGCTCAAGCGACTGTTCGTGATGGACTGCAGTGTGGGCAAGGACAAGAACGGGAAAGTCGTCCTTATCAATCCAGTGATCGAAACCGAAGAAGGGGAACAGGTCGGTGACGAGGGATGCTTGAGCTTCCCGGGGATCTTTCTTGAAGTTACGCGGCCGCAGCGTGTGGTTGTCCGGGCGCGTGACATCGACGGAAGCGAATTCAAGCTCGACGTAATGGATCTCGAAGCGCGCTGCGTTTCACACGAGACCGATCACCTCGACGGCGAGTTGTTCATCAGCTACGTCAGCCCACTCAAGCGAGATCTTGTAAAGCGAAAGATCAAGAAACGGATAAAACTTGGCGACTGGTAGAGAACTCTCGCGCGAGAGGCTGGTGATCGCAAGCAGCCATCCTTTGCTTTCTGCACCGCAAAACGAGCGAATCTAGTCTGGTTGACACTGCATGATCGCTGTAGTAGCTTTGCGCTATGATTTACGACCAGCCTGTGAGTCTGGAAGCCCGAGTTCGATAATTAGATGACAACCGCGCGCTTGGGAGCTTGTAGCTTGCTGAGCGCCTTTTTTGTATGGGAGACAGGTCAGCAGTATTGAAGAAAGTCACTCTACCAGAAGAAGGCATAAGGGCGCTCTTCGGTCCTTATGACGAGAACATCAAGCACCTTGAGAGCCTTGTTGGCGTGCGCGTGAATTTGCGCGGCAACGAACTGATCATCGAAGGCGATGAACAAGACGTGAGGCTCGTCGAAAAGATAATGGAGGACTACGCCGCGCTGTTTGACGAAGGGCGGCGAATGTCCAACGACGAGCTGAAGTCGGCTTTCAAGCAGGTCGCCGAAGACCGAGCCTTCACACTGCGGGATTACTTCACCAAGACCCGGCTTAATCCCACCGGTAAGAAACAGGTGACCGCACGCTCCGCGAACCAGCGGCGCTACATCGAAGCCATCGAAAAGAACGACGTGGTTTTTGGGATCGGTGTAGCCGGCACCGGCAAGACTTACCTGGCCGTTGCGATGGCGGTGCAGGCGCTCATGCAGAAGCGCGTGAATCGAATCGTGCTGGCGCGACCGGCTGTCGAAGCGGGCGAGAAACTCGGGTTCCTGCCAGGCGATCTTCAAGACAAGGTCGATCCCTACTTGCGTCCGCTCTACGACGCGCTTTTCGATCTGGTTGACTACGAGAAGGTCACCCGCCTGTTGGAGAAGGGAGTTATCGAAGTTGCGCCTCTCGCCTTCATGCGAGGCAGAACGCTTGCCGATGCCTTCATCATTCTAGACGAGGCTCAGAACACAACATCCGAACAGATGAAGATGTTCTTGACGCGAATCGGTTTCGGCTCGAAAGCGGTAATCACCGGCGACATCACCCAAATCGACTTGCCGTCCGGCCGGCGATCGGGTCTGGTCGAGGCCCAGCGCGTCGTGAGCGGAGTCGAAGGCATCGAGTTTATCTACTTCACTGAAAAGGACGTTGTGCGCCATCACCTGGTTCAGATGATCGTCCAGGCGTACGAGCAGCACTCTAAGACAAAGTTCGAAGACAAGCTATGACGCAGTGATGAGCGATGAGTGATGAGTGATGAGTCCTTTGCTCACTGCTGATCACTAATCATTCATCATTCATCATTCATTATTCATCATTCATCACTTCTTATTATGTCCAAGCCCGCAGCACCAAGTCCTGGCCCCTCAGCGAGAGCGGTGCGCTCCGTGAAGGCATTCTCGTCAGGCCTTTCCGATCAGGCGATCATAGACGCAGGCGTCGGCCTTTTTATCATCGTGGCGCTGTCGATGCTGCTGTTGCGCAACTACCAGCGCGCGACCATCGAACAACTTCCAACGGGAGCGGTTGCAACCGCCGACATAATTGCCCCCGAGGATCTGAAAATCAACGACATCGAAGAGACCAGGCGGCTGCGAGATCAGGCGGCTTCACAATCCCTTCCGGTTTTTGACTTTCACATCAAGGCAGCGCGTGATGCCACCGGAGTCGTCGAGGAACTCTTTGCGAGCGGCAGGGAGGCAGGCGACGGGGCAACACCCGACCAGCTTCGGGCTTACATCGAGGAGCGGATAGGTGTGTCGCTTGACGCCGATCAGGTGAGCGCGCTGATGAAACACCACTTCAGCGCGGAGCTCGAGCACTTGATGATCGACCAGCTCGAATCGGTGATGATGACGCCGATCATCGCCAGCCGCAGCCAGTTCCGCCGAATCGGGGCCAGCGCGATCGTGCGCCGAGAACCGAAGAGCGGCCAGGAGTTCATGGTCACCGACCTCAGCACGATTCGCGACAAGCTGACCGCCGCGGCGTCGCTGCGCTCCGAGAAGATAGTTTGGCCGGTCGATTACGACATTCGCGATCGCAAGCTGTTGGGTGAGGTGCTCGGCGCGCTGATCATTCCCAATCTCGACTATAGCGAGGCAGAGACCGAAGGTCGCCGGGTTGCTGCCCGAGAGGCCATTCCGCCGGTTACTGTGAGCGCCGATAAGGGAAAACCGATCGTCGCTCGGGGCGAGACGGTGACTCCCGCCAAGGCGCTGCTTCTTGCCGAAGCGTCGCATCATCGCCCTATCGGCCAGCGCGCGATCGAGTTCGCCGGCACTGTTGTTATCGTGATGTTGATGGTGCTGGTCCTGTGGCAGTACCTGGTTCGCTACCAGCGCCAGCACCTGCGAGTGCGCCGGCACTTCCTGCTTCAGATTGCGAGCCTGGCCGTCACGGTTGGTCTTGCTCGGGTCTTGTTTGCCCTCGGCTCCGCGATGAGTCATTCCTCGGCGATCGGACCGTTCAATTCATCGCACGGTTATCAGTATCTTGCTCCGCTGGCGTTGGGCGCGGTGTTGGTGACCATCTTGACCGACGCACACGCGGCATTTGTTTTTTCCGCGATCCTGACCGTGTTTGTAGGAGTGTTGTCCGGCGACGTGTATCTCGCGGCTTACACATTGATTTCAAGCGCGGGCGCGATATATCACTTGCAGGACTGCCGCGACCGCACGGCGTTGGTGGCAGCCGGGTTATGGATCGGAGGACTGAATGCGGCCACCGCGCTTGCGTTGGATTTGCTGGGAGCAAGCGAGCCGCAGATGTCGCTTCTACTGTTCGACTCGGTGTGCGCCTTCCTCGGGGGCGTGCTTGCGACGATGGTGGCTTCGATCGTGCTGCCGCTTTTTGAATGGCTCTTTCAGATAACCACAAGCATAAAGCTGCTGGAACTGTCTAACCTGAACTTGCCGCTGCTCAAGCAACTCGCGGAAGTCGCGCCGGGCACCTATCATCATTCGATTATGGTCGGCCTGCTTGCGGAAGCGGGTGCGGAAGCCATCGGTGCTGACGCGCTGTTCGCGCGAGTCGCCTGCTACTACCATGACATCGGCAAGAGCGTGCGCCCTACCTATTTCGTTGAGAACCAAAGCTACATGGAGAACAGGCACGATAAACTTTCGCCAAAAATGTCCGCGATCGTGCTCGCCAACCATGTGAGGCAGGGCATCGAGATCGCGCGCGAGCACAAGCTTCCGCCGCGGATAGTCGCGATCATCCCGCAACATCACGGCACTGGTCTGATGAAGTTTTTTTACTATAAGGCTCGCACGGCAAGCGACGATTCGGGCTCGACTGCGCTGGAACAAGAATTTCGTTATCCGGGCCCAAAACCCCAGAGCAAAGAAGCGGCGATAATAATGATCGCAGACTCAGTCGAGGCGGCAGCTCGCACGGTACAGGATCCGACGCCGGGCAAGCTTCGAAACATGATCGATACGATAACCAATCGAATACGCGACGACGGCCAATTCGATGAGTGCGACATAACACTGCGCGAGTTAAGAATCGTCGCAGAGAGTTTTACCAAGGTGCTGATAGGGATTCATCATCACCGCATCGCATATCCTGGGTTTGACTTCAACCGCGCGGCTTCGGCTGGCGTCGAGCAGGTTGCGCGTATTGAACCCGAGCTCCCGGAAGCAAGGCCGGCCGCAGCCGGTAAAGGTCGAGCTCGCTGAGAACAAGCGTGGCCATAGAAGTCGTGAATCGGCAGCGGCTCGCTCGTTTAGACCGGCGCGGTGTTGCGAAGCTTGCGAGAGAAACGCTCGCGAAGCTTCAGCGCCCGGATGCCAGCGTGACGGTTGCGTTTGTGCGGGATGGCGTGATCAGGAGGTTGAATCGCGAGTTCCGGGGCAAGGACACGGCGACGGATGTGCTTTCTTTTCCGT
Organism: Blastocatellia bacterium; assembly: GCA_035558335.1. Taxonomy (GTDB): domain Bacteria; phylum Acidobacteriota; class Blastocatellia; order UBA7656; family UBA7656; genus Onstottus_B. Next base: position 14,201 of record DATMCM010000148.1, on the reverse strand, counting down.
CTTCGGACGAACAAGCGGGAGGATCGGCGGCTACTGAGGATGTCAATCTCGGCGACGTGGTGATTTCGACCGACACGACGCTGAGGCAGGCGCGCGAGGTCGGCCACTCGTTCGAGCGCGAAGTAAGCGAGTTACTGATTCATGGAGTGCTGCACCTCTGCGGTTACGATCACGAGAACGACAACGGCGAGATGAACCGGCTCGAGCTGCGGCTGCGGCGCACCCTTTTGGACAGGGACTGAGCGATGAGGACTGAGGACTGAGTGAGCACGGACTCGCGGAAACCCTCCGTCCTCAGTCCTCAGCACTTCAGACCATGTTGACCGAATTAATAGTGACCGGCATCGTTTTGTTGACGCTGGTCTTTCTTTCCACAATCGAGAGCGCTTATGAATCGCTGAGTGAAGTGTCGCTCAGGGTGATGGCCGCCGATCGGGCCGAGAGTTCGCGCGCCGTTTTCTTTCGCCAGCTGCTGGAACACCGGCGTCGATTCGAGCTGATACTCATCATGGGCACGCAGCTCTCGATAGCGGCGATCGCTATTCTTCTCGATGATTTACTTGCGGCTACCGGTAAGCGGGCCGCCATTGGACTGACGCTCGTCACGGTTTTCATCGTCATCGTCTTGTTCCGCCAGTTGGTGCCACGCCTGATAGCCCAGAACAACCCGGAAGCAGTGTTCTGGATGTTGCTGCCTGTGTTCCGGCTCTTCTACGTTCCGCTCTCGATCGTCGTGACTCCGATCAGCACGCTGCTGCACCGGATGAGAAAGCCCGCGCTCGAAGCGGATAACGCCGAAGCAGAAGACGACGAGGCCAAAGATGAGATACAGGCATTCATCGACGTAGGCGAAGAAGAGGGCATAATCGAGGAATCCGAGGGTGAGCTGATCCAATCGATCATCGACTTCAGCGATACGCTGGTCGGCGACATCATGCAGCCCAGGCCCCAGATTGTCGCCATCGAAGCCGACGCGACGGTTGCCGCCGCGCGCGCCTTGATCATTGAATCGAAGTACTCGCGCATCCCCGTCTACCGAGATCAGATCGACAGCGTCGAAGGCATAGTATATGTGCGGGACCTGCTGGCGTTTTGCGAGGAAGGAAAGATGACCACGCCGGTGACCGAGTGTATGCGCCCAGTCTACTTTGTCCCTGAGAGCAAGTCGGTTCGAGCGTTGCTCGAAGAAATGCAGAAGGCCAAGGTGCAGATCGCGATGGTCGTTGACGAGTACGGCGGGCTCGCCGGGCTTGTGACGATCGAGGACATCATCGAAGAGATACTGGGCGAGATCGAAGACGAGGACGAAGGAGCGGACGCTCAACAGATCGTCCCCGAAGAGGACGGCTCCTACCTGGTCAATGGGAGCGCCGAAATAAGAAAAGTAGAACTGCTGTTCGATCGAGAGGTCGAAGCCGACGACTTCACTACCGTTGCGGGTCTGATCACCAACGAGCTTGGGCACGTGCCCGCTGTCGGCGAGAAGCTCGAATTCAAAGGACTGTTATTCGAAGTCGTCGAAGCGGATAGCAAGCACGTGAATCGCGTGCGGCTTCGTGAGATAGACGAGCCGGCCGCCGGTCACGCCGAATCATCGGCATCCAGCGACTGAAGCTCGAATGGAACCACCAATGGTAGCGCCGGTCAAAGAGTTGGTTTCGCCTGACGTGCTGGACAAGATAGATGTTCGGGTTGGAACCATCGAGCGGGTTGAAGACGTTAAGGGATCGGACAAGCTGGTGAAGCTCTCGGTGGATTTCGGTGATCATAAGAGGACAATACTCGTTGGGATGAAGCACGAGCGCCCCGAGCCCAAAGAGATCGAAGGTAAACAGGCGCTCTTCGTCGTGAATCTCGAACCGAGAAAGATGATGGGCGAAGTGTCGGAAGGAATGGTGTTCGACATAGGATACACCGACGGGCTCAAGCCCGTGTTGGCCGTTCCCGAGCAACAAGTACCCAACGGGACGAGAGCCGGATAAACAATAAGCAGTAGAACCCCGCATGGTTATTACTGTGGTCTTAATAAGTTCACATGCCGGATCAGCAAGATGCAACGGAACAGGAACATCGCAAGTGCGGAATCGTTGCGATCGTCGGGCGCCCTAACGCCGGAAAGTCGACGCTGCTCAACAAACTCATCGGCGAGAAGATCGCCATCGTTTCCGACAAACCTCAAACTACCCGAACGCGAATCAGTGGAGTGCTGACCCGACCTGAAGGGCAGATAGTCTTCCTCGACACGCCGGGCGTTCACAAGCCTGGCTACAAACTGAATCGGCGGATGATGAGCATCGTTGCCGATGCGCTCGCGACCGTCGATTTGATCCTGCTGATGATTGACGCGGCCGAGCCGATGGGTAGCGGTGACCGCTTCGTGCTCGACATGCTGAAGCGCATAGAGACGCGCGCGTTCCTCATCCCGAACAAGGTGGATGCGATAAAAGACAAATCAAAGTTGTTCCCATTGATTTCGGCCTACTCGAGCGAGCGAGACTTTGCAGAGGTCGTCCCGATCTCGGCGCTCACTGGTGATGGAGCAGAATTGGTTGTGCGCAAGGTATTCGAGTATCTGCCTGAAGGTCCATTGCTTTATCCAGAAGACGAGATGACCGACCAGTCAGAACGGGTCATGGCCGCCGAGTTCGTGCGCGAAAAGATCCTTCAAGTGACCGGAGACGAACTGCCGTACGTGACTGCGGTCGTGACCGAGGCTTGGGAAGACGCGGGCGGAAAGACGAAAATCAATTGCCTGATCTATGTCGAGCGAAAGTCTCACCGGGCAATTGTAATCGGTCGCGGAGGAGAGCGGCTGAAACAGATAGGAACCGCCGCTCGGCTGGATATCGAGAAGCTTCTGGGGCGGCGCGTATTTTTGAGCCTGTTCGTAAAGGTGCGTGAACGATGGCGCGACGACGAGCGAACGCTAAATGAGCTCGGGATTCAAGGATGACCCGCGGATGAACGTCGATGAGCGCAGAAATGATGAATCCAAAGATGTGGCGGCTGATCGAGGTCGAAGTTCCTCGCGAGGCCGAAGAGTTCGCCGGGTCGTTGCTTTTCGAGCTTGGCACTTCTGGCATCGTCACGCTTGAAGAGCGGGATGATGCGGTGAAACTCGGCGCGTATTTTGACGAGCGGGCGGATGCCGAGCGCATCGCCGGCGCACTCCACGCCGAATTCGCGAGGGTAGGCAGATCCGGTGAGCTGCGGGGAGTCTCTTGTTCTTCCGTCCCGGATCAGGATTGGATGCAGAAATGGAAAGAAGGCTTCGAGCCGATCGAGATCGGCAGCCGATTGATAGTCGCGCCTTCGTGGAAGCTGCCGGGCGAAAGCAACGGCCGCGTAGTCGTTCAGATAGACCCGGGGATGGCCTTCGGGACGGGCACCCATGAGACCACCCGGAAGTGCCTCGAAGCCATCGAGGCAAACTGGAGCAGCGGCCGATTGCTGGACGTGGGGACTGGCACGGGCATTCTTGCAATCGCCGCGGCATTGCTCGCTCCGGGTTCCCGCATCACTGCGATAGATGTTGACCCGCAAGCCGTCGAAATCGCGCGTGAAAATGCAGAGATCAATGGCGCGTCGGATTCGATCGTGGTAACCGAAGCTCAGCCTGGGACCTTCGCCGGCCGCGCGTTCGATGTTGTGGTCGCGAATCTGACGGCCGAGGTGATCATCAGTTTGTTTAATGATCTCGCTGCGTGTCTCTCGGCATCGGGAACGCTGATTCTGTCGGGGATCCTGACTGCGCTTGAAGCAGACGTTGAAAGCGCAGCAACACGCGCGGGCCTGACCATCGTAGAGCGACGACAGTTAGGCGAATGGTCTGCGCTGATCGCACGCAGACAATAGTGATCTTGGCGAAGCCAATAGCATGCAGGGGCGGCCCTCCGTGGCCGCCCCTCGGATGGACCGGATGAGCGATGAGGGACGGCAACGGAGAGCCGCCCCTACATGAGGAGTCATCATCGATGCAACGGCGCAGGTTCTATGGCCCGCCCGAAACGATGAACAACGCGCGGGTGATGCTCTCCAACGACGAGACTCATCATCTGACTCGTGTACTGCGCCTGAAGCCGGGAGATGACGCATACGTTTTCGACGGCTGCGGTCGCGAGTATCGGTGCAGGTTTCTCAAGATCGAGAGCGATCGTGCGCAGCTTGAAGTGCTCGACGAACTTCTCGATGCGGTCGAGCCGCCAATCAGTCTCACGCTTGGGCAGTCGATCGCAAAAGGAGAAAAGTTCGACTTCATAGTTCAGAAAGCCACCGAGCTTGGCGTCGGCACGATAATCCCGCTTATAACGGATCACGCTGATGTGAAGCTCGCCGACGAAAGGTCCGCGAAGAGACTCGAACGCTGGCGGCGAATCTCGCTTGAAGCGCTGAAGCAATGCGGACGCCGCACGATCGTTGATATTAGAACCCCAATGATCGTTGAGGAGCTTCTCGGTAGCGAAGCTCCGCGGCTTATAGGGGAGCAAGCGGAAGGGCGCGCCGTCGTTGTCTTCGCCGAGAAAGGCGGAGCGCCTGTTAATAACCTACTCGCAGAAGCCAACGGCCCTTCCGCCGTCACGGTTTTGATAGGACCTGAAGGCGGATGGAGCATCGACGAGTTAAGCCTTTTTGCGGAGCGCGGCGTCAAATCAGTCACGCTCGGTCCACGCACTCTGCGAACCGAGACCGCCGCAATCGTAGCGATGACCCTGATTCAACACGCGCTGGGAGATGTTTCTCGGGAGTTTAGGGCGAAAGTTTAGATCGAGTTTCTCGCAAAGCCGCAAGTCCGATAATGGCTCTGTAGCAGACACTCTCAGCTTTGCGAGTCTTGGCGTGTTTGCGAGAAACGTGAACTGGAATAGTCGAATGGCGCAGCAAATCTGAGAGGCAACGACGTGCAGTTCTACGATCACCAGGTTGAAACGCTCCAAAGAGATAAACTGCGCGAGCTACAAGACAAGCGCCTGCGCTTGTTGATTGGCGAGATCAAACCTAACGAGTTCTATCGGCACAAGTCTCGCGTCGCCGGGATCGATCTGAGCAAGATTCGGGACTCCGACGACCTGCGTGCGCTACCGTTTACCACCAAGAGCGAGCTGATCGAAGATCAGGCGGCAACTCCACCGTTCGGCCGCTGGCCGACCTACCCGATCTCCGGCTATCGATACTTTCATCAGACGTCGGGCACGACCGGGCCACCGCTCAAGTGCGTGGACACTAAGGAAAGCTGGGAGTGGTGGGAGCGCTGCTGGGGTTATGTTTATCGCGGCGCGGGCGTCGGCAAAGGCGACACCGTCTTTTGCGCGTTTTCGTTTGGCCCCTACCTCAGTCACTGGGCGGCGATCGCAGGAGCCTGGCACGTGGGAGCGATGTGCATTTCAGGCGGAGGAATGAATTCCGAACAGCGGTTGCAAACGATCATCGACAATCAGTGCACCGTGCTGGTGTGCACGCCGACCTACGCGCTTCATCTTGCGGACGTCGCGCGGCGGCTTGAAGTCGATCTTACATCATCCGCAGTTAGTCGAAGCATCCACGCTGGCGAGCCTGGCGCGAGTCTCCCGAACGTAAAGCGAGCGATCGAGGAAGCGTGGGGCGTGACCTGCTTCGATCACGCCGGCGCGACCGAAGCTGGAGCGTGGGCTTTCGACTGCGAAGCCCAAACCGGCGCGATTCACTTGAACGAGGCGGAGTTCATCTTTGAAGTAATCGACTCGCAGACCGGTGAATCCGTCGGAGAAGGCAGCCGTGGCGAACTAGTGATAACCAACCTTGGCCGCGCAGCGATGCCGGTCCTTCGTTATCGTACGGGCGACATCGTCGAGGTGACCACGGAGAGCTGCTCGTGTGGGCGCTCGTTCGCTCGGATCAAAGGCGGCGTGCTTGGCCGTTCGGACGACATGATCATCGTCCGTGGAGTTAACCTGTATCCAAGCGCCATCGACAACTTGATTCGAAGCAGGTCAGATGTCGCTGAGTATGAAGTGAGCATACACCGTGTCGCTGGTCTGGATGAATTGGTGATCCGATGTGAGTCCGCCGATCGAACGCCGTTCGACGCAATCGCGCGATCAATTGAGGATGCGTTTCGCCGCCAGTTCAACATTCGGGTCAACATCGAACAAGCGCCGGCGAGCAGCCTGCCTCGTTACGAGTTCAAAGCGCGTCGGTTCAGACGAGTATGAGCGGGGAAACGAGGTGCAAAAGGCGGCACCGTCGGGTGATAGCGTTCCGGGAAAACTACGGCATCGCGTTCAGGCTTTTAGCCGGGTTTGGCCTTGCGCGAACCAAGACGAGGCTGAAGCCTGCACTCTTGTTCTCGGTTTGGCCGCTGGGGTAGTTTGCCGCTCGGGTGAAGGGTTTCTCCGCATCGACTCAGCCGCGGGAATAACTGTCGGTGGCGCGGCGGCCGATGCTGCTGCCATTTGTTGCCTTGGCTGGCGAAGACGCCGGCTCGCCGATTTCTTCAAGCTCCGGGAAGCTTCGCATCCAAAGCGAAGGCTCCTGGTTCATTTTTTGCGCGACCGTCTCGCGCAAGCGACTCGCAAAAGCTCGCGCGCCGCTCGTCCCAGCGTCCGCTAACAATACCACCACATCACCGGGCGGGTTAGTAGAAGTTAGATCAGTTTCACGCACCACTCTGCGCACGAGTTCGCGGAGCCGCGCCTGAGCCACGCAGCCTTGCGCGGTGGCCATCTGAGGGACGCGGCAGCCCACTACCGAAAGCGCCGAGCCCTGATTCAGCACTCCCTTAACCCTGTTTTCTAACTCTTCAACGAAGTCACGATAAGGTGTAAACAATTGCTCGTCACTTCCGGCGACCTCGTCGGCTCGATCCGACGATCTGACCGAATAACCCGCCGCGCGGCTTTGTGGACCGATGATCCATGAGTCGATGCCGCGATAACGAGCGATCAATTGTCGCGCCTTGTGTCGGAGCTCTTTCGCGCTGAACGGCCTCGTCAACAGGTAGTCGGCGCCAAGCTCCGCTGACAGCACGCGGTCGCTTGCCCGAAGCAAAGTTCCCGAGACGATGATGACCGGCACGTTGAGACTCGCGCGAATATGCGCCAGGACCTTGAACCCATCCACGACCGGAAGGTCGACATCCAAAACGACGAGATCGGGTTTGTAAGAGATCAGCTTCCCCAACGCGCTGACACCATCGTGGACCTGTTCGACGGTGAAGTCGCGAAGAGATTCGGCGATTAACGCGCAAGAGTCGGTGTCGTCGTCTATAACCAGGACTTTGAAGTTTCCGGCTTCTACAGATTGTCCCTTTTGCGCGGCGGATGCCGGCTCCGCTGTCGCAGTGGGGGCGGGTCGAGAACTTCTCGTCTTCGGCTGACGGAGCAGCGTCTCGACGGCCCTGGCAGCGATCGTCGCGTCAATCCTCATATCCGAAGCGCGATTGTGCTTCGAGGGTCGCAATGAACCAGGCTCGCCGCCAGTCGGTTGCGCGCGCGAAGGCTGAGGCTCGACCGGCTTTGGCGGCTGACTACCGGCAGGAGTCGACTCGCCGAGAGCTCCGGTACGCGGACTCGGTTCCTTAATGCTAGGGGGAGTTGGCTGTGGCTGCCCAAGGTCGCCGGGAAAGAAAACGGTTGCCAGTTCGCCGAACAATTCCGATACGAGATCAAACTCTGGAACTCCTCGTTCTTCAGCACCGACTTCATTTGAAGTGCATGGCGATTCGGCTGAAGCGCCGGATGTCGCGGTTCGAGGGCCGGGGGTTACCCTGCAGTCCTTGTGCTCCTCCAAACGTTCGACGGCGTCTTCGATACTTGCGAGATCCAAGTGAAGGAGACGCTGTTCATTATCGCGCCGCCGTGCTACGTGGTGCCGAGTCGCGGCCTGTTCGTCGTTGGGCGTAACGGCGAATGGTTTTGTTGGAGCCGGCGCCTCGCTCTCGCGCCGCCGAAACTCGGATCGAGGGGCGGCCGAGGATGCCCCCGCAAACTTTGAAGCGGGTCTGCGATCCGTCAGAAAAATCCCACGCTTCGGATCAACCTCGATTGCGCGGTCCTCAAGCGCGAGCGATTTTTCGAATACTATGAACTGCGTCGCGTTATCGACGGCTTCTCGTCCTTCAAATCGAAACGACTCGGCAACATAAGGCTTAAAGAGATGGGTAAGCTCCGAATTATCTTCGCTTCCGATCACTAGAACGGCCGCGCCAAGCGACCTCGTCCACAATGCGAACTCAGCGATCCGAGCTTCGAGTTTGGTTTGATCGTTCACCACAAAGCCAGGGATGCCATCGAATACCAGGCGGTTAGGATGGGTCTCGCCGAGCAGCCATTCCAGCTCTCGGAGCGACGGAGCGAGCTGTAGGAATCGGTCGCCGCGGTCGCCGGGTTCGTTGGAGGCTTCAAGGATTACAAGGCGGCCATCATATATGTCTTCCAGGCAATCGTAACCCAGGCGAGCGAATTGCCTTGCCGCGTCTGCCGGGGAGCACCCGCTGACAAGCGCCACTTGCTCGCCGCGCTTTAGACCTTCGATCAGAAAGCTGATCCCAAACAAGCTCCTGGCCGGCGCCTCGCCGTGGACAATGTACAGTTGTTCGCTGTCTAGCCCGCCCATCAGCCTGTCGACTGGCTCTATGCCGCTCGGAGTGGTTTTTCCAGACTGTTTTTCCATCATTTGATCAGTCGAGATGATTGGTTTGGAGGCTCCAGTTGCTCATCGTCTTCAGATTCGTTCGCGAGGGCGACCCGTGCTCGGGCATCGAAAGCAACGAGCTGACAAAGGGACCGAGAAGGGTCGCCCCTATTCCCTCAAATGTGGAATGTCGTGAATCTACCAGCGCTTAACCTCTTTGGGTACACGTAAATCTTCAAACTCGGCTGCTAACCCGTGATTAGTGTGACTGCGCGCTTCAACCGGTCGACCGTCCTCTTGCGGCCCAGGGTTACCACTATGTCAAACATTCCCGGGCCCACCGATTGGCCAGTGAGGGCGGTGCGGGCGGCGTTGATGAGAAGTCCAGCCTTGACGCCTTGCTCCTCTGATAAGACTCTCAGAGCCGCCTCGGTGGCGTCGTGCGAGAAAGGCTCGACTAGCTCCAGTCGATCCGCGAGCGCCGGCAGCAGGTGCTTGAGCCGCTCATCCTTGAGATTCTTTCTGATCGCCGTTGGCTCGAATTCGAACTCGTCCGAAAAGTAAGGCCGCCCAATGGTCGCGAATTCCACCGAAGTGCGGTAACGCGCGCGCAATAAGTCGACGGTTCGCGAGAGCCAACCGGCTTCCGTGGTGCCGTACTCCTCACGCCACAAACCCGCGAGCTTCAACTGCTCGGCAACCATCGTCACCAGCTCCTCGATCGGCATTGCGCGCAGGTACTCGGCGTTCATCCACAGAGCTTTTGGGTCGGTCCAATCCCTGGCTTCTGTCTCGTTGAAGTTAAAGATGGCGGATGCTTTGTTCACGGCTTCAAGCGAGAACCGCTCGATCAGTTCCTCGCGCGCCATTATTTCCTGATCGGTGCCGGGCGACCAGCCGAGCAGCGCGAGAAAATTCACCAGCGCATCAGGAACGAAGCCGCGATCGCGATAAGTCGTCACCGAGACGACTTCGCCGTGCTTCCGCTTCGAGAGCTTGTCTTTGCCCGGCGCCATGATCAGCGGCAGGTGACCGAAGCGCGGGACAGGCACGCCGAGCGCTTCGTAGATCAATACCTGCTTGTGAGTATTGGTCAAATGATCCTGCCCTCGAATAACGTGAGTGATGCGCATTTCGATGTCATCGACGACTACCGACAGGTTATAGAGCGGGTGGCCGTCCGAGCGGATCAACACCAGGTCTTCGATGTCGGAGTAGTCGCGCTCCTGCGGGCCGTAGACCAGGTCGTCGAATCGCGATGCGCCGTGTTGCGGGACCTTCAAGCGGATGGCGGCGGACTCGCCGGCTTCGACTCGGCGAAGCGCTTCGTCGAGTCGAAGATCGCGATAAGGATTGTGAGACTTGCCCGTCTGGGACGCGGCCTTCGCGCGATCGGCTATCTTCTCCTTGAGAGTGCGATCGTCGTTCTGCTCTTTGGGTGTGAAGTCGTGGTAAGCCTTGCCTTCCTTGACGAGCTTGCGAGCGGCGGCGCGGTGTTGCTCGACAAATGATGATTGGAAGAACGGACCCTCATCCGGATCAAGACCGAGCCAGTGCATGCCTTCGAGGATGCCCTGGACCATTGATTCAGATGAGCGTTGAACATCGGTGTCTTCGATGCGAAGGATAAACACGCCGTCGTGGTTGCGCGCAAACAGCCAGTTGAACAAAGCGGTGCGCGCTCCACCGACGTGAAGATAGCCTGTGGGAGAGGGCGCAAAGCGTACGCGAACTGCTTCAGCCATAACGTGCGATTATCCGCGACCGGTGAAAAGAAAGGCAAGCTCGGGTGAGCCTGCCTTTCGCGCTGTACAGCAAACGATCAGAGGGAACTGCGGCCTAATAGCCTGTCATCGGCGCAATGTAACGAATCAGATTCGATTCGGCGAGCGCTGCCAGTTTTTCGAGCGGCACGCGACCGATCACGAGCTTTGAAGCCGGCGGGTCAAGCACTACTTCGAATCCGAGTCGCTTGACCAACGCGATCGCCTGGGGGTTCTTTACTGAGAGCCAGATTTGACAACCTCCCGAGGCCGATCGAGTGGAATTCCTTGACTTCCGATTCGCTACTACCATAATGAAGAAGCAAACTGCGTCGGTCGTCTTCCTCACAGGCAACACCGAAAAACAAAAACAAGATAGCCAATTGGAGGCGTGCTGTGGCGGCCGCAACTCCCACTCCTGCGGCAAATCTAGGACAGGTTGTTGAAGACCTTCTGCCGGAAATCCTCGTCGCGTACGCGTATCGCTCCACCGGTGCGGCCATAGAGGCGATAAAGACGAAATCGATCACCTATGTCAGCAGATCACTGTTCTTCTGATGGACGATGACTTCCGCCGCCTGCGGTCCTTTGACCACGCGAGCTCTCAAAGGACCTGGCTGACGACGGTCGTTAGAAATCACGTGATCAATTTCCTGCAGAGACATAAGACAACTGTAAGCCTGAACGACGTTTCGCCCGACGCGATTGTTTATTCGGCAAGGCAAGAAGAGACAGTATATGAACGAGAGCAGAGAGAAAGTCTGCAGGCAGCTATCACCCACCTCAGCAAGCGAGAGCTGAGACTTTTCGAGCTTTGCTACGTGTTTGGGTGGAGCACGGTCGATATCGCAGAGGCAATGGGAATCAAAGTTCCGGACGACCAAGCTAACCTGGAATCTGCAATAGGTTTTTGTTGAGTAAAGGAGGGCCTCATGGAGGAAAAGTTGTTAGTGAAGAGGTGGATAGCCTTGTTCTCAATCGCTATTGCGATTTTGTTCGCGACAGTGGTCGCTACGGGGAAAGCAATGCCTGATGGCAGAACGCAGTCTGGTGATGAATCAAGCAGACAATCGAGAAATGAAGAAGTAAGGCAACTCCTGATGATAGTACGTGACGACTCGCTGAGGCTGAGCGACCCAGACCGAGTAGTGCAGGCAATCAACCGGTTCGGTCAGCTAAAGTCGACTGAGGCCATCAGCGACCTGATCCGGCTCTTAACATTCAAACGAGTATTTGAGTCGGAGCGCCTTGGTCTCGAGGGGGTTGAGGAGATTCACCTGATAACACCTAGCGTACGATATCCTGCTACTGGCGCACTGGTCGAGATTGGGCAACCATCTCTTCCAAACCTTATCGGGGTGATTGAGGCGCACGATAGCAGCTCTCTTGAAACCGAGAATGCTCGGTATGCAGTGATGGCTATCTTTCGAGATAATCCGGCACTCGCGGTACAGCATTTGAGAAAAGCACAAGCGGAGGCTTCATCACCCCAGGCAGCTGATCGCCTTTCGAATGCAGTCGATAAAGTAGCTGAAATAGTAAAGAAGCTCACGGAGCAGTAGCAAGTCAACTGCCGGGAGTTAGTTGAAAGTAGCAAATGTGTGGGGAATAGTCTCTTATGATCGGTAGAGTGTGGTTGTACGTCGTTGCTGCAATGACCATCGTCTCGTTGGGCTCGGTAGTAGAAATCATGGCGAGGGACGGTTCAGGTTCCAGCCGTTACCAGGATGAGGAACAGCGGTCCATCGCCTTTCTGCGAGATAAGCAAGCGCAGTCGAGCGATCCAATCGGATTTGTAAGAGTTATTGAGCGCCTCGGTGAGATGAGGTCAGTCGCGGCGATTGACGACTTAATCAATCTCATAACTTTTAAGAGAACCTTACAAGAGGAAGCCCCGGTCTCCCCGATTCAAAGGGCACTCCCAGTAGGCACTCTGAGCGTGTATCCCGCCACCGGCGCGCTGTTCCATATTGGAGAGCAAGCTCTTCCCGCTCTTACCGCGGTCATTAAAGCAGGTAACTCGGAGGCACTCGCAAGCGAGAATGCCTTTTACACAGTGATGGCAATCTTCCGAGAGGATCGGGAAGCCGGTGTTGAGTACTTGGAAAGCGCGGCGAACCATGCTCACAGCGCCAAGGAATCAAAGAAACTTCTGCAGGCGGCCGAACGTGCAAAAAGTTTCGTGCTTATGTAAGCGGCGGCGTAAATCACGCGAACAGGTACTACAGGACAACGTTGCGCCTCGATTGAGAACCAGCGTGTTCACGCTTTGTTTCGTTAACGGGGCTACACTAAAACCCCGACCATTACCGGACCCCGTTCGCACTTCTTGGGCAGACTCTCTGGTGTCAGTTAAGAAAACGGTAGCGAGGTTAACTCGCTACCGCTCAATGCTATCAACTCAAGCTCAACTAGAACTGGAAGCGCGCACCAATCTGCAGTTGGATCGGCGCGCCAGGGTTGTTGTTGAGCAACAGCTTGCCCACTCGCGCCGAGGTCGGAATTCTGTCAACAAACGAAAGGAAGTTGGGATTTGTCGGCCCAAGGAAGCCGCAGTCTCGCTGGGTCCCCGCCGGGCAGAAGTTCGTCGAGGCGGCTCCAGCGATCTGGTTGTTCTGCAGATTCAAAACGTTGAAGATGTCGAGGGTTACGATCACCCGCATACTCTCTTTGAAGTCGAAGTGTTTCGAACCCCGCACATCGAATCCGTAGACCGCCTTGTTGCGGAAAGCGTTTCTCTGGAATGGCACATTTGGTCCGAGGTAGGGACGATCGGGCCCTCCGCGATCTTCGTTTGCATCGGTGATCCCGGATCCGGCATCAACCGGGAGACCGGAGAACAACCTAATGGCGCTCGAAACCTCGAAGCCAGCCGGGAGGAAAAAGACCGGACTGGCTACGAACTGGTGCCGTCGATCGATGTTTGAATCCGCGTATTCGGGCTTTGCGTCATAGAAGTTCTCGTAAGATACACCGCCCGCAGAGCGCTCGTTGTCGTCGTCCGAGATGTTCTTCGACAAAGTGTAGAAGGCGTTGAACTGGCCCCACTTCTTCTGGAACTTCGCCCGGAGTGTGAAAGCGCGATAGAGCGACTTTGCTGTAGATTCCCGCACCTGGACTTGTCCGAGAGTCGGAATTGGGCGCGGGCGCGCGAAATAACGCTGATTAGCCGGGGTGGTGCTGGCTGTGTTACCGCGCAACCCATAGAAGGGACGCTGAGCCGGGTCGACAATGGCGACCTTCTGGGTAGGATCGCCCGCCTGCGGCATTTGGCTTATCGAGCTAAGCGGCACTGGCACGTTCAAGTCGCGATTGCGCTCCAGGTATACCGTATGGACATAGACGAAGTCCGCGCCTACCGAAAGGCTCTCGCTCAATTGACGCTCGACGCCGAATCCAGCCTGATACGCCTTCGGGTTATGGTAGTCTTCGGCGTTGAAGATGGGCTGCGCGTTATTAAACGGATCGATCTTCAGTCCCAGTGCGGCGGCAATTGCATTTATCTTGTCCGGCGTGATGTCGGGCAGATTACCCAGCGTAACGGTGTTGAGGTCGATGCCGATCAACTTCAATTGCTGGTAGACCGTCTTGTTCGGATTGGCTGCCGGAACTGTGAATGGAAGTTGTACCGATAAATCGCCGGGCGGAATACGCCAGTTGTTGACCGCAGCGGCAAACAATAGCAACGGCGTGCGGGCGAAGTATATTCCAGTGTATCCGCGCACGACCGTCTTGCCGTCGCTCCACGGATCCCAGGCGAACCCTAAGCGCGGCCCGAACTGTTTGGCGTTGTCTGCAATGTGTGTTGGATCTGCCGTGTGGCCCGACGGG
>DATMCM010000147.1:0-7648 GCA_035558335.1 Blastocatellia bacterium | reverse complement strand
GCGTTGATCAGGACGTCGCCATTCGCGGTCAGCGCCGGCTGGACGATCGCACCGCCTTCCCACGAGTGCTCCCACAGCAGCGAGCCGTCTGCCGGCGCAACGGAGATTGCGCCGGGTGGGCTCAGCAGCAGGATCTGTGCGACTCCGTCGATCGTCGCGAGCTGTGGCGAGCTGTAGCTCCCGCCGTGATGGGGACCGACCCAGCGCGGCTTGCCGGTTGCGACGTCGTAGGCTGCCAGCGTGCCGGCGGCAGCAACGATGACAGTGTTGTCGACTACCAATGGCGAGCTCGCGAAGCCCCACGTCGGAACCTTGGTATCAGTATCGGAGGCCACGTTGCGCGACCACACGGCAACGCCGTTGCCTGCGTCGAGCGCGTTCAGGATTCCGGTCGCACCAAATGTGTAGACGCGGCCGTTGCTGAGAGTAGGCGTCGCACGCGGACCCGCGCCGCCATTTGATTCCCAGAACCGCACTGCGTTGCGGTGTCTCCATACCGGCTCGCCCGTGGACACCTTGTAGCAGGCTACGACCTCGTCGTCACCGCGCTGCTCCTGGGTGTAGAGGAGGTCGCCCCGAACCGCGAAGGACGACCAACCGGGTCCGATCGGCCGTCGCCACAGCGCGACCGGGGGCGACTTCGACCAGTCCGTTTCGATCCGCACTCCGCGAACGATACTGTCGCGCCGCGGCCCGCGAAAGCCCGGCCAGTTGGCTTTGGCGTCAACCGCGGCTGGAGTGGAGGGTTCGGTCTTGGCTGTGGCTGGAGTTGCCGGAGATGCTGCCGGCTCATCGCCGGCTTTGGCCACCGGCACTTCGTTGGGAGTCTCAGCTGGTGCCGGAGCCGGCGGGGGTGCCGGCTCGTCTGCGTCGGTTGCCAGCAACCGTTCCTCGGGAGTCGGCGTCCATCGCCAGTGGAAATCCGAACCGATGACGTCGCTGGTTACGCCGCCGGTGCGCACGAGCGCAAATACTCCGGTGGCGACCAGAATAGTGGCGACCAGCGAAGCGCGCCGAGGTCCGCTGGAGAGGCGGCGGCTGGCTACCGCCCAAGCCACCAAGGCGAGGCTTTGGACGGGAATCGCCAAGAAGTAGAACAACTTTCCCATCCCGGCCCCGGCAATGGACTCGTGGACAATGAGCGACGTCGCAAACAACGCGACGATCATCAGGATGACGGCGCCCACTCGTTCGGACCAGGACGCCCGGCTGAAGAACACCCACCACACGACAATCGTCAACGCGCCCAGGACCGAGCCAATGATCCCGATAACCATACTCTCGGGCACGATGATTGGGAGGACAAACCTCAAAATGCACAGCAGGACCGCGGCGACTACCCCTGGCCACAGGCGGAGCGGCTTCCGAGAAAGCGGTTCGTCGGTCTGTTCGATGGGCATATCAGACAATACGCTCCTCAACTGGCCGCTTGTTCCCCCGGGTTTAGTGACCAGGCTCTACTTATGACTCAGGATGCCCAGGCAAGGCGATATGCGGAAGTCGCGCGCAGTCGATCACCATTCAAGCGTCCCGCTAAGATTAGGCTAACACTCTTTTTCAAAGTTCGATTCTGCATGAACCTGCGTTTCTCGCGGCGAGCTATTCGATCAACTTTCCGCGATCGCCGGGCATCATCAACTGACGATGCATTCTGATCGGAGCGTTGCCGTTCGAAAGCAGCCGATCGTGAAACTCTCGAAGCGAGTACTCGGCGCCGCGGCTCCGCTTGTAGTCGTCGCGTAATTTCAAAATCGCAAGCTTGCCCACCGAGTAAACCAGATATGTCGGATCAAACGTTCCCCGCTCGGCTTCGATGCGCGAAGGAGTCTCGCCCATGTAAGCATTATCCATGAAGAACCGGGTTCCCTGCTCAACCGTCATACCTTCAGTGTGCAGGCGAATACCCACAACAAAGCGGCAAAGCCTTAGCAGCGACTCGGCGAGTTGGCCCATCTTGATCTTAGGATCGCCGCTCGCAAATCCCTCTTCAAGCATCATCTGTTCCGTGTAGTGCGCCCATCCTTCGACAAAGCTCCCGGGCGCAAGCGCCCACACCTTGCGCACCGGTGAAGCAACCTGCCTCAAGTACGATCCCTGCACAAAGTGACCGGGGTAAGCTTCGTGAATCGACGTGCTCCAAAGCTGCGGATAGTTGAGCGACGAAAGATACTCCTCCTTCTGTCTGTCGCTCCACTTCGGGTCAACATCTGTGACCAGATAGCGCGCGGGCAAAGAACGCAACTCCAAGGGCCCCGGCGTCCACATGCTCGCCGTTGACCAGCGCAGGAAATCCGGCGTCGGCGCGACAAGCGGAGCGTCTTCGTCAGGCAGAGTCACGATACCCTTTTCCTGAATGAAACGAACAAGCCGCCCAAGCTGTTGCTGCGCTTCCTGCACAAGGGCCCCGGCTTTGGGATGGTCGGCCTGCAGGCCCGCCCACACCAATCGCGGGTTGCGCGCCGGATCGATGCGAACAGCGGTCTTTCGAAACTCATCCTGGGTTTTAGACAATTCACGGTTGGCAATCCTCAACAGGGTTTCCACCGGAATCTCGATGGCTTCGTCGTACTTGAGCTTTGCTTCGTAGTTCTGCTTGCCGATCGCAAAGCTGACCGACGGGTCGGGCCTCGTGCGCTCCAGATGCTTGATGTAATCGCCTATCGCTTCGGTTGCGAGCTTTGTCGATTTCTTGAACTCACGTTGAAGCTTCTCGTCCTTGACCGAAGCGAACGCCTTGGGAAGATCATTCTTGATGAAGCTGAGCGTGCCCTTGAAGCTTTCGAGCGCGACCTTAACAAAGATCGCAGGCGGCTTGCGCACGTTCTCGCGGGCGGAATCGAGCAGTCGCGGAACGAGCTTCTCTTTCGCAATGACATGACGGATTCGCGAGTCGGCGGGCGAGTACGGAAAGATCACGATTTGCATCAAACCGGTCGAGATCACGTCGCTGTAAAGATGCGGATTCCGTTCGAAGTTTTTGATCTGCTCGAGCTCGAGCAGACGCGATTTCATGTTCGAAGCAATGATCTGGTAGTCGACCACATCCGAAAGGCTCAACTCGAGCGGCGGGACCTTTTCGAGCCGCGCCTGGAAACGTTTGATCGCCGCGATCTCGTTTGAAATCGCGATCGGACTGTAGTCTTCGAGCAGGCCGTCCCAGGCGTGTATGCCGCTCGCCGCCGCCAGACTGGGGTGACGCGACTGCAGGTCCTGCAGATACTCTTCTACGATCTTCGGGAAGTCCGCTGCTGCCATCTCACTCTTCGACTCGCTCTTTTGACCGGCAACTCGGTGAGGATAAGCTAACGGAAGAACAACGAAGACTGAGCAGAGAAGAGCAGTGAGAAGATGACTCGATCTCGATGAGTAGGACTGAGGACTGAGGACTGAGGAATAGGACTGAGGACTGAGGACTGAGGACTGAATCTGTTTTAAGTACATTCGTCTTGGCGCCTTTCGCTCCTCAGTCCTCAATCCTCAGTCCTCATTCCTCATTCCTCATTCCTCAGTCCTCAGTCTCAGTCCTCAGTCCTCAGTCCTACTCTTATGTCTCCAGGAGTTCTTTCGCGCGGTGTGTGGCTTTCACTACCGCCTTGATGAGAGTCACTCGCAAGCCGCCTTCTTCAAGCTCGAGTATTCCGTCGATCGTGCAACCCGCCGGAGTCGTAACCGTGTCCTTAAGCTTGGCGGGATGTTCGCCTGTTTGAAGCACCATCGAGCCGGCCCCCACGACGGTCTGCGCCGCAAGCTCGGTCGCGATGTCGCGAGGCAGCCCGACCTTCACGCCGGCTTCGGCCAGCGATTCGATCACAATGTAGATGAAAGCGGGCCCGCTCGCCGAAAGCCCGGTGATCGCATCCATGTGCTTTTCATCTACCACGACGGTTCGTCCGACCGAGTCAAAGATGAACCGCGCGATCGACACGTGTTCGGTAGAAGCGTTCTTGCCAGGCGCGATTCCAGTCATGCCCTTGTTCAGCAAGCAAGGTGTATTTGGCATCGCGCGAATAACCGGGACCGGCGCAGCGAGATGCTTCTCGATAAACGCGGTGCTGACCGACGCGGCGACCGAGATCAACAACTGGGATGGCCGGAGGCTATCGGCAATCTCCGAGACGACTACCGGAACGGTTTGCGGTTTGACCGCGAGGATGATCAAGTCCGCGGTCGCGGCGGCTTCTTTGTTTGAAAGCGTGCCCGCTACGCCGAAGCGCTCGCGCATCTGGTCGAGCCTTTGTTGGTGGCCGGCGGTTACGCGGACATTGGCTACTTCAATGACGCCGGCTTCGAGCAAACCTTTGATCAGTATCTCGCCGAGCTTGCCCGCACCAAGCACCGCTAGCTTCTTGTTCTTCAACATCGGAGTTTCTCCAGCTAATGAGTAGGGCTTAAGGTCGGATGATAGCGCAAGCAGTTGTCAGTTGTCAGTTGTCGGTGGACGGTGGTCGGTGGGACGGTGGTCGGTGGTCGGTGGTCGGTGGTCGGTGGTGTGTCGTCAGTTGCCAGTTCTTGATGGTTGTCACCGGACAATAATCACTGACTAACTGACCACCGTCCACCGTCCACCGTCCACCGTCCACCGTCCCACCGGCCACCGTCCACCGACCACCGGCCACCGACCACTAACCACTGACCCCCTGACAACCTTCTCCCCTTTTGTTAGTCTACGTGTCTAATTCAACTGCGGAGGTTATCAATTGTCGCGGCGTCCGAAGATCTGTAACAACGTTCTCGAAACCATCGGTCATACACCGTTAGTGCGGCTGAATCGCTTGCCCGGCGCCGGCGCGGCGGAGGTCCTGGTCAAACTCGAAGCCTTCAACCCGATGCGAAGCATCAAAGACCGAATCGCGTTCGCGATGATCGACGCCGCCGAGCGCGAAGGCATAATAACGCCAGGCAAGACTACGATCATCGAACCCACTTCGGGGAACACCGGAATCGGGCTTGCGATGACCGCAGCATCGAAGGGCTACCGATTGATACTAACCATGCCCGACTCGATGAGCCTCGAACGCATTCGCGTGTTGCGGGCGCTTGGCGCGGAGATAGTTCTCACGCCCGAGAAATCTCAGATGAGAGGCGCGATTGAAAAAGCCGAAGATATGCTTCGCGAGATACCCGATAGCTACATGCCTCAGCAATTCAATAACCCAGCAAACCCATCGATCCATCGAAGCACGACTGCGATCGAGATTCTCGAAGACACCGGCGCACGCCTGGATGCGTTCGTGGCGGGCGTCGGAACTGGCGGAACGATCACAGGCGTGGGTGAAGTGTTAAAGGAAAGATTGCGAAATGTGATGCTCGTGGCGGTCGAGCCAAAAGAGTCGCCCGTGCTTTCGGGCGGCCCCGCCGCGCCTCACGCCATTCAGGGGATAGGGGCTGGGTTTGTGCCTCGCGTGCTGAACACCGAAATCATCGATCGAATAATCCCGGTTGAGTATGCGGACTCGAAAGAGACCGCCCGAAAGCTTTCGCGAGAAGAAGGAATCTTGTGCGGAATATCATCCGGCGCGATTTGCTGGGCGGCTTTGAAAGTCGCAAAGGAACTAGGGAGCGGGAAGCGAGTCGTCGCCGTGCTGCCGGATCTTGGAGAGCGTTACCTTACTACTGATGTCTTTGCGTTCGAAGAAGAAGGCTAGGCCGCGAACGCTCGTCGAGTCAAAGACAAGTTTCACGTTAAGACAAGTTTCACGCAAAGCCGCCAAGACTCGCAAAGTCGCATCGTTTCCGCGTCATATAGTTTTCTCGAACCTCGAAGACCTGGCCGAAAGTCTGACCACCGGTCACCGGCCACCGATCACGGCTTTGCGGTTCTCGGCGGCTTTGCTTGAAACCACGTCCCAAGTAGAGGCGTCATGTCAAAAGTCCCCGCGCGCGTTTGCGCGGTCATCGCCGAACCAACAATCGAAGCCGCGCAAACGGCCATCAGTCGCGCAGCGGGCCTTGCCGATCTGATCGAGCTTAGACTCGACTACCTCAGCGACTTTGACTTCACAAACGTAGACGAACTTCGACCACTCCTCGAAAACAAACCTCTCCCTGTGGTCATCACTTGCCGCTCGGTTGAAGAAGGCGGGCAGAAACGTGTCGACCACGACGTCAGACTCGGGTTGCTTGTGGAAGGCGCCAAGAGATTCGCTGATTACTGCGACATCGAAGCCGCCCACTACTCCGAAGCCGCGAGCCTCTCGCCTGATCTCTCGCGACTGATCGTCTCCTATCACAACTTCCGCGAGACGCCCGCTGATCTCGACAAAGTCTATGATCGAGTGACCGCGCTTCCCGCCGCCGTTCACAAAATAGTCACGCATGCGACCGACATCTCCGACTCGCTTGCGGTCTTGCGCCTGCTCGATCGCGCAAGGAGCGCCGGCAAGCAGTTGATCGCACTTGCGATGGGAGGAGCGGGAGTTGTGACCCGGATTCTAGGCCCAAGTCGCGGCAGCTTCCTAACCTATGCCTCCCTCGGGTCAGGCAGAGAGAGCGCGGCGGGCCAACCGACTTGTGATGAGCTGATCAACCTGTATCGCATCCGGCAACTCTCGCGCGACACCGCAGTCACCGGGATCATCGGGTCGCCCGTCTCGCATTCAGCTTCGCCGGCGATGCACAACCGGGCGTTCGCGGATCTTGGATTGGAGTTCGTCTATCTGCCCTTAGAAGTCGACAACATCGAGAGCTTCTTCACGCGGTTCGTTCGGAAGGCGACGAGCGAGCTCGACTGGAACCTCCGTGGCTTTAGCGTGACGATTCCTTACAAACGTGATGTCCGTCGCTTTCTGGACGGACTCGACCAAACTGCGAGCGACGTCGGCGCGGTCAACACCGTAGTGATCGATGAAGGCAGATTGATCGGCTACAACACCGATGTTCGAGGTGCGATGGAACCGCTCGAGAGAGCCGTCGCCCTCGAGGGTGAAAACTGCGCAGTGATCGGAGCCGGCGGAGCCGCGCACGCTGTCGTTCATGGTTTGAAGACGCGCGGGGCTCGCGTGGCGCTGTTTGCTCGCGATCAGGCAAATGCGCGCGCCCTGGGCGAACGCTTTAACGTTGACGTGCTTCCGCTCGATGCTTTTTCCGAGAGCGATGCATCGGTCGTCATAAACACCACGCCGGTTGGAATGCGCGGCCACGCCGAAGCATCGAGCCCGGTGCCTCGCGAGTCGTTGCGCGGCCGCCGAGTCGCTTACGATCTGGTCTACAATCCGCTCGACACGCAGTTTCTAATCGACGCGCGCGCCGAAGGCTGCCGGACACTTAGCGGCCTCGAGATGCTTCTCGCTCAGGCAGCGTTGCAGTTCAAGCTTTGGACGGGTCAAGCACCGCCAATCAAGGCAATGCGACAAGCTGCAATGGAGAGGCTCACTGCACAGCCGTCTTGAAACCCAAAGGACTATTTGCCTGCGGCAAGCGCGATGAATCGGGCCTGTCGTGTCCGCGAAATCGTCACGCGCACCTCGCGCGAGGGTGCGCGTCACGTTTTCGCGCTATGGCACAGAACCGTTAGGTTGTAAGCTTTAGAAAGGAGGTTTCAGGAGCGGGGCAGGACCGAGCAGGACCCTGGGACGTTAAGATTGTCCTTAGGGGGTGGCAATGCGAAACGACTTTGACAGTCTTTGGCATAAGCTGAGCGAAGAAGTAA